>JBKQRT010000291.1:0-7849 GCA_052143895.1 Acidimicrobiales bacterium | reverse complement strand
CGCCGAGGCGTGGGTGAGGTTCGTCAGGTAGCCGAGGCTCAGGGTGACCGGCGCGCCCGAGCTCCCGGACGAGGAGCCTCCCGACGCGGTGGTGGCCGTGGAGCTCCCGGAGCTCGAGCATGCGGCGACGACGAGCGCCACTCCCACCAGGCCGGCTGCGGTGACCAGCCGGAGCCTCCGGATCTGATGTGTCGACGAATGGCGCATGGGTCTCCTCCTGGATCAGCTATACCCATATATCTACTAAATAGATAGGATTATAGCCTAAAAATCTATCGACTTGGTAGGAATATGGTTCGTTCACCGTATCACCAAGTGCACCCCGTTGACGAGGGCGCCCCGGGAAGGGCGCCGTCGTCGTGGCGATGGGCCTCCGCCACCGGTCGCTACTCGTCGAGGCGCTCCGTCAACCGCCGGCGGCGTGCCGGCCACTCGCTCGCCAGCAGCGAGTAGACGGCGGAGTCCCGGATGGTGCCGTCGGCACCGGGCATGTCGGCCCGCAGCACCCCGTCGAGCCTGCACCCGAGGCGCTCGATGGCCGACCGCGAGCGCCGGTTGCGGGCGTCGGTCTGGATCCGGACCCGGTGCACCTTCCACTGGTCGAAGGCGTGGTCCAGCATGAGCACCTTGGCCTCGGTGTTGACGGGGGTCCGCTGGGCCGAGGGCGCGAGCCAGGTGTAGCCGATGCTGGCCACGTCGGGCCGTCCGGCGCGCTGCAGCGGTTCCGACCCGGGAGGCAGCGCCGTCCAGTCCCACCACCCAAGGTCGTAGAAGCGGGTGGCACCGACGATGCGTCGCTGCTCCACGCTCCAGGTGACGAAGGGGTGCTGCTCGGCGGCATCCCGGCGGGCGATTGCCTTCTCGACGTAGGCGCGCATGCTGTCCGCGTCCCAGGGGACCGGCGTGTACGTGAACGTCGAGCGGTCGGCGGTGGCCGCCTCGAGCAGCGGCTCGGCGTGATCGAGCCCCATGGGAAGCAGGTGGACGGCGCTGCCGCGGAGCGTGAATGGCTCGGACATCGCCCCATACTGCCCGGTCACCGGAGCAGGCGGGACAGCCGGCGATCGGCGAGGATCTTCCCCCCGGTCTGGCAGGTCGGGCAGTACTGCAGGGACCGGGTGGCGAAGGAGACCTGCCGGACCGTGTCGCCGCACAACGGGCACGGCTGGCCGGTGCGGCCGTGCACGGCCATGGACCGCTTCTTGTCCCCCTTGAGCTCGGCGATGTCGACTGCGGTGGTCCGGTCGACCGCCTCGCCCAGCACCGCCACCACCGCCTGGTGGAGCCGGTCCACCTCGGCCGGATCGAGCGCGTTGGCCCGCTTGTAGGGGGAGAGGCGTGCCCGGTGGAGCGCCTCGTCCGAGTAGGCGTTCCCGATGCCGGCGATCTCCGACTGGGTGGTCAGCACCGTCTTGACCGTCGACGGGGTGGCGGCCAGGATCGCCCCCAGCCGCTCGGCGGTGAAGTCGGCACTCAGCGGGTCGATGCCCAACCCGGCTAGCGGGCCCACCTGGTCGAGGCTCCGTACCACCCAGAGGGACAGGCGCTTCTCGGTCCCCATCTCCGTCACGTCCATCCCGCCGCCTCCGTCGAGGCCCATCCGGAGGGCGATCGGGCTCCGCCCCGGCCGGAGCGCGGTCGTCGGGAGCCGGTCGAACCAGCGGATCCAGCCGCCGCGGGCCAGGTGGGTCGCCAGCCACAACCCGGCGGTGTCGATGCACACGAGCTTCCCGCGTCGCTCGACGCCGACCACGGTGCGGCCGGCCAGCTCGTCGGGCGCCGGCTCGACCGTCTTCAGGGCGGAGAAAGAGACCACCCGGCACCGCTCGATGCGGTGGCCGACCATCCGGGCGGCGAGCCCGGCGGCGAGGGCGTGGACCTCGGGCAGTTCCGGCACAGGGCAATTGTGGACCCTGGGCGCCCGTAGTATCTGTTCCGCACCTGCGCCAGGGTCGATTGCGTCGGGCCGACCGTGCGGGCTCGTGCCCGCGGCCCCGTCGCACCCCGACCCACCACGCACCCGACTCGAGAGGACGTACCCGTTGTTCCGCCCGGTTCCCACCGATGCCGATTTCACCGCCCTCGAGACGGATGAGCTGGCCCGATGGAGCAAGCACCGCATCTTCGAGCGCTCGGTCGAGCTGCGGTCCGGGGGCGAGCCGTGGGTCTTCTATGAGGGTCCGCCGACGGCCAACGGCCGGCCCGGGCTGCACCACGTGTGGGCGCGTGTCTACAAGGACCTCTTTTGCCGGTACCGGACCATGCGGGGATACGCCGTCCCCCGCAAGGCGGGCTGGGACACCCACGGACTGCCCGTCGAGGTGGAGGTGGAGAAGCAGCTCGGGATCACTGCCAAGCGACAGATCGAGGACGAGGTGGGCATCGCCGAGTTCACCCGGCTGTGCCGCGAGTCGGTGCGCAACTACGTGGACGAGTGGAAGACGCTCACCGAGCGCATCGGGTACTGGATCGACATCGACGCCGCCTACTGGACGTTCGCTCCCGAGTACGTCGAGGCCGTGTGGTGGAACCTCAAGGACCTCTGGGACCAGGGCCTCCTCTACGAGGACATCAAGGTCGTCCCCTACTGCCCCCGGTGTGGCACCGCGCTCTCCAGCCACGAGCTCGGCCAGCCCGACGTCTACCGCGAGGTGGAAGACGAGTCTGCCTACGTGCTGTTCCCCCTCACCGACGAGGGTGAGGCCGCCGACCGCCTGCGGGCCGCCCTCGGCCGCAGCACGCTGGACGGGCTGTCGCTCGTGGTCTGGACGACGACGCCGTGGACCCTGCTCTCCAACACCGGTGCCGCCGTCGGGCCGGACCTCGGGTACGCGGTGGTGGGGGCGGCCGTGGTGGCGGCCGACCTGGTGGACCGAGTGTTCGGCGACGGGACGGTCGTCGACCATCATGTGACCGGTCGTGACCTGGTCGGGCTCCGCTACCGGCGGCCGTTCGACGATCTGGTCCCGGGGCCGTCCGACGCCGGGCGGGAGGGGTGGCGGGTGGTCCCCGGCGACTTCGTCGAGGCGGACGAGGGGACCGGCATCGTGCACCTGGCCCCGGCCTTCGGCGAGGTCGACCGGCAGGTCGGACGCTCGAACGAGCTGCCCACGCTCAATCCGGTGGGACCGGACGGCCGGTTCACCCCGGCCGTCCCGTGGCTCGCCGGCCAGGCCGTACGGGAGGCCAACAGCGCGGTCACCGCCCGGCTCGAGGTGGAGGGGCTGCTGTTCCGCCGCCTCCCCTACCTTCACCCCTATCCGCACTGCTGGCGCTGCGACACCGCCCTCATTTACTGGGGCAAGCCGAGCTGGTATGTCCGGACCTCCGAGCGCAAGTCCGAGCTGATCGCCCAGAACCAGACGATCGGCTGGCACCCCGAGCACATCCGCGACGGTCGGATGGGGGAGTGGCTGGCCAACAACGTCGACTGGGCCCTCTCCCGCGACCGGTACTGGGGCACGCCGCTGCCGGTGTGGCGGTGCGCGGACGGCCACGTGCGGTGCGTGGGGTCACTGGCCGAGCTGTCGGAGCTGGCCGGCCGCGACGTGACGGGGGTCGACCCGCACCGCCCCGAGATCGACGCGGTCACCCTGCCCTGTGCGGAGTGCGGCACGGACGGGGCGGAGATGCACCGGGTGGAACCGGTCATCGACGCCTGGTTCGATTCGGGCTCGATGCCGTCGGCCCAGTGGGGCTACCCGTTGGCCGAGGGATCGGCCGAGCGGTTCGTCTTCCCCGCCGATTTCATCTGCGAAGCCATCGACCAGACCCGCGGCTGGTTCTACTCGCTGCTGGCGGTCAACACGCTGGTGCGGGACTCGACCCCGTACCGCAACGTGCTGTGCCTCGGGCACATCGTGGACGCGGACGGCCGGAAGATGTCGAAGAGCGTGGGCAACGTCATCGATCCGTGGGAGATCCTGACCACCCGGGGTGCCGATCCGCTGCGCTGGTGGATGTTCTCGCAGGGGTCGCCGTGGACGCCGACCCGGGTCAGCTTCGAGGTCATCGACGCGGCCATGCGCGACGCCCTGCTCACGCTGTGGAACACCTGGTCGTTCTTCACCACCTACGCATCACTGAACGGGTTCGACCCCGCAGACCGGTCGATCCCCGACCCGGCTGACCGCTCGGTGCTCGACCGGTGGATGCGGTCGCGCCTGTTCGCCACCGTGGCGACGGTCACACGATCGCTCGACGGCTACGAGCCGTTCCCGGCCGCCACCGCCATCGCCGAACTGGTCGACGACATCTCGAACTGGTATGTCCGACGCAGCCGCCGCCGCTTCTGGCGCACCGATCCCGACGCCGATCCCGCCGACTCCCTGGGGGCCCAGGCCACGCTGCACGAGGTGCTGGTGACGGTGGCCCTGCTGCTCGCCCCGATGTGCCCCTTCCTCGCTGACCGGATGTGGCGGGACCTGACCGGGGCCGAGGACAGTGACTCGGTCCACCTGGCCGACTGGCCCACCGACCGCCCGGAAGCACTCGATCCCGAGCTCGACCGGGGCATGGCCCTCGCCCGGCGGCTCGCGTCGCTCGGACGGGCGGCTCGCTCCGAGGCGGGCGTGAAGGTCCGCCAGCCCCTCGCCCGCGCCCTCGTCTACCTGCCCCCCGGCAGTCCGACCCCGCCCCCCGGGGTGGTGGAGGAGGAGCTCAACGTGGACCGGGTGGAGGCCACCGGCGAGCTGGGTGACGTACTTGCCTACGAGCTGGTCCCCAACTTCAAGCTCCTCGGGCCCCGGCTCGGCGCCCGCGTGCAGCAGCTGCGTGCGGCCATGGGCTCGGTGGACGGGGCCGCGGCCGCGGCCGAACTGGCCGAGGGCCGGCCGGTGGTGGTCCAGCTCGAGGACGGACCGGTCGAATTGGGTGGGGACGAGGTCGAGCTGCGGGTGCGGGCGCAGGCCGGCTTCGCTGTCTCACGGGACGGAGCCGAGGTGGTGGCCATCGATCTGGTCCTCGACGACGACCTCCGCCAGCGCGGCCTGGCCCGCGAGGTGATCCGGCACGTGCAGGACCTCCGGAAGGCCGGCGGCCTCGAAGTGTCCGACTGGATCCACCTGCACGTGGTCGGCCTCGACGCCCTCGAGCCCCTGTTCGAGGCCGTCGCTCGTGAGGTCCTGGCCCGGTCCGTCGTGACCTCGCCCCTTGCGGGAGGCGGCGACGGCACCCTCCTCGAGTTGGACGACGGGGCGTCGGTGCGTGAGGCGCGGATCTGGGTGGTCAAGGCGTGAACGGCTCGAGTCGGGACAACGACCAGTTCGTGCTGGCCGTCGACCTCGGCACCGGGGGTCCCAAAGTGGCCGTCGTGTCGGCCGCCGGACAGATCGCGGCCCACGCCACCGAGCCGGTTGCCCTCCACCTGCTCGACGGGGGAGGTGCCGAGCAGGATCCCGAGGAGTGGTGGTCGGCCATCGGCGCGGCGTCGCGGCGGGCCGTGGCCGACGCCGGGGTCCGACCCGGGGCGTTCGTCGGGGTGGGCTGCACGTCGCAGTGGTCGGGCACCGTGGCCGTCGGGGCGGACGGAGCCGCCCTCATGCGTGCTGTCATTTGGATGGACTCGCGGGGGAACCGGGCGATCCGGAAGGTGGTCGGGGGCCCGGTGAACGTGCTCGGCTACGACCCCCGCAAGATCCTCCGGTGGGTGAAGGTGACCGGCGGGGCACCAGGCCTGTCGGGCAAGGATCCGGTGTCGCACATCCTGTTCATCCGCGACCGGTATCCCGACGTCTACCGGGAGACGGTCACGTTCCTCGAACCGGTCGACTATCTCAACCTGCGGCTGACCGGCCGGACCTGCGCGTCGTTCGACTCGATCGCCGCCCACTGGGTGACCGACAACCGGGTCATCGACCGGGTCGACTACGACGGTCGCCTGCTGGAGCTCACCGGGCTCGACCGCGGCAAGCTGCCCGACCTGGTGCCACCGGGAACGATCATCGGGACCCTCACCGACGCCGCGGCGGCCGACCTCGGCGTGCCGCCGGGGCTTCCGGTGGCGACCGGTTCCGGCGACGTCCACTCGGCGGTGTTCGGGTCCGGGGCGGTGGCCGACTTCGAGGCCCACCTCTACATCGGCACCTCGTCGTGGATCTCGGGCCACGTCCCGTTCAAGAAGACCGCGCCCACCAGCAACGTGGCCTCCATCCCGGCCGCGCTGGCCGGCAAGTACCTCATCGTGGACGAGCACGAGACGGCCGGTGCCTGCCTCACCTTCGTCCGGGACAACCTCGGCCTGGCCGACAGCTTCGAAGAGATGGGCGCGATGGTCGACTCGGTGCCGCCGGGAAGCGGACGGGTGCTGTTCACCCCCTGGCTCAACGGCGAGCGGTCGCCGGTCGACGACCACACGGTCCGGGGCGGGTTCCACAACCTGTCGCTCGTCACCACCCGGGCCCAGATGGTGCGGGCGGTCTACGAAGGCGTGGCATTCAACTCGCGGTGGCTGCTCGAGGCGGTCGAGAAGTTCGCCGGCCGGCGCTTCGACTCCCTCGCCTTCATCGGGGGTGGGGCATCCTCCGACCAGTGGGCCCAGATCCACGCCGACGTCCTCGGGCGCGAGATCCGCCAGGTGGCCGATCCGATCCTGGCCAATGTGCGCGGCGCGGCGCTCATCACGCTGGTCGCTCTGGGGAGCGTGCGGGTCGAGCAGATCCCGGCCATGGTCGAGATCCGCCGGATCTTCACGCCTGATCCGGCCTTGGCAGCTGAGTACGACCTCCTGTTCGACGAGTTCGTGACGCTCTACAAGCAGACCAAGGGCATCTTCAAACGGCTCAATCGTTTCTGAGCCCGCGCCGACCGGGTGTCAGGGGGTGCGGAGGTCGTCGACGTAGAGAGCGATCATGCGCAGCGTGGCCGCGAAGGCCCGATCCGCTTCCCCCTGGCCCTGGGGCACGTGGCGCCAGGCCGCCTCCCTGACGGCGGCTCCGAGGAGGGCCGTGGTGATGACCCGTTCGACGTCGGGGGCCTCGTTTCGAGCCACCCCCGCGTCGCGGAGGCAGCGCTGGATCCAGTCCCGCAGCGGGCGCGAGGCGAGGGCGTGGGGTGTCGATCCGAGGAGCAGGCCGGCGACCCCCGGATTGCGCAGGACGGCGCCCCGGACCGCCTCGCCGATCCACCCGAGCCGCTCGCTCCAGGGCATGTCCGTCGGGGGCAGCGGGAGGTCCTCGTAGAACATGTGGACCAGGCCGTCGAGCAGGTCGGCCTTGTTGGCGACGTGCCGGTAGAGGGCCATCGGCGTCACGCCGAGGGCGCGAGCCACGGCGTGCATGGTGACCGCGTCGAGACCCTCCTCATTGGCGATGAGGAGGCCGATGCCCAGGATCGAGGCCCGGTCGATCAGCAGGGGTCGGGCCATCGGACGGGCCTCCGTTCCTCTGCGGATCGTGCATCCCGCCAGGGTCTGGCCACCCGACCCGGCTTCCTTCCTTGTTCGGGGTATCGCTCATCCCGCCGAGGTCTGGCCACGCGACGGGGCTCTGTTCCTTGTTCGGCGGATCGTGCATACGCCATATGCATTGGCCGTAAGCATACGTCGCATACCCGTTTCCCAATGGTCGGTTGCAAGTGGTCGGTTGCAAGTGGTCGGTTGCAAGTGGTCGGCGACCGTCGCGATTCCCCGCCGTTGCCGGGCCCCGGTGCCCGCCTGCCGACACCCCCTGACCGCTGTGGGCGGCCGGCCGGGCGTCGCCGACTAGCCCTCGGGAGCGGGAGCCTTGTGGGAGCGGGCCCGGTTGGCGGCGCTCACGACGGCCTGGAGAGAGGCGTCGAGGATGCTCGAGTCGATGCCCACGCCCCACCAGGTCGAGCCGTCGGCCCCTTCGGCCTCGATGTAGGCCACGGC
>JBKQRT010000290.1:0-8430 GCA_052143895.1 Acidimicrobiales bacterium | reverse complement strand
CGACCACGTGTCCGCGCCACCGCGCCGGTAACGTGATCGGGCGCCTATCGCCCCCAACGTCAAACGGCTGTGCGGACGGGTGGGAAGTGAGCTGCTCGTTCTCCCCTCGGCAGCGGTGCTGCCGAGGCATGACGATGGCCGGTTGCTCCTGCTCCAGATCGTCGGCACGGGGCGCTGGGCGGCCATCGGCGGTGCGATCGAGCCCGACGAGTCACCAGCTGAAGCCGCAGTCAGAGGGGCGGAGGAGGATGCTGGTGTCACGCTTCGGCTCGGCCCGATCCTCGGCGTGTCCGGCGGCCCCGAGCACAGCATGGCGTATCCCAAGGAGATCAGGCCGCCTACGTCGCCGCCGCGTTCGATGCCACCGTGGTGTCCGGCACCCCTCGGCCCGACGGCGACGAGAGCTCGGCCGTCGAGTGGTAGGACCCCGGGGACCTTCCCGATGACCAGAAGAGCGGGCTGACACGCGCCTTACTCGGAGATGCCGGGATCGCTCCGATGGGGTCCTGACGCGATCAGCACGAGCTCCCGGGACGCCGGTGCGGGTCTTGGCTCACTGTTCGGTCGAGCCCGTAGCCTCAACGCACCGGTTCGGAGGCCACACCGAAGCGACGCTGGTATGGGGCCGCCCGTTGGCGGAGCTCGTCGGCGTCGAGACCGGTGTCGGCAAACCGGTAGCGCGAGCCACTGCCGTCTCCGTCACCAGGATGGCTGGCGAGGAACCCGCGCATTCGCTCTTCGGTCGATGCGGAGAGCTCACGGCCCATGGCGGCGTAGATCTGCTCGATGCTCGAGAACGGGTCACTCATGAAATCGGCGAAGTGGACGTCAATGACCTGACGGGCTGGAAAGGTTCCCCGATCCCGTGCCTCGATGCCGCGGTCGAGGCCGAGGAAGATGTCATCGGCATACTGCGCGGCCGCTTCCGGAATGGACGCCTCATCGCTGGCCAACCCACGAAGGTGCGCGGCCAGAGCGCTGGTCGAGGCGATCACCCGCAAGGGATCTCGATGGGTCTGGACGACGATGGCATCGGGATACTCCCCAGCCAACGCGTCGAGGTGCCACAGGTGGGCGGGCGACTTGAGCAGCCACTGCCCGACCGGATTGCGAGATTGCAGATGCTGCAAGTAGCTGCGATGCCACCGGTAGGCGGGGGCAAGATCGGCCTCGTTGAGGAGCCACCGGTTGTAGCTCGGCACGTGGTACTGCGTGGGGATGATGAGGCTGCGGAAGTCGCTCCCCGTGATCCGGACACATTCTTGTCCCAAACGGGCGCCCATGGGATGGAACGTCGTGAACCCGGGCATGAGCGACTCGGCCATGTCGAGGGCCGCCTGGACCTCTTCGATGCGCGGGTCGGAACCGTAGGTGGCAGTCTCCGGCGGCGGTACGGGGCAGTCGACTTCCCAGGTCAGTGGGGCCCGAAGTAATGGGTCCTGGCCGAGGAGGTCGAAGAGGATGGTCGTGCCGGTGCGCGGCTGCCCGACGATGACGATGGGACACGTGATGGATCCTTCGGCCACCTCGGGGTGATCACGCCGCCACCCGGTGATGAGCAGTCGATTGGAGAGATAGGTGACGATCTCCGCGGCGGTGACTTCGACGCCGAGATCGTTGAGCCGGGCCTCCTCCACCAACGAGGTGAGGAGGATGTCGAGACCTTCCTGCCAGCTGTCTTCCCCGAAGTCCTCTTCACCGGTGAGGGCGATAGCCGTCTCTGCCAGCCTGGTGCGATCGAAGCGGTCGGAATCCATCAACCGGCCACGTCGGTGAGAGGGAGCACCTCGAGCGAGACCGCGGGAGGGTCCGGATTGTCGAGCCACCGGAGGATGACGAAGCCCCGGTGTCGCCCTCCGGTGTCCAGCCAGTTGTCGACCCCGGGGTCATCGGCGGCGATGACGAACCGCACCGTTCCATTCTCGCCGACAACGGCGGCCGCGTTGGTGAGGGAACTGTGTCGGCGGCGAGGATCGATGCACTCGTGCCAGATGTTCTCCAGAGTCATACTCCAATACCTGGTCTTCGGTGGTTCGAGTTCGATCACCAGGGCTTCGTCCGGGTCGAGACGGAACGTGCCGATCATGTAGAGATTGTCCGGGGTGGTATCGGCTGCCCCGAGCTCGGCGGCCTCGGCGGTGACCAGCTGGTTGGGCATTCCGATGAGCTCTGGCTTGATCGTCCGGTACAGAGTGGCCAGCTTGGCGATGGTCCACGCCATGCTGGTCAGTTGCTCGGCCAGCTCGGCGTCGTTGGGCGGTGCTGGAAGCGCGGGCGGGTCCAATGGCTCGATGGTGAGCTCGGCCGCGGCTTCGGTGTCCCGATCGGCGATGTACTCGCGCACGAGAACGGAAGATGCGTCTTCGGGGATGGCGACCCAGAGGCCCCCAGCCAACTCCTCCGGACTCGGTTTCTCGCCAGCGAAGACCAGCGTGAAGCTCCCATCCTTTGCCAGCCGGAGCTCGTTGTCGGACACGTAAGCACTCATCCGCCGGGGGGTCAGGCCGATACCGGCCAGGACCTGGAATCCGAGGTAGGCGGTGGTGCCGCGATGGCCACGAACTCGGTATCGGTGGCGCCCGTCGATCATGGCCAGGAAGTACTCGCCGTCGGGAGCCGGACCACCCAGGAACCGAACCTCGGTGTTCATGCTGAAGAACCAAGGGGCGTGAACGTCAACATCGAGTGACAGCTCCGACGCGAGCGCGGTGGTCCTGGCCAGGACCCGCAGTCCCTCGAGCAGCTCCAACTCGTTCTCGGCGTCGGACCGGATCGTCTCGGTGAGGTCGTCGAGCATTCGACGTACCAGCTGCCAGCCCTCGAGGGCCAGCGCTCCCCCATCGGTTGTCATCATCAGCACTCCCAGGTGTGGTCGATCAGAACTGGCAGGTCCGCAGCACCCCAGCCTGAATCAGGGGGCCGTTCTCGGAAGCAGTGCTCCGATGAGCCAGAAGATCGGGATGAAGATGCCGATGATGAACATCACCCAGTGACCCTTCCGGATCGACATGATGCCGAGCGTGATGAGCAGGACGATGTAGATCACACCGAGAATGAACACCATCTCGTCCTCCTTCCACAGACGGCTCGGTCGGCGACCGCAATCGGTACACGGTACCGCAGGCGTGCCGTTCTGCCTGATCGCAGCCGTCCACTCCAGTGCCCGGCTTCTTACCCTGCCTGGCAGATCCCAGCGCGACCGAGTCCGATCCGGGGCATCGTCACCGCAGGTCCATAGCTGCAACCCGATCGGAGCCACGATCAGCGGGGATGCCACACCGCGGCTCGCTGGACACCTCGATCCACGCGGCGGCTCTGAGGGCGAACTCGCCGGAGTGGCCAATTGCGCCAATTGTCAGGTTCGAGGTGTCCCATCTCTACGAGCAGAAGCCAGGTCGGTCGTCCTCCGTGATCGTCCTCCGCAATGCAGTGAGGCAGTGGCTGGTCCCGTCGTCGAGGGAAGCAGCACGGTCACCTTGACGCCTCCGTGCATCACCGCGACGTGTACGAAGGTGTGTTAGCTGGATTGGCGCTTCCGCCGCCACCCGAGATGCTGTCGAGCCACAGGGGCAACGTCCGGAACCACTCGATGCACTCCCTATGGATCGACGAGTTCTCACCCGCCCATGCAAGGAACCCCCGTGCTGTCGCTGAATCTTCTCCCCTTTCGACCCGTGGTGCGAACGCATGAAGTTGCCGGGCTCGGTCGGATCGGGCATGGCCCACGAGATGGCGTTGAACTCGTGATTGCCCATGATCACACTCGCCGCGCCGGCATCGACCATCGAGCGCACGGTCGTCACGACCTCCTCCTGTTTGGGCCCCCGATCGATGAGATCCCCGACGAAGACTGCGTGGGCTCCGCGGTGTCGCCATGCTCCGTGGCGTTCGCCGTACCCGAGAGCCGTGAGCAATCCCACGAGTTTGTCGGCGCAACCGTGCACGTCCCCGTTGATGTCGAAGCCGGTCACGGGACCAGCCTCGCATGTCTCGAGTGGACTCGGAGGATCTCCGACATCAGAGCGTTGCCGGGCGGCGCGGCCACCTCGATGACAGCGATCATCTCGGAGTACCGGGCGTCACGATCACTTCTGCCCGCAATGGGCGTCACCGCCCCCGCCCGAGTACCGTCATGGCTGTTGTCACTACCTGGTGACGCCGACAAGAAGCCCCAAGGAGTGCCATGCCCCTCGACCCGCAAGCCCGCTTCTTCCTCGACCAGCTCGAGGCTGCGGGCGCACCGCCCCTGTCCCAGCTGACCCCCGAAGAAGCGCGCGCCTCCTTCGGCACGCTTGTCGCCGCCGCCGGGCCACCAGAGGAGCCGGTACCGACCGACGACCGTTCGGTGCCCGGACCTGCAGGGGACATCCCCGTGCGCGTCTATCGCCCGGAACGTGACCGGCCACTGCCCATCGTCGTCTACTTCCACGGAGGCGGTTGGGTGATCGGCGACATTGCCAGCCACGACACCATCTGTCAGCGGCTGGCCGCCGGGGTTCCGGCGGTGGTCGTGAGCGTGGACTACCGCCTGGCACCCGAGCATCGGTTCCCGGCGGCCGTGGACGACTGTGACGCCGCCACCAGATGGGTCTCAGCAATTGCCGCCGAGCTCGGTGGTGATCCCGCCCGGTTGGCCGTGGCCGGCGACAGCGCCGGTGGCAACCTCGCTGCCGTGGTGGCGCGCCGCTCCCGCGACACCGGCGGACCACCCATCACCTTTCAGCTTCTCGTCTACCCAGCCACGGACATGACGCGTTCACTTCCTTCGATCAGCGAGAACGGCTCCGGCTACCTGCTCGACACCGACACGATGGCGTGGTTCGTCGACAACTACCTCGGCGACGCGGACCCCCGGCACCCCGACGCCTCCCCCCTCTTCGTCGACGATCTGTCGGGCCTGCCGCCGGCGCTGGTGGTGACCGCCGAGTTCGACCCTCTGCGGGACGATGGGGAATCCTACGCCGAGCGCCTGCGTCAGGCCGGGGTGCCGGTGACCACCTCCCGCTACGAAGGCATGATCCACGGGTTCTACGGGCTCGACAGCATCTTCGACGCCGCCAAGCGGTCCACCGCCGAGACCGTGGCGGTGCTGCGAGGCGCGTTGGGTTGACGGGCCCGTTCGGGTCGGCGGTGCCGTGCTGATGCCGGGCGAATGCTCACGGTCCTACTGCTGAGAGTCCTCGACCTAGCCGACGGTGTACCGCTGAAATGTGACCGCGAATTCGCATCCGGCGGCCATTCCCGCGTAGCCCGCCATTGACCGCAGGAATTCCTCGGGGTCGAAGTCACGCCCCAGTCCGTCGATGTACGCCTGATGCTCGCGCAACGACGCGACGCCTCGATCCAACGTCGCTCCGACATCCACGTAGTGGCTCGTTTCATTGGCGGCGGCGACATAGACGTACTTGATCCCACCCCACGGCTCGCCGCAGTCCACGAACATCCATCGATTGGCCGCGTCCCGGCACGCATCCAGTACCGTCACTCCGGTCGCCCGGTGGTCGGAGTGGTTCACACCTCCACCATCGCCCCACGTGAGATCGAAGTTCATCGTCAGGACGATCTCCGGCCGATGCCGGCGGAGCGCCGAAGCGATGTCTCGGCGCAGGGCCACGCCTTGTTCGACGAGGCCGTCAGCGTGGCCGAGGAACTCCACGGTCTCGACGCCAACGACCGCCGCACTCCGCATCTCTTCCTGTTCGCGTAGCGGCCCGGCGGTTGCAGGGTCCATGCCGTCGATCCCAGCCTCGCCACTGGTCACCAACACATAGACCACCTGCTTGCCCTGGTCCGTCCACCTCGCCACGGCACTCGCCGCTCCGTATTCGAGGTCGTCAGGATGAGCGACCACAGCAACTGCACGGTCCCAGTCCTCAGGCATCGGCTCCACCGGGTGCACCCTACCGGTCGGCCGCGACCAGCCCGGTTTGTAGCGGGGTCTGCCTGGTCACATCAGTAACTGAGGGACTGGTCAGCACTCCGCAGTCGGCCGGCCATCGCGACCAAGATCTTCCATGCGATGCTGGGCGAAGTCTCCGTCAACCGACGAAACTCCTGGCTGTCGAGGACCAGAAGCTCCATGTCCGAGTCCGCAATCACGGTGGCGCTTCGGGGACCTTTGTCGAGAAGGGACATCTCTCCGAAGAAGTCGCCGGGACCGAAGTGGGCCAATTCCCTCCCCTTCACGCGGCAGGTCGCTCCGCCATTGAGGATGATCAGCAATTCCCTACCGAGCGTGTCTTCCGCAATGAGCGTGGAACCCGCCGGCACAGAGGTCCTCGTGCCCAACCGGGCGACCTCGCGCAACTCTCTTGCGTTACACGCCGCGAACAGCGGGATGGCACGGACTGCGTCGACTACCTTCTTCGGAATCGTCCGTGGCACGAGATGACTCCCTGAACCGCCTCGATGATCGCCTCTCGCCCCAGTAATCTACACAGTAGCGCCAGACTGGATGGACGTGTCTACATTGAACTTCTTCAGGGCGCCCCGGTGGGCGAGGGTGGCAGACGTCCTTCGGTGACGAGTCAAGGATGCCTCGGCCAGTGAGAACAGTGTTGCGAGTGCTGACCACCTGAATTGATGTCCACGACCTACAGCGGTCCGGCGGTGCCCATCTCGGCCAGCGGCTGCTCCAACGGGGTGATATCCCAGGCCACGGCCAACAAGCCCGATCTCGCTTGGGGCGAAGATCGGTTCACTCCGGTGTTCCCAAAGCTCATGTCCCTTTCACTGCCGCCTACCCTCCCCCGATTCCGGACCAGCGCTGACCTGCTCATCGAGCGCACGCCAGGCGTGTACCAGTTCGGGGGTCTGACGCCCTGCGTTAATCCTCGACGACATACCCGATTGCCCCGACGACGACCTCGGCTTCGGCGGTCAGGCCCGGGTGCGATTCGCTGATCACGACCGAGGGCCCGGCGCGTGTCGGGATCATGAGCGCGGCGATCGCTGCCACCACCAGTGCCCCGCCGCAGACGAAGAATGCCAGCACAAAGCCGTGCACCTTGGGGTAGCCGTGGACCAATGAGCCGTTCACGATCACGCTGGTGGCTACACCGCTGCCCAAAGCCGCACCGATGTTCCGAATGTTGGTGTTCATGCCCGTTGCGACCCCGGTCTGGGTGGGCGGCACCGCCTCGACGATCAGGTTCGACATCGAGGCGAATCCGAAGGCGACACTGATGCCCAACAACCCAGCGGCCACATAGAGGTCCCACGACTGACCATGCGCGAGGGCCAGAAAACCGTAACTCGCACCACCGAAGAGAGCCCCGATTACCAGCAGGGGCTTGGATCCGATGAGGACGGTCAGGCGACCGGTCAGCGGAGCGATGACCAGCATGGCCACGGCGAAAGGCAGGAGATACAGACCTGACTGGGTAACCGACGCACTGAAGCCGTAGCCGACGCGGGCAGGCGTCTGGGCGAACTCGGGCACGATGATGAACATGGAAAACATCCCGAACCCGAACAGCAGAGCGGCCAGGTTGGTACTCCACACGGCGGGGATCCTCATCATTTTCATGTCGACCATCGGCGTATCCGAGCGCATCTCCGAACGGATCCAGCATGGGATCAAAGCGGCGGTAGCGGCAAGAAGTCCGAGAACTGAGGCGGTCTTCCACCCCCAGATCGGCCCATAGGAAATGGCGAGCAGCCCGGTAACCAGCCATGCCGCCATGATCGAGGCACCGACCCAATTGACCGGACCAGGAACTCGGACCGGTGACTCTGGCACGAACAGGAACGTGGTCACCGTTGCGCCGAGCGACAGGATCAGGGGGATCCAGAACAACCAGTGATATGAGAGGTGCTCGACGATCGGACCCGAGAGTACGATCCCGGCCCCCACGCCCACTCCGAGGATGGCCGAGAGCATCCCGATCGCCCCAGCCACCTTCTCGCGGGGAAACTCGTCGCGGATGATCCCGAACGCCAAGGGGAAGATCGCCCCGCCCGCCCCTTGGACGATTCGCCCGGTCAACATGATCGGGAACGTGGTGGCCAAGGCGCTGATCAGGGTCCCCACCGAAAGCGTGACCAGCACGACCACGATCATCTTCTCCTTGCCGACCATGTCGCCCATGCGACCGAGAATCGGCGTCGCAATTGCCGCGCTCAGCAGGTACCCTGTGAGCAGCCAGGTGGCTCCGGTGGTCGTGGTGTGCAACGTGTGCTCGAGCAGCGGGATGGCGGGAATGATGAGCGATTGCAAAAGGCTGAAAGCCAGCGCCGCCGTAGCCAACACGGCGAACGTCGCCCCGTGATGGATCCGCTTCTCCATGGTTCGAACTTAGTCCCGTCACTTCCGGAGCCGTTCTCGAGGAACGCGGGTTGGCACCCGGAATCGGCCACAATCCACGTTCTCCTGCCACGTATCACCTCTTCAGCGCCCAGGAGGGGTTCGAACGTCGTCCCATCACTTCC
>JBKQRT010000289.1:0-7833 GCA_052143895.1 Acidimicrobiales bacterium | reverse complement strand
CGGGTGACCCGGTGCTTGGAGTAGTCGAGGTACAGGTCACCGGCGGTGGCGGTCAGCTCGGTGCCGCGCCCGGGGTCCTCGTCGAAGATCGACCGCAGATGGAGTTCCCGGAGCGCATCGAAGTGCCGGCTCAGCGCACGCCACTCGTCGGTGGTGGTGACGTCCACCACCCTGTCGTCCGACCCGGGACCGTCGCCGCTCACCGCCCCACCCTCCTCCGGTCCGGCCTCCGTCGTCCACTCATTGAGGCAGAAGATTACCCACCATTCATCTTCCAGTGACCTGGTGATCGCGTCTCGTTCACCTGGCCTTCTTAGGGTGGCCGGTGATGGCAGCCAACCGCGGCAACGAGTGCCTCCGCCCCCGGCGCCCCGCCGGGCCGGGCGCGGCGCCCACGCAGCGCGGCGCGTGCCGTCCGGAGGCCTGGCCCCTCCTGCCTCTCACGGCAACAGCACCCTCCTCGGGATCCCCCGTGAAGCAACCCAGCAGCGGAGTCGCCGCCCGCGCCCGTCGACGATGTCACGGCGCCGGGGTGTGCACCCTGTTCCGGAACGCATCGGGCTCCCGATGAGCCTCGCGTTCCGCGAAGTCGAAGAAGGGGTCCTCCCGCCTCTCGGGCACCCCACCATCCTGATCATCGACGACGACCCGGCGTCTCGCGACTCGCTGGCCGCGACCCTGTCCGTCGAGGGGTTCGATGTCGTCACCGCGCCCAGCGGGGACGAGGGAGTGGCCCTCGTCCTCTCGGCCGAACCGTCGCTCGTGCTGCTCGACATGCAGCTCGGCGACTCGCAGGGGCTGTCGGTCTTCCGACGGATTGCCACGCTCTCGTCCGTCCCGGTCATCATGGTCACCGCCCGGGAGGACGAGCTCGACGCCGTCCTTGCCCTCGAGGCCGGTGCCGCCGATCACATCACCAAGCCGCCTCGGCCCCGCGAGCTCACCGCCCGGATCCGCGCCGTCCTGCGCCGGGTCGGTCGCCAGCCCCGGACTGTCGTCTCGGCGGCCCCGGACGGGGTGTTCAGCCTGGGCCCGATCTGCGTCGACACCTCGATGCGCGAGGCCGTCGTGCGCGGCAAGCAGGTCGACCTGTCCCGCAAGGAGTTCGACCTGTTGGCCCTGCTCATCTCCGAGGCCGGCCACGTAGTCACCCGCAAGCAGTGCATGGAGCGCATCTGGAAGGACCGGGCCAAGCGGGACAGCCGCACGCTCGACACTCACGTGAAGCGCCTCCGCAAGAAGGTCGAGGTCGACCCGGCCGACCCCCAGCACGTGCTCACCGTCCGGGGGATCGGCTACCGCTTCAAGCCGTAGGGGTCTGCCCGACCCCTCTATCGCCGTTGTCCTCCCCCATCGGTCGACGACGGGTGTGCGGGCGGGCCCCTACGGCTTGAATCGGCACCACGGATCCGGCCGTCGGACAAGCCTACGGCGCCCCGCACTCCCCTCGCCTGCCGTACACTCGCGACGGCGATGGAGCTCGCCCGAACCGCCGCACCCGGCTGATGGCTCCTACCGGAACAGCGCGAACCGTGAGGCCGGAAGGAGCGAGCGTGCCAGCAGGACCCTCCGGCGACACCCCCCGGATCCTCGAGGTGCCGCTACGCCTGACGGCCATCGCCGGCGGCGGGGCCCTCGGGACGCTGGCCCGCTACGGGGTGGAGCGGGCGCTGGACCCGGCACCGCACGGCTTCCCGTGGCCGACCTTCGCGGTCAACGTGGCCGGATCGTTCCTCCTCGGTCTGGTGATCACCCTGGTGGTCGAACGCTGGCCGCCCACCCGGTTCGTCCGGCCGTTCGCCGCCATCGGCTTCTGCGGTGGCTTCACCACCTTCTCGACCATGGCGGTCGAGGCGGTCCAACGGGCCCAGCACGGGCGGGCGGGCCTGGCCGCCGGCTACCTGCTGGTGTCGCTGGCGGCGGGCATGCTGGCCGCCGCCGCCGGCATGGCGGCGGCCCGGGGGCGCCTCCGCCTCCCTACCGACCACTCGATCCCCGATCCCGACGACCTGGCCGAGCTGTACTCCGACCCGCGCCGCCCGCCGACGGGGCGCCCCCGGCCGTGATCGTCCTCGGGCTCCTGGTGGCGGGCGGGATCGGCACGTTGCTCCGGTACGCCGTCGACCACCTGGTGCAGCGGCGGCTCCGCACGGACTTCCCCCTCGGGATCCTGCTGGTCAACGTCTCGGGGTCGCTGGTGCTCGGTGTGCTGGTGGGGTCCAACCTCCACCACGGGGTCCCGGCCGGCTGGCTGACCGTAGCCGGCACCGGGATGATCGGTGCCTACACCACCTTCTCCACGTTCACCTTCGACGCCGTTCGTCTGGCCGAGAACGAGCAGTGGGGCTTCACCCTGCTCACGATGGTGGGCGGCATCGGTGCCGGCCTGGTGGCGGCCGCGGCGGGGCTCGCCCTCGGTACACTCACCTGAGACCGCCCCGGCCGTCCGGCCCGGGGCCGTCCATGACGAAGTGCCGTCCCACCTGCAGGTTCGCGCTCCTGCCGCGCAACGTTCACAGAACGATCACCGCCGGGTATCCCTGGGGTCGTCTCCAGTTCACCTGGATTTTCTAGGGTCCGTGCGGGAGGTGGCCGCTGCCGATGGTCGCTGTCGACGAGAGCATCCGGGTGCTCGTGGTGGAGGACGAGCAGTCGTACCGCGAGGCCCTGGCCTCGGGTCTGGGTCGCGAGGGGTTCACCGTCGAAGCGGTCGGCGACGGCGCCGAGGCCCTGCGCCGGTTCGTCGAACACCCGCCGGACATCGTTCTCCTCGACATGCTGCTCCCCGGGATGCACGGGATCGAGGTCTGCCGGCGGATGCGCAGCCTCGCCCCGGTGCCCATCGTGATGGTGAGCGCGGTCGACACCGAGCTCGACGTGGTCCTCGGGCTCGAGCTGGGTGCCGCCGGTTACGTGACCAAGCCGTTCCGCCTGCGCGAGCTGGTGGCCCGCATGCAGGCCATCCTGCGCCGGGTCTCCCCCCCGAGCATCCCGGTCCTGGCCGGACCGCCGGCCGACGGTGAACCGGGAGCTTTCGACGGACCCGACGGGGAACGCACCGAGTTCGCCTTCGGCTCGGTCACCGTGCACTTCGTCCGGCGGGAGGTGACCGTCGGCGGAGAGCAGACCCACCTCTCTCGCCGCGAGTTCGACCTGCTGACCGTGCTGCTCTCGCCGGCGCGCCGGGTGCGGACGCGCGACGAGCTCATCGACCTGCTGTGGCCCGACCGTTTCCTGTCGGACAGCCGGACCCTCGACACCCACATCCACCGCTTGCGGGCAAAGCTCGAGCCCGATCCCACCGATCCCCGGTACATCGTCACCGTGCGCGGGGTGGGCTTCCGCATCGACCCCGACGGGTCGCGACCGGTACCCCCACCGCGCCGCGACCTCGACCGGGCACTGTCCGCCTGACCAGATGCGGGCCGGGGCCTAGCCGAAGCGGCCGTGCACGTAGTCGAGGGTCCGGGGGTCGCTGGGCTCGCTGAACAGCCGGGCGGTCGGCCCGAACTCGATGAGCTCGCCCGCCTTGTCCTCGCCCATCAGCAGGAAGGCGCACCGGTCGGACACCCGCATGGCCTGCTGCATGTTGTGGGTCACGATGACGATGGTCACCCGGTGCTTGAGCTCCCCGACCAGCTCCTCGATGCGCTTGGTGGCGATCGGGTCCAACGCCGAGGTGGGCTCGTCCATCAACAGCACCTCCGGCTCGACGGCGAGGGCTCGGGCGATGCACAGCCGCTGCTGTTCGCCGCCGGACAACGTGCTGGCGTGGGCCTTCAGCCGGTCGCGGACGCTGTCCCACAGGGCGGCCGCCACCAGGGCCGACTCGGCCGCCTCGTCGAGGAGACCCTTCTTGCGCACTCCGTTGAAACGCAACCCGGCCACGGCGTTCTCGTAGATGCTCATGGTCGGGAACGGGTTGGGCCGCTGGAACACCATCCCCACCCGCGACCGCAGCAGGCTGGCGTCGGTGGCAGATCCGTAGACGTCGAGATCGCCGAGCGTGATGCCGCCGGTGACCGAGGCGGACCGCACCGTGTCGTGCATCCGGTTGAGGGCACGGAGGAGGGTCGTCTTGCCCGAGCCCGACGGCCCGATGAGGGCGGTGATCTCCCCGGGGAACACGTCGAAGGAGACGTCGCGCACCGCGGCGCGCCCGGCGAAGGCCACGGTCACGTCGCGCAGCCGCATGACCGCGTCGCCCACCGGTCGATCGACCAGTACCTCGGCGGCGCTCACGGTCACGTCGCTCTCCACGATCGGAGGTGGATCGATCATCGTCTCTCCCTCTGCAGTACCGCGGCGGTCACCCGGCTCCCGATGCTGAGGACCAGAACCACGATCATCAGCAGCAACGCCGCGCCCCAGGCGATCTGGACCAGGTCGGCGTAGGGCTGGCTGCTGTTCTCGTAGATGACCAGGGTCAGGGCGTTCATCGGTTTGGTCGGGTTCCACTGCATGTACTGGTTGCCGAAGATGGTCAGCAGCAGCGGTGCGGTCTCCCCGAGGCCCCGGGCCACGGCCAGCAGCACCCCGGTGATGACGCCGGGGAGGGCGGACGGCACCACCACCCGCCGGGCGATGGTCGCCTTCCGGGCGCCTAGGGCGAGAGCGGCCTCGTTGAGGCTGACCGGTACGCCCCGGAAGGCCGTCTCGCCGGCCCGGATGATCACCGGCAGCATGACGATCCCGATGGAGAAGGCGCCGGCCAGCCCGCTGTAGCCGAAGTTCTTGACGATGGCGATGTACCCGAAGATCCCGATGGTGATCGACGGCACCCCGGTCATGACGTCGGCGGTGAAGCGGACGGAGGCGCCGATCGGTCTGTCCGACTGGGCCAGGAAGAGGCCGCACAGGAGCCCGAGGGGCACGGTGACGGCGGTGGCGACGAAGCCGATCACCGCCGTGCCCACGATGGCGTTCCACACGCCGCCCCCCGGGATCCCCTCGGGGACCGTCACGTGGGTGAAGAAGTCGGCGTTCCAGGCGGGCAGCCCCTTGAGGACCACGTAGAACACCACGCCCACCAGCGGGACGATGGCGATGCCCAGGAACACCCAGCACACCCCGACGGCCACCTTCGAGTACAGCTTGCGCCGACCGAGCGACGCCGCGGCCAGCCGCTGCACCTCGCGGCGCCGCTGCAGGATGGGATCGGCAGAGGCGTCCAAGCTGAGGGTGGTCGCCATCAGGCCACCGCCACCGACGCGGCACCGACCCGGGACGTGTCGCGCACGAGCACCCGGGCGAGAGCGTTGACCGACACGCCGATGATGAGCAGCACCAGACCGGCGCCGAACAGGGCGGCGAGCTCGGTGCCGGTGGCCTCGCCGAAGTTGTTCACGATCAACGACGCCAGGGTGGCGGACGGCGACTTGACGGAATGAGCGATGTAGTCCGAGTTGCCGATAACCAGGGCCACCGCCACGGTCTCCCCCAGCGCCCGGCCCATGGCCAGGGTGAAGCCGCCCAGGATGCCGGTGCGGGCCCCGGGGATCACCACCTTGCGCAGCACCTGCCACCGGGTGGCGCCGAGGGCCAGGGCCCCTTCCACCTGTTCCTTCGGCACCACCACGAGCACGTCCCGCGAGATGGCGACCATGGTGGGCAGGACCATGACGAAGAGGATGACGCCGGCGAGCAGCAGCCCGACGCCGTCGTCAGGGCCGTTGAACAGGCCGGTCCACCCCAGGACCGAGCTCAAGAAGGGCTCGATCGTGCTTCGGAACACGGGGGCCAGCACGATCAGTCCCCAGAGGCCGTAGACCACGCTCGGCACGGCGGCCAGCAGCTCGACGGCGGTGGACAGCGGCGGTCGCATCCGATCCGGCACCAGATGGGCGAGGGCCACGGCCGTGCCCAGGCCGATGGGCAAGGCCAGCACCAGGGCGATGGCCGTGGTCTCGATGGTCCCGAGGATGAACGGCAGGAGCCCGAACTTGTCGTGGCTCGGGTTCCAGGTCTTCTGGAAGATCCAGGAGACCCCGAGGGTGGCGAAGGCCGGTTTGGCCTGGACGATGATCGAGATGAGGTACCACGCCACCAGGGCAACGAAGATCCCGGTCATCACCACGAGCAGGCCCCGGTAGCCCCCGTCGGACAGCGTGAGGCGCCAGGCGCGCCCCCTGCCGCCCGGCGGCGGCGTGTCGACGGAGGTCATGGTGGCCGGTCAGGCCCTGGCGTGGGACAGGCGGTACAGCGGGTGGGTCACTTGGTGAGCAGGGCCTGGCCGTTCGGCCCGGTCACCGTCAGCAGGGCGGTGCGGTCCGAGTTCTGGATGCTCGGTGGCAGCGTGACGTAGTCCAAGCTGGTGGCCTGGTCCTGACCCCCGCCGGTGTGGGTGGTCCAGTCGAGGACCTTGACCACCTGGGCCCCGGTGGTGGCGCTGGTCTGCTTCTGGAGGAGGATGGCCCAGCTGTAGCCGGCGATCGGGTAGCTGCCCGCGCCGGGCTCGTTCACGATGGAGAAGTCGGTCGGCGTCACGCTGAGCTTCTGGTCGGCGTCGGCGGCCACGCTGGTCAGCGACGGCGTCACGTAGACGCCGGCAGCGTTCTTGATGGCCGCGTAGGTGAAGTTGTTCTGCAGGGCGTAGGCCAGCTCCACGTAGCCGATCGAGTACGGCGTGGACTTGATGCTCGAGGCCACGCCCGAGTTCTTCGGCGTCGCCACGGCCACCGACGGCCAGGCGATGACCTTGTTGGTCCCGAGCGTCCACACCGACGAAGCGGCCGCCGTGAGGAAGTTGGTGAAGATGTAGGTGGTGCCCGAGCTGTCGGCCCGCACCTCGGGCACGATGGCGTTCGACGGCAGGCTCACGCCCGGGTTGAGGGCGGTGATCTGCGAGGCGTTCCACGTCTTGATGGTGCCGTCGAAGATGCCGGCCAGGGTCGCGGCGTCGAGCTTGAGCCGCTGCGTCACGCCGGGGAGGTTGTAGGAGATGGAGACGCCGCCCAGGGTGTCGGGGATCTGGACGACCGGGCCCGCCGATGCCGGCACCTTGGCCAGGTCGGAGGCGGACATGGGGACGTCGGAGGCGGCGAAGTCGACGGTGCCGGATTGGAAGTCGGTGATGCCCGCACCGCTGCCCACACCCGAGTAATTGACCTGGAGCCCCTGGTTGAGCGAGGTGTAGGTGTAGAAGGCCTTGGTGAAGAACGGCTGCACGAAGGTCGAGCCGGCGGCGGTGAGCGTCCCCGAGGACGCCTTGAGGTCGGCGGCGATGTAGGCGGCGTTGCTGCTGCTGAGCTTGCCTCCCGGCGGGACGGTGGTGGTGGCGGGCGTGGTCGACGAGCTGCAGGCGGCGAGGAGCGCTCCGCTGGCCAGGAGCCCGACGACCAGCGTGCGGCCGGTCCTGCGTCGCCACATCTCGTTGGCGCCGGGGGTCAGGTCTTCGTCCACTGGTGCACATACCTCCATGGGATGGATTGCTCAGGCCGTGGGCCGGTCCTCCGACAGGGCGCGACAACGCCCACAGAGGGACCGTATCGACCAGAGGTGAACGCCTGGCGAACCGGCGGTGAACGCAACACGAACATCAGGTGCGCTGGAGATGAAATACCGGGGCCGGCTGCCGCAGGTCCGGTGGCGGGCGGACGACACGGACGCGTCGCGTCCCGCCGGCAGTGCCCCCAGCGTCGTACGGCGCCGACCTGGGCCTCTGCCGGATCGCCGGCGTGGCTCGACGCGATACGCGGCACCCTCCGTTCCCCTCGGCCCCGCCCTCGAGGGAATACCTGTTCGATCCGACTGTTTACTTCTCCACAGCTAGAGACGGTCGACGGGCGGAGCCTGTCGACATCGGAGGAACGATGGACAAGTCACACGAGAACC
>JBKQRT010000288.1:0-4898 GCA_052143895.1 Acidimicrobiales bacterium | reverse complement strand
CCGGACGACCCAAGGGCACCCGAAGACCGCCAAGAACCCGCTATCCGGCGGTCAAAAAGGCTGCTTGAGCCGGTCCTCCAGGTTTAATTGCAAGCTAAGCGAAGGTGGTGTTTAGCGCCTTCGTCTATTTCGAGCCGACTACCACGTCGTAGTCGTTGTCGGTGGCGACGCACAGCTTGATGGTGGGACACGACACGGCGATCAGCCACCGTCCGGGGTCGACTTCGTCGACCGTCCAGGCCGACGTCCCGCCAGTGGGGTCGTCGGTGGTGACGACGTTGCCGTGGTCGTCGGTGGCGACGCAGAAAGTGGCGGTGGCACACGACACGGCGAACAGGTGGTTTCTTCCGTCGATGTCGGTGTACGACCACGCCCCGGCCCCGCCGGTCGGGGCGGTGGAGGTGACGATCCCGCCGCGGGTGTCGACGGCAATGCAGTAGGTGGCGCTATGGCAGGTGACCGAGTCGAGGCCGCTACCGTCCACCCCGGTCGTCACTGTCCAGGCCGAGGCGCCGCCGGTCGGGTCGGTGCTGGTCAGGATGTCACCGCGGTAGTCGACGGCGACGCACAGCGAGACCGTCGGGCACGACATGGAGGCGATGACGCCGGCCGGGTCGAGAAACGGGTCGGTGATCCAGTCGGACGCCGGGCCGGTCGGGTCGGTGGAGGTGATGACGCCGCCCGATCCGTTGGTGCTGACACACAGCTTCGTCGTCGGACACGAGATGCTGGTGAGGCTCTGACCGCCCGTCACGTCGGTTTCGCTCCACGTGGTGGTCTGGCCGACGGGTTGTTTTGAGGTGAGCACGTCGCCTTCGCCGTCGGCTGCGACGCACAGCTTTGCCGTGGGGCACGACATGCCCTCGAACGGATAGAGCTCCCCGCTGTGCACGTCGACGGCCCGTGTCTTCCACGATGAGGTGCCCCCCTTCGGTGTGGTCGAGGTGATCGTGTCGGCGACGGAGTCACCACCGATGCAGAAGGTAGTGGTACGGCAGTCGATGGTGTTGATCGGGTGGCTGAGGACCAGTCCGGCGTCGGTGCTCCACGTCGGGGAGGCGTCAGTCGGGTCGGTGGTGGCGAAGAGGTTGCCGGCGGCGTCGCCGCCGGCGCAGAGGCTCGTGGCGCCGCAGCTGAGGGTGGTCACCGACGCGGAGGTGACATGGTCGGCCGCCCAGGTGCCCGAGGTACTGCCGACGTCCGTGGAGATGAACACGTTGCCCTCGACGTCGCCGACGACGCACAGGTCGACGGTGGTGCACGTCCCCGACTCGAGCTGAATGCCTGACCCGGAGTTGGCGTCGATCTGGGTGACCTGCCACCCGCCGCCGGGGGCGGTCGGGTTGTTCGTGGTAATCACGTCGCCGTTCAGGTCGGTGCCGACGCAGACATCGGACGAGGTGCAGCTCATGGAGGTGACCGGGTCGACGGCGTCGACGTGTTCGAGGGTCCAGGACTGTCCGGCCGGGTCGTCGGAAACGAGGACGTTGCCGTTGTCGTCGCCGCCAACGCAGAGGGTGGTCTGCGGGCACGACATCGAGATAACGGGCCGGCTGTCGACGTGCACACCGGCCCATGCCGAAGCGCCGCCCGTCGGGTCGGTGGATTCGTAGATGTTGCCGTTTTCCTCGCCGGCCAGGCACAGCGTCGTCGACTCGCACGAGATGGACACGCCGGTCCAGCCGACGGGGGTGATCGTCCAGGTGCCGACCCCGGAGGTGCCCGGGTCGACGGAGGTGAGGACGTCACCGCTGGCGTCGACGGCGACGCACAGGCTGGTGGTGGGGCACGACACGGCGTCGATGCCGACGACGCCATCGACGTCGGCTTCGTTCCAGGCCGACACCCCGCCCGACGGGTCTGTGGAGGTCAGGATGTCGCCGCTCACGGTGACGGCGACGCACAGGTTGGTGCCCGGGCACGACTCGCCCGAGATCTCGCTCGGGACACCGTATTCGGGGACGGGGTGCACGGGCGTCACCGACCAGGTCAGCGGCTTGGCGGCAGCCGCCGGGGCCGCCCCGAGGGCAAGGAGGGTGGCGCCAGCGATGGTGACTGCCATCGCCGCGGTTCGGAGGGTGCGCAACGTGGTCACCTTCGGAACGTACTCCCCCGACGGGCGTGCTGCCTACGGATTTCCTCGGCGATTGACCTGTAGTCGCTACCTCGTGCCGGAGCATGACGACTTCGATGGCTAAATCGTCCTTGCCACCCAACGTCAGTCGGAGGAACTGGAGGGTCCTAAGGATAGCGGTGTAGAGGAAGGAGAGAGCCACGAGCCATCTTCGCCGCCGCAGTCGGCAACGAGAAAGTCCCTGCTCAATGCCCCGGATGAGTTTCCGGCACCCACAGGGTCGCAGGGTGGCTCATCCATGAATACCGCCTGGTCGCGTGACGTGGATGAGTTTCCGGCACCCACAAGCTGCGGATGTGGCTGATGATATCCATACCGAAAAATCAGTACTCAGTACTGAGGCCGGAACGCCCGAGCACCCCCATGATGTCCCTATGCCTCGGGGGACACGCCCCCGGCAGAAAGAAGGAGCAGATTATGAAGAACCCCACCGCCATCACCAGCCGCATCGGGGCCGTCGCCGTCGCCGCTTTCGCTGTCGCCGCAATGAGCGGAATCGCTCCGGCTGGGGCGGTTTCCCCCCTTCGTGCAAGACGAACTGCGGTGGCCAGACCGGCGCCCCCAACTTGGTGTTCAGCGCCGTGACGCTCTCCAACAGCGGCAATGATCTCACCGTGACCGAGACGAACAACGGGAGCGGACCTTCAGGTCCGACGACGACCAAGCTCACCGAGGACGGCGCAATCATCGATTCGTGGTCGGTGTCGCTTGCCGCCCATGGGTCGAAGGTGCTGAGCGCGCCGATTCCCGTCTTTTGGTACGTGACATACACGTTCTCCAACAGCGAGAACGGCAACAGGGCCAGCCACACCATGCCGACCATTCCGTAACCACTACCCACCTCTCCAAACGACGATGCCCGCCCCATAACCGGGGCGGGCATCGTCGCGTTCCCTCAAAGCCAGCGTTCCTGAGCTGCCTGGGCGGTCGAGATCGCCGGACCGCGACGCTGACGAACCTCTCGGGTCTGCCCTGGCTGCATCCCCCAACACGTCGAGCGCAGGTTCCGAGGTCGGTCGAGGAGCCCACCGGGCGCTGTTGCGTTGTTGGATCGCCGGGCGCGGACCAGCCGGATTCGGTGGGGTCCGCTTGTCAGATCACCAGCGCCAGCTCGTCGAAGGCGGCAGCGACGATCAGCCCGGGAAGTGCGTCGACCCCGAGTTCGTAGTGGCCTCGCCGTAGGTTCTGGATGAAGGCGTGGCCTCGCCTGACAACCCTGGCGGTCCGGTCGCGTTTCGGCCCTCGCATCGGTCGAAGCCTGGTCTTCAGGCGCCCGTGGTCGGCTTCCACTCGGTTGCTTGCATATTCGGTGGTGTTGTGGAGTGCAGCCGGCAAGAGCTCAGTGATCGCGCGAGCCAAGGCTGGTGAGCGGTCGGTGACCACTTCAGTCGGTTGACCATGGACGCCAATGGCGCTGGCAAAGAACCGCGTCGCAGCCTTGGAGTCGCGCTTCTTCGACACGAACACGTCGATGACCTGGCCTTGCTCATCCACCGCCCGGTAGACGTACCGCCAGGACCCGGAGACCTTGACGTAGGTCTCGTCGACGAACCAGCGACCGCTGACGGCATGCCGACAGGGTCCTGCCGCACTGAACAGGATCGGCGTGAACCGCTGAACCCAGCAGAGCAGGGTCACGTGGTCGACCTCGATGCCCCGCTCGGCGAGGAGTTCCTCAAGGTCCCGGTAGGATAGTCGATAGCGCAGGTACCACCGCACGGCGATCAGAATGACCTCCGGTGGGAACCGGAACCCGGCGAACGCCGAGCTGGGCTGGCGGACCGGTTGAATGTGACGACGGTGCTTCATCCATGCAGCCTCGTCCAGCCACAGCCTGGGCACGAATCGCATCCCGTATGGGTGGGGTCGTTCTCAATGCAACAGTGCCGCCGATACAACCCTGTTCGGAAAGGCCGGGGTTAGCGATGGCATCGATTTCTCGAACACCACGAGCGACCTGCCAGTCAGCGAACTTCCTACGATCATTTGCGAACTCAGCCAGTGGATGAGATCCGAAAACCCGCATCAATCAGAGAATCACGGTGGGAGCGTCTCCGGCGGGTCCTGTTGGCTCGGAAATCGCTTTGGGTATCTCCACTTCTACGGCCAGCCCTGCCAGCGAGATGGCGGTGACGTCGTCGCTGTTGTCATCCGGTTGTCGAGACGGGGAATGTTCATCAATCGGTGGGGTCCGATGCGGCGCGTTCCCACTAGAAACCATGACGGCCTGCGACATTACATCGCTCGTGATGACGTTGGCGATCGCCAGACCACCACAGGCGAGGGATCCTGCGAAACACAACGAAGCGAGCGTATGTCGCAGGCTCACGTCTTACTCACATTCTCTACGGTCGATCTACCGACGATGGTTCATCCAGGTTCGATCGCGGTGGGGCGAGAAATGAACGAGTGCTGCCAGTGATCTCTCGTCGCATTTGAATCCGATCACTTGAATTCTCGTTGCCGGCAATGTCGAACACCGGCAGAATCGCACAAGCCGCGGCAATTAACAGCATCGGAATCATGATTAGCCAGGCGATTGTCGTCTCGAGCCAAGGGGAGAGTTCCACGTTGTACCTCCTTTCCAGACATCATCCCCAGGAAACCTGAAGACAGGGTGAATCTTGGCTAACAGTCTGATGAGAATTAGCTGACAAAATGATTACAGATGCAGAACTCAGGGCGATGAGTGGCATTGCCTCCTCCTAATGAACATCGGGGGTTTTGGGGCTCTTCCGGAATGAGTGGGGAATCGACCGGGCGC
>JBKQRT010000287.1:0-3964 GCA_052143895.1 Acidimicrobiales bacterium | reverse complement strand
CCCGCACGCGACGGCAGGGGCCCGAAGGCCCCTGCCGTCGAAGCATGGGCGGCACCGGTCGTGCCGCGCTGCCGGATCACCGCTTGCGGGCGGTCCGCTTCGCCGCCTTGCGGGCCGGAGCCTTCCTCGTGGTGCGCTTGGCGGCGGTCTTCTTCGCCGCCGTCTTGCGGGCCGGAGCCTTGCGTGCTGCCGTCTTGCGGGCCGGAGCCTTCTTCGTGGTCCGCTTGGCGGTCTTCTTCGCCGCCGTCTTGCGGGCCGGGGCCTTCCTCGTGGTGCGCTTGGCGGCGGTCTTCTTGGCTGCCGTCTTGCGGACCGGAGCCCGCTTCGTGGTGCGCTTGGCGGCGGTCTTCTTCGCTGCAGTCTTGCGGGCCGGAGCCTTGCGTGCCGGAGCCTTCTTCACCGCCTTTTTGGCTGCCGTCTTGCGGGCCGCGGTCTTGCGGGCGGGTGCCTTCTTGACCGTGCGCTTGGCTGCTGCCTTCTTTACTGCCATTGATACTCCCTCCTTAGGGTTCAACGCCGATTTGAACGTCGAACCGGTGGCGAACCGGACACCTTTCGACGCCGGGATAGGTACCACTGCGCCAGTCCTTGGATTCCGACCCACACGAGGGCCACGGGCGATCGGAGTGAATGTTCCGAATCCGATCACCGTTACCTTTCGTCCGGACCGAACCTCGGAGATGATCGTGTCGAACACGCGGTCAACCACATCTTCGATAGTTCCGCGCGTCGACTGCGTCGATGCGCTCACTGCTCTGACGAGTTGGGACCTGTTCACGATCACCTCCTCAGCGATACGTAACCCTTACTAGCAAAATGGCTTTTCCGCGCCAGGTCAAGCACCTTTTTTCGCGACACGAGCGCGCGCGTGCACCCGGCGGGGAGCGCGCGCCGGCACCTCGCGGGCGCTCTGCGGCATGCCGTCATCGACCCTGTGTGTCACCCATGGACAGAAAACTCTTTGTTTGCAAGGATTATCGAACACGGTCGTTCTACGACCGTGTTCGCGGGATCGCACCTCCGCCGTCATCCATCCTCGCTACACGACGTGTCGGAGCACTGCACATCCCATGGAAGAATTTCTTTCGTCAACAGCCTCACAAACCCTCGATGCACGTCATCGCGCCGTGTTGGCCGCATCACGCGGTGCGGGACACGGAGCGTATCTGGGCCACGGATCCGGTGGATGGTGCTTCACCAATCCACAGCACTCGGTGATGATCCTCGGGCCGCCGCGGTCCGGGAAGACGAACGCGCTGATCATCCCCAACGTGTTGGCGAGCAACGGGCCCGTGGTGTCGACGTCCACGAAACCGGACGTGCTCGATGCCACCAGAACAGCGCGATCGTCGCTCGGTCGTTGCTACCTCTTCGACCCGACCGGGTCGGTCGATCGACCGGCGGACGTCCGTCCGTTGCGTTGGTCGCCCCTGCAGTCGTGCACCACGTGGACGGGGGCGTTGAGCATGGCCCGGTCGCTGGTCGAGGTCGGGTCGTCCGGCGGTCGGGCCGAGCACTCGCACTGGACGGAGCGGGCCCAGGCGCTGTTGGCGCCGCTGCTCCACGCCGCCGCCCTCGAGGGGGTGGACATGCGCACCCTTCTGACCTGGGTCGATCGTCGCCAGGCGCTACCCGCCCAGCAGGTCCTGGACTGCGGTCCGGACCGGCCGACGGCACTGGCCCGGAACCTCCTCGACGGGATCGTGGCCACCGACGAACGGGAGCTGAGCGGCATCTGGTCCACCGCGTCGGGAGCCCTGACCGGGTTCCGGTCCGATCACGCCCTGTTGGTCACCACCGATCCGGACTTCGACCCGGCACGGTTCGTCGAGTCGTCGGACACCGTCTATGTGGCGGCGCCGGCCCACCGCCAGGCGCTCGTGGCACCGCTGGTGGTGGGACTGATCGAGGACATCCGCCAGGCCACGTACGCGCGCAGCGCGCAGGAACCCTTCCGCCCGTCATGGCCACCCGTGCTGCTGGCCCTCGACGAAGTGGCCAACATCGCCCCCCTCCCCGAGCTCCCCTCGATGATCAGCGAAGGCGGTGGCCAGGGACTGGTGACGTTGGCCTGTCTGCAGGACCTCTCCCAGGCGCGGAACCGCTGGCCCGAACGTGCCGACGGGTTTCCCTCGCTGTTCGGGACCACCGTGGTGCTGCCCGGCATCGGCGACGTACGCACCCTCGACGCGCTCTCCACCCTGGCCGGTGACGAGGAGGTGCCGGTCCGGAGCGTGTCGTCCGGGCGGGCGCTCACCGACCGACCCTTCACCGATCTGCTCACCGGAGGTCGTCCCCACTCTGGCGAGAACGTGTCCACCCAGTGGCGGCGGCGCCTCCCGATCGACGTCATCGCCCGGGGGGCGCCGGGCCACGCCGTCGCCTTCGACGAGCGGAACCGGCCGGCGTGGATCCCGTTGGCCCCCTCCCATGCCGTCGAACCGTGGCGGACGTTACGCGGCGTCGACCGCGTCCTCGGCCGTGTCCGCGCGCCGGCCGGACAGCGCGAAGAGGGACCGGTGTTCGACGTCGGACGGTGAGCCCGCGCCCGTCGGGTTCACCGGTCCAACGTCAGAGGGCGGCTACGCGGCCGCGGATCTCCGGGCGGCGACACCGGACCGTCCCGTCCGGAGTCGAGGCGACGGCCGGACCGCTCCATCGGTCCTCTTGGACCCCTTCCGCGTTGGTCGGGGTGCCCGACGGCGGCGAGGAGCGTGTCCGGTGGGTGCTCGACCACGTGGAGCACGTCCGCCAGTCGCCACCGGGCTCCTGTCCGGGCCCCCGACTCGGCGGGTCCGTGCGACCGGGTCGCCGGGCCAACCGGTCCGGCCCCGGCGGACCGCCCATCTGCGGCCGCGGCAATGCGGTCGGCCAGCGCCTCGACGGTGTCGGCCGTCGCGCCGGCAGCGGCTGCGAAGGCCACTTCGGCCACCAGGTCGTGCCGGTCGATCTGACGGTGCTCGCGCCCCGCCAGACCGGTGCGCAGCCGGACGACGTCGATCGGCGCGTGCCCGGGTAGGGCCCGCCACACCCCGACGACCCGGGTGAGCTCCCCGAGGTCGAACCCAAACGTGCCGGCCCGCTTCCGCCACTCGGCCCGCAGGGCCTCGACGCGACGCGTCCGGTCCTTGTCCGGTCGCGTGACCAGAAAGGCATACCGGGCCCGGGACGGTCCCGTCCGCCCCGAGCGGCGCAGCTCGAGCTCGTCCACCGCCGCCGTGCGCTGCGAGAAGAGCCGCCGCAAGCGCGGATCGACCCCGACCACGTCCCCGAGGCCCGAGCCGCGCAGCTCCCACGCCACGCCGAGGCGCGCACCGAGCTCGAGCCGGAGCCTGGCGTGATAGAGACCCTGCGCGGCCTGCAGGTGGGCGTAGAGCCGCCGGCTGTCGACCGCCGACCAGCTCCCGTCGAGACCCTGGGCCACGTTGGCCACGACCAGGTGGGTGTGGAGGTGGGGATCGAGAGTGCGACTGGTCCGGTGCAGGAACGCGCCGGCCACCACCCCGGTCGACGGCAGCAGGTCGAGCCGGCCGTGGCGGGTGCGTCGCACCCCGACGGCCCGACGGGAGAGGTACCCGGTGGCGTCGTCGACGGCGGCGCGGTGCCCGGCCCCCACTTCGGCCGCCAGCTCGCGGGGTCCGAGCAGGTGCAGGAGGCTGACCGACTTCGGCGCACCGAAGGTGAGGTCGTAGGCGGCGACGCTCCGGTCGCCGTGGCGGACACGCAGCCGCTCATTCGTCGACGGGTGCCGTCCGTCGAGCACGGCGGCGAACGGGGCCCCCTCCACCGTGCCGCGCACGCTCAGTGCCGCGGCACCGTCACCCGTCCACAGGCCGGGCTCCTCCCCCGCCACCCGGGAATCCTCGGCCCGCCCAGGGACCAGATCGTCGACGTAGTAGCGGTGACCCCCTTCGCGAACGACATGGGCGCTCAGCACCGACGTGAGCCTCGGACGGATTGCAGG
>JBKQRT010000286.1:0-8909 GCA_052143895.1 Acidimicrobiales bacterium | reverse complement strand
GAAGGTTTGTTCGGCGCCACTCTCGGCGGCGTCGCTGGAAGAGGAGGCGGTGGTTCCTCCAGCACCAGCTGCCTGACCAGTCCCGGTTCGGCCTCTGCGACCAGGTATGCCACCGCTGCGCCGAGGGAGTGTCCGATCAAGGTCACCTCTTCAAGGTTGAGAGTGCGAAGGAATCCCAGCACGTCTGACCGCATCAACTCCAACGAGTAGTGCCCTGGCTGGGAGCTTCCTCCGTGCCCACGCAGGTCAACTGCATAGGTCCGGTAGTTGGGGATGAGTGCCTCGACTACTGCTCCCCAGTGCGACTTGTCCTCGGCGAGAGCATGGAGCAGTACCACTGGGGGCAGTCCGGGATTCCCGGCAGCGGTATAGGCCAACTCAATGCCGTTGACTTCGACGCTGGATACCTCTCTCACTGCAGAGACGCTACGACGGTATCGACCGTGCCGTGGGGCATCACCAAGATGCCGATCAGCCACGGTCGATAATCGCCCCGCTCCCGGCAGATCGCGGGGTTCGGTGAGAACGCACAGGGGGCACCCGCCGTTCGGCCGAACGAATCCTGATTGGACAATCACTGAGGCTGTCGGCGCATGAACCACAGGTGCGCCGTCAGCATCGGCGATTCCTCAACGACCTCGAATCCGAGGCCGATGTAGAACCGCACGTTCTCCGGTTTGGCGGTCTCCAACCATGCAACCCTGGAGTGCTCGTCGAACTCCTCGCACAACAGCCTCATCGCCGCCCGGCCCATCCCCATTGACTGAAAACCCGGCTCTACTCCGACGGGTCCGACGTGCCAGTGGGGCTCATCCAGATCGTGTGCGGCGAGGGTCGATCCAAAGTGCAAAAAGCGATCAGCGTCGGAGGCGTCCTTCGAGGGAGCGTCCAGGGTCCTGATCTCTGGCGGCAGTCTCGCTCCCACGCAGTGGCCGGGCTCGACAGCGGAAGCAACGCCAAGTACGCAATCTCCCCGTCGGACCCCGGCAACCCTGGCACCATCCAGAGAGCCTGCGAACGTGCTGTAGAGCATCTCCAGGCGGACGAGCACATCGTCTGAGACAGCCATCGAGTCTGGACCGTCCCGCAACGATCGAGCGGCCACGCCTACGGCCTGTGCGATCTGATCGGCTTCGGTGAGCCAGAGAACCTCTACTTCTTCCATCGGATGGTTGTATCACCCCGTAAGGCTTGTCGAAGTCACATCCCCGCCTGCGAGTTGGCCACGGGCCAAGCCCTGCCGAAAGCGTGCCATCGAAGTGCCGATTGAGGTCAATTAGCGACCAGCAAGCAACGGGGCCCGGATAACGCACCCCGAGCCGGCAGCGATGTGGGGCAGGGGCGAGGGTTACCTTCTGGGCGGCATGGCGGCGCTTGAGTCCTGATCCCCTCCTGCTGACACACACTCCGCACCCGCTGGTGTGACCTGTGCATGGGCTCGGATCCCAACTGATTGGTTGCAATGCTCACACAGGGGGCGGCCACCGTCGGTCCCCTTGACTAAAAAGGCGGAGGATGGCGTCGAACCGGCTCCTCAGGAGCATCCGCCGCTCAGCCTGGAGACTGAACGACCCTGGCGTCCGGTCCGGGGAAGAACTCGCTTTCGTGGCCGTCGTCCCACCTAACCCGGTAGTGCTCTCCGGCAGGCCCTCCCATCACCTCCAGGATCTCGCCACTTCGCCTTGCGGAATCGACCGTGGCCGACTCAACGACGATCCGATCTCCTTTGTTTGCATGCATGCCGTTCTACCTCCAGAGCGCAATGTACAGGTCGAGACTATGCCGTTGCCTCCCGATTCGGCAGGGTCCTTTGACCCATGCTCGGCAGTACCCGCTGGGCTGTCAGGGAGTCACGGTAAGGCTGGCCGCAGCGGACTTCGATGACTTGAAGCCTCCAACACCGCCGAACTGGCACCGGGCACGACGTCGATCATCGTCCAGGTGACCGAGACGGTGACCACGCTCAACGGCAAGAAGAAGGTCAAGACGATGACGACGGTTCAGGCCATCATTCCCCTGAGCATCACCTGAGCCACCCTTTACCTTGCGATGACCCCCGGTTCCGGCCGGAGATCTTTCGCTGGGCGGTCTCGGGGTATGGCATAAGTGACATGCCGGTAGGGGACGCTGGGATAATCACTCCACGGCCAACCCACTTTGCTCGAAGCGGGCATCGTACTCCTCGCCAACCCCCTGATCTGGTGAGCCAGAGACCAGAGCGCAGCTTGCCAGGTGATGATCCGGCCATCCTCTGCACGGGGAAGGTAGACCCCATCGTCCAGAAGGTCTCCCCATGCATCAGCAATCTGTTCGTCTCCCGACTCGACAACCAGATGACCGAGGGAGCCACCATTGGCGGTGACTCTCAACCGCAACTTCGAGTGAGTTCGGTTCCGAGCTTCTACCCACCGATCACTCGGGAGCACTTCCCAGTCAGCGGGGCCGCTCGCCAGCACCACGTCGAGGGTCTGGCCATTCTCCATGGCGAGCATGAATGCCATCATTCGTGTGGTGAATGCGTCGTCGCTTTCGTCCGGCCTCTGGCTCACGAACAGCTTGCGCCGTCCCTCGGGCGTGTCATATCCACCGTCAATCACATCTGGCATGTCTCTTCTCCTCATCGAATCTCGGCTGGGCCACCGTTGCCCGTAGGGCTGGTTGGCGAGGTTCGGGCCGAGTCCCTCGGAACCTCTCTGGATGAACGACCCAATACTACCGCTTGAATGCATTCTCTTCGCAATGCCACAGGAGCCAATGTTCCCGTTTCAGTGACCGAAGATCACCGGCCCCGTGGAGAGGCCGTATTGAGCAGGCAATCCGAAGCTGATCGTCCGTTGCTGCGAGGTGTCGTGGAGATTGACGATGACCACGCCACGCAGGACGACCGGGCCGCCAGGACCAGGGGTGATTACTTCGAAGCCACTGATGAACGCCTCTTTTCCATCCGGCGTGATGGCAATGTCGCCGCTTCCCTCGTTGCGATCCACTGAGGACAAGCCAATCTCAGAGTCGACGCTGTCCGTATGAGTATTGATGACGGTCAGCCGGTGGCCATCCGAAGAATACTGACCGTGGGCCACGAAGAGAGTGGAGCCATCGGGTGTGATGGCGACGCCGGTCGGATCAGAGTATTTCGAGAGGGTGATGGTCTTCTCGATTCTGTCGGTCTTGAGATTGACAATGTCGACGTGCTGACCGCCAGCGTAAAGTTGGATCCGTCCGTTGGGTTCTGGAACGGGCTTCTTCGGGACTCGCACGCACTCGCTGGTGCTAAGGGACTCCCAACAATAGGGATTGGTGACGTAGGCGACGAGGCCGTCAGGGGCGATGGCGATCTGTGACGGCGCATCGAAGCCCGTGATCGCCGGGAGGGCTCGCTGCGTGGCGAGGTCGATAGGGACCATCGTGTACCCATCTGTGACATAGGCCATTGTGCCCTGAGGGTTCACCGTGATGTCGCCAATATCTGCCGGCTGCTTCGGCAATGAAGGGAGCGATTGAAGACGACCGAGAATGAGAGAGTTGACGGGGCGCTCATAGGGCAGGGGGATGGGCGTCCCAACGTGGCCTGAGACGACGTCGATGGGGATGATCGTGCTGTCTGCGGCATCGGCCGCCAGCACCGTGCGACCATCGGGTGTGATGGCGAGGCCCTCGATGTCGAAACTTGGCTGGGCTGTAGGTGATTGAGCCACTACCGCCGTAGCCCGGAACGGGATCGGCGCTCCGGCAGTGCGGGAGATGAGATTGACCGGAACGAGCGAGGGACCAGCTTCGTCCACGCCTGCGCTCGTCGGAGTCGGCAGCGAGAGGGCGTAGGCGGTCATCCCGCCCGGAACGCCGACCACATTGGGCCAGGTCGTGGAGAGACCACTGACGGCGATGGGCGAACCCACGCTGTCAGTGGCGAGATCGACGGGGATCAGGCCACTGGCATCCCATACGTATGCGGTACTGGCACTTGCGGCTCGGGCCGGAACGGCCCTCTGTGGCCTGCTCGTCGTTGTACGGGATGCCGGTGTTCCATGGTTCCTCTGTGAGGCGTAAGCGATCACCGCCGCCACCAGAACGACAAGGACAATGCCGGTGATGGCGAGAACTCGGCGTCGGCGTCGTCGGCGTGCCTCCTTGAAGAGGAGTTGAGCCTCATCTCTCGTTGGCGATTGAGGTGGGCCTTCGACGATACTCACGATGGAACAACCTGCCGATATCTACTTGACTTCATCAACACCGTTTTCGGGACACTCTTCAGCTTTCGAAAGGATTCGGCGGCTATAGCTCCGCTGCAATCGCTTTGGCTTGGTGTTGGGTAAACGCACCTGAGATTTGGACTTGGCCGTTGAACGAGGTCCATGACGACTGGACGGGTTGTGTGATCGGAGCAGAGATGACCTTGCCGTTCAGCACCACGCCAATGAGCTGGTGAAACTGTGCCAAAGTCAGAGCGTCCCACTCGGTCGAGCCTCGGTCGGTAAGGACAAGGTTGACTGTCCACTGGCCATTGTTCATCTGGGCCGAGGCGGACTTGACTCCTTGCCCGGTAAGAGCGGCGGGGCCGAGGACATAGCGACCGACCCCTTCCGCTGGGATACCCGGTAGGAGCACCGTGTCGTCATTGTTGTCCTTGGCTGGGGCTGTCGACGGATAGCTAGCGAACTTCGGATCAGGCTGAACTTTGGAGCTACTCGTGTACCCATTGACGTTGTTGGAGTTTGGGGAGACCTGAAGATTGGATGCAGTTAGCTCCGTCGACGGCGAACAGGTGGGCAACGGTCCTGTGGAGGCGGTCTGTCCGGGGGCCAATGTCAGCGGCGGCGCATAGCAGAGCACGGGTCGGAAGTTCAGGTTCGTCACAGAGTGGCTGGCACCGGTGATAGATGCCGGGAGACCCACTGACTTCGGTCGTGCGTGACCGCCTCGGCCCGACGTGATGCCGAGCGTGACCCCGATGAGCACGAGCAAGACCAACGTCGTGATTCCTGAGATCAGCCACCGGCGCCTGCGGCGTTGCTTCGCTTCCTGGAAGAGAAGTTGGGCGTCGTCGCTCAGGGGTTGCGCATTCTGCTCGTCGATAATCGTCATCGTTGGCCTGGCAATGGTCCGTCCATAGGACTACTATGACTAGGACCATGATCTCTGTCAATATCGACCGTTCGGAACCCGTCGCTCTCCACGACCAGGTGGCAGCGGAGATCCGACGAGCCATTGCCGAGGGTGAAGCGGGTCCGGGGGATCGCTTACCTCTTGCCAAGGACATTGCCGCCGTGCTCGGGGTGAACAAAAACACCGTGCTCAGGGCCATGCACATCCTTCGAGATGAGGGGCTGGTCGAGTTCGGGAGAGGTAGCGGTATCACGGTGACCGGCACCGAACACAAGGGTGCCGTTCTTCGACAAGTCCGGGAACTCGTGGACTTTGCTCGTCGTCACGGATACAAGCGAGAAGAAGTGATCGGGATGATCGAGGCGCTGCCGTGACTGGTACCAGGTGGGCGGTCAGAACGCCGTGCTGCTCGAACTCGTCGTGGTAACGGCGGATGCCACGATGACGGGAGCCTCGGATTCGCCCTCCCACGTCGGAGCGAACTTGACCCATCGCTATCTTCACTACCTGTCTCTTGTTGAGGCCGACCTGCCGCCGAACCGGTGTTCGGAGGCATTTCCGAGCTAATCATGTCGAAGGAGCCGCCACGCTGCAAGAACCGGCAATCCCAATCTGGCGGCGAGTTAGGTCGGGTCACTCGGCCCTACCCGAAGGACCAACCCGTGGCACTCTGTAGGTATGAAAGGACCCATGCAGACAGCCCTGCGCAGACTGACACGAGCGACACGGCCACTCGCCATGCGATCCGCCGGGACGGAGAAGTCCCGCACCTCCATTGTCCGTCACGTCGGACGCCGTTCGGGTCGGACCTACGAAACCCCGGTCGTAGCCGTCGAGCACGACGACAGCTTTCTGATCGCCATCCCCTATGGCGAACGCACCGATTGGGTGAAGAACGTTCTCGCCAGCGGGAAGGCGACTGTCGTGACCCATGGGCGAACGTATGGAGTCGATCAACCGCAGGTCATCCCGATGACCGAGGCGACAAGTTACTTCGGTCCGAAGGAGCAGAAACTGCACCGGCGCTTCGCCGTCGACACCTGCCTCCGGGTCCATCGCATGGCGACCTTAGAGTCAACTGCGACTGGCGGCACCGACCTTCCCTGAAATGTCGATGCCGGACGGTGACCCTCCATCCAGCGATCCTCAGAGATCCAGGCGTTTAGGGACACCTTCCTAACGCATCGTGAGGGTGGGACACCGCATGGCCCGATTGCCAAGGTGATCAGCCTCTAGTCAACTGTGCCCATGGCCCGTAACATAGGCATCATCGGCGCTGGCATCGGCGGGCTGACGGCCGCAACCGCCCTCCGACATCAGGGTCACTCGGTACATCTCATCGAGCAGGCGTCTGAGCTAGCCGAAGTTGGTGCGGCCGTCTCACTTTGGCCCAACGCACTTGCCGCTCTGGATCGCCTTGGCCTCGAAGAGCTCGTCCTGGCCCAGGGTCAGTGGGAAGAGGACGGGGCGCTCCGAAGGCCATCTGGGGACTCATACTGGACGTTCAACAACAGCAACCTCATCATCCTCCGATCATCACTTCAGCAAACCCTGCTCCAGGCTGCCGCCGGACAAGATCTCCCTCTCACGCTCGGGACTCGATGCACGGGTGTCACATCGCTATCGGCTAGGCCGTCAATCCTCCTGGACGACGGGACGACCCATGAGTTCGATCTCGTGGTTGGAGCAGACGGAGTCCGGTCCGGAGTCCGTGCCTCGATCGCTCCCGAAGAAGGTTCTCCGTTGTATTCGGGAAGCACGGCATGGCGTGCCGTCGTGCATGCACCGGGTCTGGTGCCGACTGCATGGTTGACTGTCGGGAGGGGGCTCCACTTCTTGGCGGCACCACTGCGGGACGGCGATGTGTACTGGAGTCCATTGGTCAAGATCCCTGTGTCAGACTTCGAGGCGGTTGATGACCAACTTAGGTTCATGCGCCTCTGTTTCGGGACATGGCATGATCCGATACCCGAGCTGCTCGACCGCACGGAGGGTGAGGCATGCTTCGCTACTCCGGTCTACTTCCGCCCACCGCCAACCTGGCTTTACCGAGGTCGTGTCGTGCTCATCGGTGACGCAGCCCACCCTATGACTCCGGATCTAGGCCAGGGAGCATGCCAAGCAATCGAAGACGCCGTCGTACTCGCCGACTGTCTGACCCCGGACCGCTCCATCGAGGATGGGCTTGCAGACTTCACGACACGCAGGCTCAGGCGAGTCAGGAGGATCGTAAGAGAAGCCCGCTTTCTCGGAAGGCTCAATACCTCGACGAGCCGTTTCTCCGAACTGGTCCGGTTGTCCATGTTCAAGTTCACACCGTCGGGTTATTCGAAGCGCCATCTTCAGGACATAAGCGGGCGAGCAGTTTTCGAGGCCCAGATGTCCTAAGCGCCGGGAACGATCCGTAAAGATCGGTCAGCACAGGGTGCATCCCCGAAGGATTCGATCAGCCACGGTCGATAACCGCCCATGACCCGGCGATGATGTGGAACGGCCTGTCAACCCCCCGAGCGGAGTTCGTGTTCACTGCCTTTTGGCCGCGACGCACCAGAGGTGCGGCGCCTGGTTGTTCATGAGCAGTCGGTGGGGCCCCGGTGTCAACACGGAGCGCCCGGAGCCCGCAGGGCGAGGACGAACGGTGTTGACACAGGGGTGGAGGCTGCTACTCGTCTCCCCGTCGGCGGGACGGAGGCGGCCGGGCAAGCCTTCGACGACGCGCCGGAGCGCAGTGGATCGGAGAACCGCCACGATGATGTTCGCGAGTCGGAATCGCAGTTAAGCCATTCGCAGTTGGTTGCCTCTGAATCAGGGCGCCCGTGACATCACCACGATGAGCGATGGTGGGCATAACGCCGGCGAGGATCGGATCTGCTTCGACGGTGCTCCGGCGCGTCGTGGGGGGCTCGACCAGTCGCGGCGCCGATCGCACGCTGGCCGACGGGAAGATCACGGTGGTCAGCCCTCGGCCACCATCTCGGCCCAGAGGAACCCGGCGAGCTCCCGGGCGATGGCGGCAGCCACCACCGAGCGCGCGTTCTTGTGGGCGGCGAGTTGTCGGAACCGCTTGGACAGTCGGACCTGGGCGGCCCACGACCGGGCCACAGTCTCGGGTGGCAGGCCCTGTTGGCGCTCTCGGATCCCCACCCCGACGTTGGGGGTGTGCTGGTAGGCCCAGGCCGCCTCACAGAGTTGGCCCCGCAAGTGGGCGTTGCCGGCCCGGGTGATCGAGCCCCGGCGCTGGGTGAGTCCGGTCGAGTTCTCGCCTGGGACGAGGCCGGTGAAGCTCATGAAGGGCCGGGCCTTCGGGAAGCGACGCCAGTCGAAGACCTCGGCGGCCAGACAGAGCGCACCGATTCGGGTCACGCCCCGGTAGGCGGCCAGACGCGGCACCTGGTGACCGAAGGGCTCGGTGTCACACCACGAGAGCAGATCGGCCTCGACCGCCTCGAGCGCGGTGTCCCGGAGCTTCACCGTGGCCAGGTAGTGGGCGTAGGTGGCGGCGATGGCCGGGTCGTCGAAGGACACGTTGGCCAGCCAGCGGCGGTGGCGTTCGGTCCACGGTGACCCACCGCGCCACACCACGCTGTGGCGGAGCAGGAACCCACTCAGCCGGTTGCGGGCCCGGGTGAGATCTTGGACCATGTCACCGCGCGTGCGACACAGGTCGCGCACTCCCTCTTGGGCGGGGGTGGGGATAGCGACCGGGCTGAGCTCACCGGCCCGGTGCAACCCCGCCGGTCGTCTGGCGTCCCTGCGGCCGGTCTTGACCCGATCGCCCGAACCCTTCGGGATGAGGAAGGAGCCAC
>JBKQRT010000285.1:0-5677 GCA_052143895.1 Acidimicrobiales bacterium | reverse complement strand
CCGCCGAGGGCCGGCGTGTCCGCCGAGGGCCGGCGTGTCCGCCGAGGGCCGGGCGTCCTTTCGTGGATTGAGTATATGGCGTACACTTGTATACGCCATATACGAGATCCGCCAGGCTACGGCGTGGCACCAGGCAGCCCCGCTTGGTCGATCAGCCGTCTGGGCTCCGAACGACTCCGTTGGGCCCCGACAACCCTGTCCGGCGACTCAGCAGGGGCGACCGGCCGCACGGGTCCCCGCCCCGCGCATCCGGAGCCGCACGGGGCCCCGCCCCGCGCATCCGGAGCCGCACGGGGCCGCACGGAGCCGCAGGAGCCGCAGGAGCCGCTCAGCGAGCCGAGTACCGGCAGGGAAGGTGCTTGATCCCGTTGATGAAGTTGGACCGCAGCCGGTCCGGCTCACCCGACACTTCGATGTCGGGGAGTCGCCGCAGCAGCTCGCGCAGCATGACGTCCACCTCGCGCCGGGCCAGATGGGCTCCGAGGCAGAAGTGGGGGCCGGCCGCACCGAAACCGAAGTGCGGGTTGGGATACCGACGCACATCGAACCGGAAGGGGTCGTCGAAGGCATCCTCATCACGGTTGGCCGAGTTGTAGAAGAGCAGCAACTTGTCGCCCTCGTGGAGCTCCTCGCCGGAGAGCACGACATCCTGGGTCACCGTGCGCCGCATCCAGATGACCGGTGACGCCCATCGGACGATCTCGTCGACGCCGGTGGCACCGATCGTCACCGGATCGGCCTGCCACAGTGCCCGCTGGTCAGGGTGCTCGCTCAGGGCGAGGAGCCCATGGGAGATGGCATTGCGGGTCGTCTCGTTTCCCGCTGTCAGCAAAAGGATGAAGAACGACGCCAATTCGCCGGACGTGAGGGATTCCCCGTCGATGTTGGTGGTGATGAGGGCGGTGGTCAGGTCGCCGGTCGGGTGGTCGACGCGGTGGGCACTGAGCTCGTTCATGAGATCGGTCAGCTCCTGCCCGGCCCCGATGAAGGCGAGCACCGGGTCCGATCCCTCGGCGACGTACTCGGGATCGCCGTTGCTCAGGATGACGTTGGAGCAGCGGAACACCGTGGCGTACTCCGAGCGGGGAACGCCCATCATGTCGCAGATGATCTCGAGGGGGAACGGGGCGGCGATCTCGGTGACGAAGTCGCAGCCGCCGAGGCCGGCGGCACGGTCGATCACCCGATCGGCCACTGCCTCGATGGTCTCCTCGATGCTCTTGATCCGCCGGGGGTTGAACGCCTGCGAGACGATCCGGCGGAGGCGGGCGTGTCGGGGGTTGTCGGTCGAGATCATGCCGGCGAAATACTCGACCATCTCCGGTGGCAGGTCGAGGATGCTGACGGCTCCTTTTCCAGAGCAGTAGAGCTCTGGGTGGCGGCTGACCTCGGCGATGTCGGCGTGCCGGACAATCGCCCGGTACCCGGGCCCCGGGGGAGGCGCCAGTGCCGACGTGGCCGTGGCGTCCGGTTCCTCGAAGAAGGCGAGCGGTCGCTCCCGCCGCAGCAGCTCGAACGCCCCCTCGCGCTCGCTCCAGGGACGTTCCCAGAACTCCAGGTCCGAAAGGTCGATCTCGTCGAGGCTCAGGACGCGCTCAGGGATCATCGGGCCCACATTAGCGACGTGCCCTGCAGGTGCCAGAGCGAGGCCCGATCCGGTTCAACCCGGATCCGTTAGCCCGCACGCCTTGTGGAGCACGGTACGTGCCTCGTCGATCTGTCCGGCTGCCACCAGCGCGCCCACTGTCCCGTCGAGCAGGGTCTCCCAGTCGACGGACTCGGTGGGTAGGCCGGCGCGGCGCATGGCGGCGCGGGCACCGTCGAGGAGCGAGGCCAGGTCGGCTACGCCGGCGGGGATCGAGGCCGCCACCCGGTTGCGCAGCCAGCGGGCCAGGGCCGGGCTCGCGCCGCCGGTCGAGACGGCGATGGTGAGCGGCCCGTTGCGGTAGACGGCCGGAAGATCCACCGTGCCCGGGGCGGTCCGATCGACGCTGTTGACGAGGGCCTTGCCGTCCGTGGCGTCGGAGACCACCTGACGGTCGACCTCGGGAACGCCGGTGGCCGCGACGACAAGGTCGTAGTCGGCCGCCTCACCGGCCCGGTACGCCCGACGTTCGAGTTCGACCCCGCCCCCGACCTCGGACCGGACGCCGACTTCGGACCCGACCCCGCCCTCCGTCCGGGCCCCTTCCTCCAGGCCGAGGATGACCGGGTCCATCTCGGGGGCGACCACCCGGACCCGGCCTCCCGAGGCCACGAGACCGCGCACCTTTCGTGCGGCGACCGGGCCACCCCCCACCACCAGGGACCGGAGACCGGTCAGGCGCAGGACGAGCGGGTAGTCGGGGTAGCCGTGGTCGCCGGCAGAGGTGGAGGGTTCGGTCATGAGGGAGATCTCGGTTCGGCCCCATTGTGGCCGTCGGCGTCCCGGCGGTCCCGTCGGCGTCCACACGAGCGTCCCGCCGGCGGCCACACGAGCGTCCCGCCGGTCCCACCGGCGGTCCCGCCGCCGGCCACACGGGGGCCACTACAGACCGGCTCGGCCTAGATTGTTCTAAAACTTGATCTGATTAGTCATGTATAGTCTGAGGAGGGTACTCCGGAGGCCCGAACGGCGACGTCGACAACGCCGGCCGGTCCGTCGGTTCGACCGGCTGCCGATGGCCGCCGGGGAATGCATCGGGAGCGCGGCAGGTTGCCGGGTAGATGCGAGAGGTCGGATCAGAGGTACGTAGCAGCACACGGAGAGCGGTTCGGGATGGCTGAGCGAAGTGGCTCGCCGACCGTCCGGGAGCGTCGGCAGAGAGGTCTGTGAGATGAGCATCGTGGCCAGCGAGTCTGAACTGACCCAATTGCGCGAGGAGATGGAGGAGCAGTCCGCCGCCTTGGAGACCGCTCCTGCCGGCCTGATCGTCGCCTGGGCCGTCGAACGGTTCGGCCCGATGCTCGCGATGGCTGCGTCCTTCCAGGACGCCGTGCTCATCGACATCGCCGTCCAGGTCGACCCCCGCATCGAAGTCGTGTTCCTCGACACCGGCTCGCACTTTCCCGAGACCCTCGAGTACGTTGAGGCCATCCGGTCCCGCTACGACCTCAACCTCACCATTACCCAGCCGGCGGACGGGGCGGAGCAGTGGCCGTGCGGCACGGCCAAGTGCTGCGAGTTCCGCAAGGTTCGACCGCTCAAGCAGGCGCTCGAAGGGAACGACGCCTGGATGACCGGGCTGAAGCGAGTGGACGCCCCGACCCGGCGTTCGGCACCGATCACCGCCTACGACGACAACTGGGGGATGGTCAAGATCAACCCGCTGGCCACCTGGACGGAGGATGACGTCGCCGGGTATGGCGCCGACCACGGGATCCCCTCGCACCCGTTGCTCGCCAAGGGCTACCTCTCGATCGGCTGTGCCCCGACCACCCGTCCGGTGGCCATCGGCGAGGACCCGCGTGCAGGCCGGTGGTCGGACTCGGACAAGGTCGAGTGCGGTCTGCATGTTTGACACGCACATCCCATGACCAAGGACAGGGACGAGCTCTACGGGCTCAACCTCCGCGGCACGAACCGTCCCATGCCGTTCATCAATCCCTACCGGACGACGGGCGAGCTGAACGAGATCGAGCGGTGGAAGCTCGAGCGCCATCCGCTCGAGATCGCCGATGCCATCATCGACACCTACTCCAAGGAGGGCCCCGGCGAGATCGCCAAGGTGCCGGGCGAGGTGGAGCGGCTGAAGTGGGCGGGCATCTACCCGCAGAAGCAGGGCGGCGACGCCTTCATGATGCGGGTGAAGGTGCCCGGCGGGTTCCTGACATCACCCCAGCTGCGTGAGATCGGGGTGACCGCCGACGCGTTCGGCGAGGGCCCCGACGGCACGGAGAGCCGCGTCTTCGGCTCGCGCTATGCCGACCTGACCACGCGCCAGACCGTGCAGATCCACTGGCTCCGCATCGAGGACATCCCGCGCATCTGGCGGCGGTTCGCCGCCGTCGGCCTCACCACGGTGCAGGCGTGCGGCGACTCGGCGCGCAACGTGCTGTGCTGCCCCGTGTCGGGTGTCGACGCCCACGAAGCCTTCGACGCCCTGCCCGTCGCGCGGGAGGTGTCGGAGTTCTTCACCGGCAATCGTGAGTACGCCAACCTGCCCCGCAAATTCAAGATGTCGGTCACCGGGTGCGTGGAGGACTGCGCCCAGGCTGAGATCAACGACATCGGGCTGTGGCCGGCACGTGCAGAGGACGGCACCCTTGGGTTCAACCTGCTGGCGGGCGGCGGCCTGTCCGATGGCGAGCGCATGGCGTCCGACATCGACGTCTTCGTCCGCCAGGACCAGGCGGTCGAGGTGACCCGGGCCATCGCCCAGCTGTTCGGCGAGCTGGGCAACCGTGAGAACCGGGGCCTCGCCCGCATGCGCTACCTCGTCCAGGAACTGGGACCCGAAGGGTTCCGCCAGGAGCTGGCCGCCCGCGCCCGGTTCGAGCTGGTCCCGGCCGGCGAGGATCTCACCCGCCGCTACCGGGGGGACCACGTGGGCGTGCACTCCCAGAAGGGCGCCGGGCTGGTCTACGTCGGCTGCTCCGTCCCGGTGGGCAGGATGAACGGCATCGAGCTGGTCGAGGCGGCCCGCCTGGCCGAGACGTACGGCGACGGCACGGTGCGCATCGGCACTGACCAGAACATCACCTTCACCGGGGTTCCCGAGGACCGCGTCGACGAGATGCTGACCGAGGACCTGCTGGTCAAGTACTCGCCCTATCCGGGTCCCTTCACCCGGGGCGTGGTGGCCTGCACGGGCTCGGAGTTCTGCCGCTACGCCATCGTCGAGACCAAGGAGCGGGCGGTCAAGTGGGCCCGGTTCCTCGACGAACAGCTCGCCGGCGAGCCGGTCGGGGCGGCCCCGGTGCCCGGTGCCCCCTCGGGTGCGCGTGAGGACGCAGGGGTGGTCCGCATGCACTTCTCGGGTTGCTCGGCCAGCTGCGCCCAACCGCAGATCGCCGATATCGGGTTCCGTGGCGACGTCGCCCACGTGGGGAACCACCTGTCCGAGGCTGTCGACATCGGGATGGGCGGGTCGCTCGGCGTCGGCTCGGCGTTCATCGACTGGATCGAGCACGCCCGCCCGGTCAACGACGTGCCCGACGCACTGCTCCGAGTGGTCCGCCGGTACCAGGCGGAACGGCGTGACGGCGAGCCGTTTTACAACTGGGCCCGCCGGACCCCGAACGACGACCTGCGTCGCACGCTGGCCGAGGAAGGTACCGGCACCCCGGTCGTGTTGACCACCGGGTCGGCGGCGAAGACACGGGGTGCGGGCACGCCCGGCGGCAAGGCCTCCGGCGCGAAGCGGGCGACGGCCAAGTCGTCGACGTCCGAACGGGCGGAGCGGGTCGGATGAAGGCCTACCGCATCCGTGAAGAGCTCAACGGCATCACCGAGCCTCCCGGCAAGACGTGGTTCTGGGAGCTCCAGGCCGGGGTCATCGACGCCGGCCGGTGCATCCAGTGCGGGACCTGTGTCGCCGCCTGCCCGTCCAATTCGATCGGCATCGACGAGGACACCGACCTGCCGGAGCTGGTCAAGATGTGCACGGGCTGCTCGCTGTGCTGGGACTTCTGCCCCCGGGGCGGGCTGCGCTACGAGGCGCTGTGGCCGCCTTCGACCCCGTCGGTGGAAGCCCCC
>JBKQRT010000284.1:0-6204 GCA_052143895.1 Acidimicrobiales bacterium | reverse complement strand
CGTCGCCCAGCAAGTCGGTGGGCCGCTGGGCGCCGCGCTCGCCGCGCTCGCTCGTCGCGCGTTTGTGAGCGGGATGGATCGAGCACTCCTTGTTGGCGCCATCGTCGTGAGCGCCTCCGCATTGCTCGTTCTCGGATTGCTCCCGAATCGTGCCGGACACGTAGAGGCCAGGATGGACCAGTCGGTCGGAGATGAGCCGGGGGATTGAGGCCGTCCCAGCTCCCGTCCACATCAAAGGCGGCGCTGCCACTTGCCGGCCGGCAAGGCCACCCCAGTTCGCCGAGCGCGTGAGCGACGAAGCCCGATAGGACGAGCAAGACGGGCATCGAGCCCTCGCGATCAGATCGATGACCGGCGGGTGCCGAGAATCGCTGTGGGCGCCACCCACCTGGGACTTTCACCAAAGCAAACGTGGCTTCGAAGAAGAGCCCTCGCAAGCACCGTTGCGTTGAGCGCGGCCTCGCCGGGACGCCCCCTGGGTTCGCGCTTGGACCCTGACTGGACGAGGCTGTCGAAATGAAGCATCGCCGTTCCCACTTGCCCGTCCAGCAGCCCAGCTCAGCGTTCGCCGGGTTCCGGCTCCCGCCGGAGGTCATCATGATCGCCGTTCGGCGGTACCTGCGTTACGGATTGTCGTATCGGGACCTCGAGGAACTCGTCGCAGAGCGCTGGATCGAGGTGGACCACGTGACCTTGTGCCGCTGGGTCCAGCGGTTCACGCCGATCCTGGTCAATGCGGCCGGGCCTTGTCGACACGGTGTCTTTGGCCGCTGGTTTGTGAATGAGACGTACGTCAAGGTCTCTGGATCCTGGCGGTATGTCTACCGGGCCGTTGACCAAGATAGCCAGGTCATCGACGTGTTCGTGTCGAAGGAGCGAGAAGCCAAGGCTGCGACACGGTTCTTCGCCAGTGCAATCGGCGCTCATGGCACACCGACCGAAGTCACCACCGACAGGGCGCCCGCCTTGGCCCGCGCCGTCAGCGAGCTCTTGCCTGCGGCACTCCACGACACCACCCGGTACGCCAACAACCGGGTGGAAGCCGATCACGGACGCCTGAAGGCCAGGCTTCGACCGATGCGCGAGTTGAAACGGGACCGGACCGCCAGCGTCGCCATACGAGGTCACGCCTTCATCCAGAACCTGCGACGAGGCCACTAGGAACTAGGGGTCGAGGCGCTCCAAGGGCTGACCGTAGCTGCAGCGTTCGACGAACTCGCACTGGTCATCTGATCCACGGATCTGACCGGAGCCGGCCTGGTCGCGTCCCACGATCCCTCAACGCAATAGAGCCTCTCTATGTCCCGATCACGCAGAATGCGACGAACGGTCTTTGGCAAGTCTCTACCACAGGGAGCATTTACGCCGGAAATTGCTCTCACGGAAGCGCGGTCCAACTACTTGACACGTTGACGGAGGGCGGAGATTTCGATTTCGGTAGCAGCCTCTCCTAGGTGTGACGGAGGTGCTTCATGACCGCAGCCTCGTCGGCACTGTTGCATTGAGCGCGACCTTGTGGGAGCCAAGAAGCTCATCCGTGAATATCGCCTGGTGGCATGACGTGGATGGAGTTCCTGGCATCAACTTCGCGATCACGCGTGCGCCGGAGAAAGTCCCTAGCCTGCGCTTCGGATGAGGTTCATGGCACCCACAGGCCCGGTGAAACCCCCAGGTCAGCGGTTCGGATGGGATTTTCGGCACTGACAGGGAACCGTCGCTCAACGGACCGCGCCGGGCGGGCGGTCAGGCTGCGGCCTCGTTTAAGTGCCAGCTAACGCAGTGATTCTTCACTCGTCCGTCAAGAGTGAACGGATCTGATCACGGAGCTCAGGACCGTTGACGTGGCCATGGACATCGGCGGCATGCAGTGTCCCTCGATCCATCAAGGCAACAGAGCCGTCCTGTTGCTCACGACGTAAAGCGAGCTGCTTCCTCCGATCCGGTCGTCGTGTCACCGGGTTTGTAGGAATGAGCGCCCGTACCGGCGAGCTGGCCGCCCTGGACGATCAGGTATTCCTCGCGGATGGGCCGGTTCTCGAACCAGCATTCGAGAATCTCACGAGTTCCCGCGGCGTAACGTGCCTGCGCTGACAGCGACGTGCCGGAAATGTGGGGAGTCATGCCATGATGCGGCATACTGCGCCACGGGTGATCTCTCGGAGCTGGCTGCGGGAACCACACGTCCCCCGCATAGCCCGCGAGTTGCCCGCTTTCCAGCCCTCGGACAACGGCATCGCGGTCGCAGATCTTTCCCCGGGCGGTGTTGACGATGTAGGCACCGCGCTTCATCGTTGAGATCAGCTGGTCGTCGAAGAGGCCCTCGGTACCAGGATAGAGCGGAGTGTTGATCGTCACCACGTCGCAGAGAGGCACCATCTCGGCCGCGCTCTCGTAAAAGGTCAGGCCGAGTTCGCGCTCGACATCTTCGGGCAGTCGGTGCAGGTCGGTGTAGTGCAACGTAACATCGAACGGCTTGAGCCGCCGCAGCACCGCCAAACCGATCCGCCCGGCGGCGACGGTTCCGACGGCCATACCTTCTAGGTCGTAGGATCGCTCAACGCAGTCGGCGATGTTCCACCCGCCCTTGACGACCCACTGGTAGGACGGGATGTAGTTGCGGACCAGGGACAGGATCGTCATGAGCACGTGCTCGGACACGCTGATGCTATTGGAGTAGGTGACCTCCGCGACGGTCACGCCGACCTCGGCGGCGGCCTCCAGGTCGACATGATCTGATCCGATCCCAGCGGTAATCGCCAGCTTGAGTTTCTTCGCCTTGGCGATCCGCTCCCTCGTCAGGTAGGCGGGCCAGAAGGGCTGGGAGATCACGATGTCGGCATCGACGAGCTCCCGCTCGAACACCGAGCCCGGGCCGTCCTTGTCAGAGGTCACGATGAGCGAGTGACCGGCGGTCTCCAGGAAGCTGCGCAGGCCGAGCTCACCCGACACGCTGCCCAGCAACTGTCCGGGGGTGAAGTCGCTTCCGTGCGGGCTCGGGGTCGTCTGCCCGCCCGGATAGGAGCTGAGGTGCGGGATCTCATCGCGGGCGTAGGACGTGGGGTACCCGTCGACCGGATCGTCATAGAGCACACAAAGAACGTTGGCCATCGGTCACTCCTGACTCTGGGCGTAGATTCTGCCTTATTGTTCGATTCTGCGGGGTGATTCGACACCACCCGAGCCGTGGACTACCGACACAATCGAAATGATCAGGGGAAGCGGACCGCTGGTTGACGCCATTTCCCAGCTGTTCCCTTAGATTTCCCACATTGTTGTGAAAACAACTAATATCTGAGAACCCCAGGTCAGGGGAGCGGACGGGATTCTCGGCACCCACAGGGAGTCATCCCACGGGTTGCGCGTGACGCCGAAGAGCTCGTTGTGCGTCTGGCTGTCCCCAGACCACTTAGCCTCATTGGTCTTGGCGGACACAATCGCCCCTGCTTCCTTGACCCGCGCCACGGCCGGTGCATCATCCGCGGGCACGTGGTCGCTGAGTTCCGTCGCTCCCCCGGTCGGGCATCCCCGCCGTCTCCAACGCGTCCTTCACCGTGAAGTGGTCCCAGATCATCGCCTCGAGCCACGGCGGTGACGGCTGCCGCCGCCGGACGCGCCCGATCGGCGTCCATCGTCACCACCGAGTTCGGCCCCGGGTCATAGCGATCGGTTCTGGATAAATAGATCTCGATCAGCTCGGTGCTGCTCAGTGCTTTGGAGCGGATCGCCGCCGCTAGTTCCTGCGCCGACTGTTGCCACAGCTCGGCCATCTTTCGAGCTTCCTTCCCTGAGCGTTACCACTCGGGTCCGGTAGCGAGTCTGCCGCGTTCGCCCGGTAACCCCGAGCGACACTCCTCATGTGTGGAGGTTGAGCGGTCCAGCCACAGGCTTCTGTGCGCCGACCCGCCCGCGTTCGGGTCGCGCAGCATAATGACACTATGACGAAAATCTATTACGAGGCCGACGCCGACCCAGGAACGCTGGCGGGGGAGACCTTGGCCGTGGTCGGATACGGCAACCAGGGGCGCTCGTGGGCCCTCAACCTACGTGACAGCGGTTACGCACCGATCGTATGCGTCCGGCACGATGCGACGCGGGAACAAGCGGAATCAGATGGCTTCCAGACGCACGACCTCACGGCTGCCGACGACGCTGACGTGGTGTGCATTCTGGTGCCCGATGATGTCGCTCCCCAGTTGGGGATCGCGCCGGGCCCGGCCTCCTGTGTTGTCGTGGCCAGCGGCTACACCCTGGCGTTCGGTCGCCTCTCCCCATTCGGCGATGTGGGCATGGTGGCGCCTCGGATGCTGGGCCCCGAGGTGCGACGGTGTTACGAGGAGGGCACGGGCTTCATCTCCGCGGTCGGTGTGCACCAGGACGTTACCGGGCATGCTCATGCCCGTGTGCTGGCGGTGGCCCGAGCCATTGGTGGCTTGCGCCAGGGTGCGATTGAGCTCACGGCAATGCAGGAGGCAGTGCTCGATCTCGGTGTCGAGCAGGTGTTGTCGCCGGCACTGACGGCGGTGAACACCGCGTTCGTTCAGACCATGATCGAGCGCGAAATCCCCATCGAGGCGGTCATCACGGAACTCGTGCTATCGGGAGAGGTCGAGCGCACGTATCGCCTTCTCCGCGAGGTCGGCTATGCGGTCCAGTCGGACTACCACTCGCCCACCAGCCAATATGGCCAGCTGACCCGTCGCGGTCGATACGATCGACTCGACCTGCTGCCCATCATGCGGGCCCTGACCGACGACATCGACAGCGGGCGCTTCGCCGACGAGTGGGATGCCGAGCGCGACGCCGGCTATCCGACACTCACGGCTCTCAAGGCGCAATTTGCGGGGCCGGCGGTTCGCGAGTATGAGGCCGAGCTGCGGACTCGGCTCGGACCCGGTGTGGCCGGTCAGCCCGCTCGTTAGACACGTCGGAGGGTCGGGCATGCCCACTATCTGGTGGCCTGTCGGAGCGGGGCAACACCAGAGCCGACGGGCGGGACAGGAGCAGTCTCCCGGGCTTGCTCCCATTTTCGGCGATACGATCAGGCCGAACGTTCCAAGCACCATCGGCAGCGTTTTGAAGGGAGGTGCGCAGTGAACGCGCTCATCGACTCCGATACCCATCTTTTTGAGCCGTCAGGAATGTGGCGGGAGTACGTCGACCCGGCGGACCGCGACGTTGCGCTGTATATGTCCGCCGACGACCTCGGCTACACCTGGCTGATGTTTGGCGACCGTCGTTTGAGCCTGGGAGGTCCGCATCGCCCCGGTGACGTCGACGGTATCGGCGTGTTCCGGCAACGCCTGTTAGACGGCTTGCCCGCCAATTTTGACCTGGAGCAATTCAACGCCAGCTACTCTGACCCAAAGGCTCGTCTTCTTCAACTCGACAGAGCCGGCTTCGATGCCTCGATCATGTTTCCCAACTACGGCATCAGTTGGGAGCGACCTCTTCAGGGTGATTTGCGCGCCACTCTCGCCAACATGACCGCCTGGAACCGTTGGATCGTCGAGATCGCCGCCCAAGGCGGAGGACGACTTTACCCCGTGGCGCATCTGAGTCTTCGGAATTTGGAATGGCTCGAAGGCCAATTGGAGACTCTCGCCGATGGTGGCATCCGCCTGGGATTGATTCCACCCGCGTTGGTGGACGGGCGGCCCCTGTCGCACCCCGAGCTGGATCGTGCTTGGGCCGCATTCATCGACAACGGCATCACCCCGGTGTTCCACGTCGCCAATCAAGCCCGCCCCTTTGACGAGGCCTGGTACGGAGAGGATCTGGAAGGGGGAATCACGCCGATGAGCGTAGTCTTCATCTGGACCGGGGCAGCCCTGGCGTTGACCGATTTGATTCTGAATGGTGTCCTGGAGCGGTATCCAGATCTCCGGATGGGCGTCATGGAGCTCTCCGCACGGTGGGTGCCCCAGCACCTCCAGATGATGGACGGTGGCTATCGCCACACTGCCCGCTTCAACGGGGAGTCCACGCAGCTATCGCTTATGCCAAGCGAATACTTTCGACGTCAGGTGCGTGTGGCAGCCTTCTCCTACGAGCAGCCCAATCGACTGATTGCAGGCGCTGGCGACATCTTCATGGCGTGTAGTGACTATCCCCATACCGAGGGTACGTCTACTGCCATCAAGGACTACGCCGCTGCTGGGCTCGTGCCGAACGAGGGCTCTGGAAAGTTCTTCGGAGACAACGCCG
>JBKQRT010000283.1:0-7082 GCA_052143895.1 Acidimicrobiales bacterium | reverse complement strand
GGGATCGTCGACGGACTGAGGTCGGTCGGATGGCAACGTCTGACGGCCGAACGGAGACGGCCGGAGGTCATCAGGTGGCGATCCAACGCCTGTCGGCTGGCCGTGGCGGGCGTGGCGGCCGTGTGCAGCGGGGCCTTCATGGGCCAGCTCGACGCCGGCATCGTGACTGTTACCCTGCCCACACTGCAGCGAACCTTCCACTCGAGCGTGGGTACGGTCACGTGGGTCGGGCTGAGCTACCAGTCCGTCCTGGTGGCGCTGGCGGTGGCGATGGCGGTGGCGACGGTGGCGACGGTGGCGCTGCTCGCCGGCTTCGTGGCTTGCCTGCGGGGGAGCGGACCGTCGGCGCACGCATTCAGCGCCCGTGTCGAATGAGTGCCGCTTTCGGGGGCACCGACCGAGCACCGGAGCCGTTGCAGGGCTCGCGGTTTCCTGATACCCTAGGGGGTATGTGCAGAGCAACGACGTGTCGGACGTGCCGCCGGCCGACCTGGAAAGGGTGCGGCGCCCATGTCGAGCAGGTGCTCGGGAGCATCCCGCCAGCTGAGCGGTGCCAGTGTTCGGTGGGGAGTACACCGTCGGGCAAGCGACCGTCCTGGTTTCGGCGGTGACCGACCGGCCGGATGCTCGAGTAGGGCAGGTCGTGGTCGTCGGTGGCGTCGCCGGCGGTATGTCCACGGCGACCCGTCTCCGTCGTCTCGACGCGGAGGCCGGGATCACCGTGCTCGAACGGTCCGGTCACGTCTCGTTCGCCAACTGTGGGCTGCCGTACTTCGTGGGAGGTCTGATCGAGGAGGAGGAGGACCTCACGCTCCAGACCCCGGAGCAGCTTTTCGACCGGTTCCGTCTGGACGTCCGGGTCCACGACGAGGTCGTCCGCATCGACCGCGCCGCGCATACGGTGATGACCCGTTCCACCGTGACGGGCGACGAGCGCGTCGTCGCCTACGACAAGTTGGTACTCAGCATGGGTGCGGCTCCGGTGCGACCACCCATCCCGGGGTACGACCGGGTCCGCACACTGCGAACCGTCGAGGACGCCGCCCGGCTCGCCTCGGACGTCGGCGTGGCCCCGGCGACGGCCGTGGTCATCGGCGCCGGGTTCATCGGCCTCGAAATGGCCGAGAACCTCGTCGGCCAGGGGATCGACGTCACGATCGTCGAGGCCACCCACCAGGTGCTTCCGCCACTCGATCCGGAGCTCGCCATCCTGGTGCGCGACGAGCTGGTGGCCCACGGCGTCCACGTCGAGACGGGTGTGTCTGTCGCGTCGGTCGACGAGCGATCGGTCACGCTTGCCGACGGCCGGATCCTGGCTGCCGATCTCGTGGTCGGAGCCATCGGTGTGCGACCGGACGTCCGCCTGGCCGAACTGGCCGGACTGGACCTGGGGCCGAGCGGTGGCATCGTCGTCAACGGGGCCAACCAGACCATCGACCCGGACATCTACGCCGTGGGCGACGCCGTCGAGAAGGCAGATGCCGTTTCCCACGCCACCTCGCTCATCGCGCTGGCCAATATCGCTAACCGGCAGGGTCGGCGGGTCGCCGATCACATCGCCGGGCGACCGTCCCACGACGTGCCGTCGCTCGGTACGGCGATCGTCAAGGTCTTCGACGTGGTGGCCGCGACCGTGGGGTGGAACGAACGCCGCCTGCGGGCCGCCGGTCGGCGGTACCGCTCCATCCACTCCCATCCATTCGATCATGCGAACTACTACCCCGGCGCCACGCGGATGGCGGCCAAGCTCATCTTCGACCCGAACGACGGGACGCTCCTAGGTGCGCAGATCGTGGGTCGGAACGGCGTCGACAAGCGGATCGACGTGATCGCCACGGCCATGGCCAGCGGGGTCACCGCCAGCCGGCTGGCCGACCTGGAGCTGGCCTACGCGCCGCCGTTCTCATCGGCCAAGGATCCCGTCAACCTGCTCGGGTACATGGCCGAGAACGTGCTGAGCGGCGACTGCGACATCGTCGATGCCCGGGATCTCGACGGACTGGCCGGGGAGGGGTGGGCCGTCATCGACGTTCGCACCGCCGAGGAGCACGAGCGCGGCGCCATCCCTGGATCGACGAACATCCCGGTCGATTCCCTCCGGGACCGTCTCGATGAGCTCGGAGGCGGGCCGGTGGTCGTCTACTGCGAGGTGGGTCAACGCGGCCATACGGCGGCGGCGCTCCTGCACGAGCTCGGGATCAGGGCGCGGAATCTCGACGGCGGCTACCAGACCTGGTCGGCATCCAGGAGGGCCCGGGAACCCGACTCGGCTGCCGCTTCGTCATCGGCGTCCTGACGCGCCATCGGCTCGACGGCTCACCGGCGCCCGTCTGCCGCCGGCACCCGAGGTGGTCCCGACGGGATCACCTCGGCTCCGTAGGAGCGTGGCGGGCGCGGGCCTCCCGCAGCGCGGCGCTCATGCGCCGGTCCTCGTCGCCCCCCAGGGCCTCGAGCAGCTGTCCGAGACCGACGAAGGCCTCGTCCCCCAGCTCGCGGCGGAGCTGGCGTTCGATGGTTCGGGCCGCTCGTCGTCGGGCGGCGAGATACTCCTCTGCTCGAGGGGTGAGCCTCACGGTCTTCTCGCGTCCGCTCGTCGCGGAGGCGGCCACCGACACGTAGCCGCGCTCGCGAAGGTTGCCCACGGCCTTGCCGGCGCCCTGCCTCGTGATGCCGAGCTGCCGTCCGATGTCCGAGATCGTGGTGCCACCGGGTTCCGAGCACAACCGGAGCACCCGTCCGTCGGGGAATTCACGCGCTCCGAATCCGGCCTCGGCCATCGCCCGGTCCAGCCGGCGCTGGTAGCCGAGCCACGCCCTCCGCAGCGCTGCGCCGAGCCCCACCTGTCCGGCGCGGCGGGCGCCGGTGACGTCCTGTCCCTTGGCGCCCGATCGCAGACGATCGGTGCCAGTAGGTCCCGTGCTGCGAGAAATGGAAACCATAGTTGACATTCTAAACCGGAACTCGGATACTTGGCCTATGGGCGAGGCACTGGGCAGGGTCGCCGGCCAGGCCTGGCGGCGGGCGGCGGCCGTCCTGCTCGGGGCCGGGCTCCTCGCCGCTTGCGGCACCAGTGGTACGACCACCACGGGCTCGACCAGCATGGCGAGCCGGGAGCGGGTGAGCGGTGGACCGACGGGCAGCTATCTGGTCGCCAGCGGTGTCCACAAGATCAAGCACGTCATCGTCATCGAACAGGAGAACCGATCGTTCGACAATTACTTCGGGACCTTCCCGGGGGCGGAGGGCATCCCGATGACGAACGGCGTCCCGACGGTCTGCGTCCCGAATCCGGCGACCGGGGGTTGCACGGCGCCCTACCATGACACCAGCGATATCGACGGCGGCGGTCCCCACGGCGAGGCGAACGCCATCGCCGACGTCAACGGGGGGAAGATGGACGGCTTCATCGTCCAACGTGACGAGGCGAAGAACTCCAAGGCAAACTGCAGGAATTCGCTCGATCCGGCATGCATCACGACCCCGGGCGAGGTGCCCGACGTGATGGGCTACCACACCTCGGCGGAGATCCCGAACTACTGGACGTACGCCAAGGACTTCACCCTGGACGAGCAGATGTTCGAACCGGTGAAATCCTGGTCGCTTCCCGACCACCTGTACCTGGTATCCGGCTGGTCTGCGAAGTGCGCGAGCTCGGCTCCGTCGAGCTGCGTCAACAACATCAACCGTCCGGCCACGATCGCCCAGATGCAGTCAGCGGTCACCCAGGCGCTCGACACCGGTACGGCAGACATCGTCGATGCCTGGACCGACCTCACCTGGCTCATGTACAAGCAGCACGTCTCGTGGGCCTACTACGTGCAGACCGGTGAACAGCCCGACTGTGACGACGACTCGGCGGTGACCTGTGCACCGGTGGCCCAGAACTACCTCACCCCCGGCATCTGGAACCCGCTCCCCATCTTCGAGGACGTCCAGAAGGACGGTCAGCTCAAGGACATCCGGCCGTTGCGCTCGTACTTCGCGTCGGCCAAGGCAGGGACCCTTCCCTCGGTGTCCTGGGTGACCCCGTCGACCGCCGACAGCGAGCACCCGCCGTCGAGCGTCCACCAGGGCCAGGCCTACGTGACCGCCATCATCAACGCCGCCATGGAGAGCCCCGATTGGGACTCGACCGCCATCTTCCTCCAGTGGGACGACTGGGGCGGGTTCTACGACAACGTCGTCCCACCAGAGGTCGACCAGAACGGCTACGGGCTGCGAGTGCCGGGTCTGGTGATCTCGCCGTACGCAAAGCGTGGCTATCTCGACGACCAGACCCTGAGCAGCGACGCCTACCTCAAGTTCATCGAGGACGACTTTCTGGGCGGAGCGAGGCTCAATCCCAAGACTGACGGTCGTCCCGATCCCCGCCCCGATGTCCGCGAGGACGAGAAGCTCCTCGGGGACGTGGCCGAGGACTTCGACTTCGATCAGAAGCCCCAGGCCCCGGTGCTCCTCCCGGTCAATCCGCCCACCGACTCCCCGTCCATTCCGGCACGATTCGACGACATGGGCCCGTGCGTCGGGTGCACCATCACGCCACCCAGTACGTGAGCACGCCCGACCGGATCCCGCGAGAACGAGACATCGGCCCCGATGGCGACCCCGGCCGCCACGCCAACGGAGCGGACGACAACGCCATCGGTCGTCGTGCCCGGCCCCCCGAGGACGTCGGTTGCCGCCCAGAAGCAGGAGAGGAGGGGAGCGAGGCAGCCGAGGAGAGGACCCCACTCCAGGGCCAAACGCACCGGGATGAGGGTGAGGAGGCCGCTGAAGTCCTGGTGTCGATGCCTGGACCGGCTGGCCAGCAGGACGGCCGGAGAGGAGGCGACTGCGATGATCGTCCATCGATGCTCCGACACCGGCGGTTCCTCGGTCCGCTCGGTGCGGCGGGCCGCTCTCTGACCGGGCATCATCCGGGACGCACCATGGACCCGTTCGTGGTCCATGCCAATGGAGCCGGTGTCAATGGAGCCGGCGGTGGGAATCGAACCCACGACCTGACGATTACAAGTCGTCTGCGCTACCAACTGCGCCACACCGGCCCGGTGCCGGGCCACCCCGGTGCCATCCGACATCCTACGGCCCCCACCGGGGCTGCAGGGGTTGGCGGGGTTTCGAGACGTTCGCGGACGCCCGGCCGGGCACGGCGGGCGGAAACGCTTGCTTCTCCCCCCGGCGGTTGGCAGGCTGGCACGCAGTGTCCAGTCCCCCCGAGAACGACCGACCCGGGTCGAGTGGTTCGCCTGGAGGTGGCGGCGGATTGCGGATCGGCCGGGCGATCGCCGTCCTGGCCGTCTTCGTCGTGGCCACGGTGCTCCTCCTCGGGGTGGTCCACCCGACAACGACCAGCCCCTCCACCAGCCCCGCTCCTGCCGCCACGACCACGACCACGACCCGGGCCACGACCACGACCACCCGACCGTCCCACCAGACGACGACTACGACGACCACCCCACCCGGCAAGGTGCAGGTGCTGGTGGCCAATGCCTCGGGGGTCACCGGTGCGGCGGCCAAGGTGTCGAGTGAGCTCCAGCCGGCCGGCTGGGACCTTCTTCCCCCGACCGACGCCACCGCAGACGTCACGTCCTCGCACGTCTACTACGTGGCCGGCCAGCAACCCGCGGCCGAGTCCATCGCCGGGACCCTGCACCTCACGCCGAGCGCGGTGCTCCCCTACACGACCGCCGCCCCGATCACCTCGATCGGAACCGCCGACGTGCTGGTGGTGGTCGGTCCGGACATTGCGCACGCGTCGGCCACCACCACCACGACGGTCGGCTGATCGACGAGCCGATGGTCGAGCGGCGGGGAGCAGCGGTCCCGGCGCCCCCTCGTGAGGTCCGGGCCGCGCTGGCGCCGCTGGTGCGGGATCCCGGGACGACCGCCATCGTGACCGACTTCGACGGCACGCTCTCGCCCATCGTGGACGATCCGGCCGGCGCGCAGCCGGTCGAGGGCGCCGTCGATGTCCTGGTCCGCCTGGCGCACCGGTTCGGCGTGGTGGCGGTGGTGTCCGGGCGGCCGGTCGCCTTCCTGTCCGAGGTGCTCCTGCCCGGCGGCCCGACGTCCGGCGCCGGGTCGACCACCGACCTCGGTGACGGGGGAGTCCGGCTCGTCGGGCTCTACGGACTGGAGTGGTGGCAGGGCGACACCATCGCGCTCCAACCGGGTGCCGAGCCGTGGCGCCCGGTGGTGGCCGACGCCGCCCGCCGGCTGAGCGCCGGTGCGCCGTCGGGCATCTCCGTCGAGCGGAAGGGCTTGGCCGTGACCGTCCACTGGCGTCGGGCACCCGATGCCGCCTCGTGGGCCGCCTCCGCCGTCAGGCGCGAGGAGGAGCGGACGGGCCTCGTAGCGCACCCGGGTCGCCGGTCGCTCGAGCTACGCCCACCGCTCGAGGTCGACAAGGGCACGGTCCTGCGCCGGCTGGTCGCCGGATGCACCGCCGCCTGTTACTTCGGTGACGACCTCGGCGACCTGCCGGCCTACGCCACGCTGGCGGCGCTGGGCCGCGAGAAGGGGATGGACACTCTGGCCGTGGCCGTGGTGGACGACGAGAGCGCAGCCGAGGTGGTGGCGGCTGCCGACCTGGTCCTGCCCGGGCCGGTGGCGGCGATGGCCGCACTTGAGTGGCTGGTCGGAGCGGCCGGTCCGTCCGGAAACGGCTGAAGGATCGCCTCCCGTGCGGGTCCGTGGCCCGTGGGCTCAGCGCGCCGCCTCGAGCTGGTCGGCCAACCAGTCCTCCGGCCGACGGGCGAGGATGGCCCGCTCGAGCGCCGCCGCCCTCGACGCGCGCTCACCGGTCTCCAGGTCGAGCGCCCGGGCCAGCACGACCGCCGTGCCCGCCACGTCGAACGGATTGACCTCCAGGGCGCCCGACCGGAGCTCGTCGAACGCCCCGGCCTCTCGGGACAGGGCCAGCACCCCGTTCCGGGTGTTGATCAGCGGACCCTCCTTGGCCACGAGGTTCAGGCCGTCCCGCACCGGATTCACCAGCAGGACGTCGTACCGCGACAGCGCGGCAAGCGATCGCAGGTAGTCGTCGTCGACCTCGAGGACGATCGGGGTGCACCCCCGGGGGG
>JBKQRT010000282.1:0-10895 GCA_052143895.1 Acidimicrobiales bacterium | reverse complement strand
CGGGACGCAGAGCATGCGTCCCGGGCCGCTGCGTTTCAGGCCGTGGTCGTGACGTCAGGGGCGACGGCCGAAGCCGAGCCGGGTGCGTAGGCGGCCCGCCAGGTGCCCTGCGACGGCCGAGTGAGACTCGCCGGTCCGAGGCCGATGACCGAGTACACGTTCTCCATGATGAGGAGGAGGGGTGTCGTCACCCCCGGCTCCGCCCACGGCAGCACGTTGGGGGGGATGAGCCGGCTGTCGCCGAGCTGGCCGACCCACGATGCGTTGCCGGTGGCGAACACCCCGCCGCCCCCCGGGACCGTGTACCAGGTGACGTCCGAGTAGTTGTCGTGCCGGTTGGGGACGATGGAGTGGGCGATCACGTCGAGGTTGGTGGGCCCGGGGGCGCCGGGCACGTACCGGTCGAACTCGCCGCGCACCACGTTCGGCAGCGGCTGTCCCGATGCGAGGCCGGTGCCGGCCAGCGCCCACGAGCCACCGTCGGCGATCACCATGTCGGCCTGCGCCTCGACGTCCTGATAGCTGCTCCCGATGAGCTGCGACTCGGGACGGGACACCGGCGGGTCGGGCCAGTTGACCGTGACCAGGGCGTCGTTGACGCCGGTCATCGGATCCTCGTCGGCCGACTTGTAGCAGACCTGGAGCCGGTTCGGCCCGATCGGCGAGGGCTGGAGGCGAATCTGGCGGAAGCAGGCGTTGGCACCGAGGAAGGCGAAGTTCACGCCGGCGGCCAACGCCTGGCCGGCACCGTCGCGCATAGGGGTCGACCAGTACTCGTCGTGCCCGAGGCTCACCAGTGCCCGGTGGGCGGTGAGCAGCTGCGCCCGCACGTGCAGGTCGACGTCGGTCCAGTAGGTCACGTCCAGACCGATCCGTTCGGCGTGGTAGACGACCGGCAACTCGTTGCCGACGAAGTCGGACGCGCCGGTGGCCCAGTCGTTGCAGTACGGGCGGTCGAAGGAGACCATTCGAGCCCGGTACTCGTAGGTCCCGCCGCCCGAGCTCTGGGTGTACGTCAGCTCGGCCCCCGGGTTGCCGTAGTAGAGGCTGTACCCACCCCACAGGTTGTACGCCTGCCAGGTGGTGACGCTCTGTTGGATGACCACCGCCGCCCTCGACGCGTCGTCGCGCACGCAGAACGGGACGAATTGCTGCTCGCCGGTCGTTCCCACCAGCTTCAGGAGATAGACGCCGGGCGGCCAGCCCGAGTCGAGGGTGAAGGTCAGCGAGGGACTCCAATGGCACTCGATGGTGTTGGTCGGTGACGTGAGGACGGGTGGAGGCTGCCGGGACCCGGCGACCTGGTTGGACTGCCAGACCTTCCGGGCCCCGATCCCCTGGTAGAAGCCCATCCGGTAGGCCTCGACGTGGAACTGGGCCGCCTTGGTGCTCACGTAGAGGGTGACGGTGTCGCCGATCACCCCACTGACCTGGCTGGCGAAGCCCTCGATGTCACCCGGGTTCTGAGGGGAGGTCACCCACCATGCGTCGCCGGTCTTCTTGTTCTCGAGGACGATGGCGTCGGACACGGGGATGACCGCCCCGCCCGGCAGGGTGGCCATGGTCACCCGGTCCGCCGGTGGGACCAGCACGGGAGCCAGGGGGCCACGGCTCCCACCGGCGGCCGGGGCCCCGGAGGTGCCGGAAGCTTCGTAGATTAAGCCCGTACCGACGGCGACCGTCCCGCCGATCACCGAGCCCCGGATGAACCGTCTCCTGCTGATGGTCGGCGGGGAGTCCGGTGCGGTCCCGGCTGGGCCCGGAACCGCACCGGCCGTACCGGCTCCGCCCACGTCACCGGCCGCCGTGGTCCTGCTCGGATCGCTCGGACGGGCCCGCCCGCCGGAGGTGCGGCTCGATGTTCCCGCCGGTCCCGCCGACCGTATGGAGGTCCGCTTCGAATGTCGTCCCACGCAAACCAGGGTACCCCCGGGGCCCCCTTCGAACCGACCAGCCATCGGCAGAGGCGTGCGCCGCTCGGCCGTCCTCAGGCGCCGGCGGGGGTGAACTCCGTGAGGTTCATGGGCTCGTAGTACCGGGTCATGGCGCTGACCACCCAGGTGCGCCCGATCACCCCCGCGTTCTGCTGCAGCGCGGTGACGATCTGCTCGCACTTGATCCCGTAGGTCTGATAGCCCGGCTCCCACACCATCCAGATGTGGTGGGCCGTGCCGGCGTCCCGGACGAGCCCGCCGGCGAAGGGCCCGGGGCTGCCGGCGGCGACGGCGGCGGCGTAGTCGACCCAGTCCACGATCTGGGGACCGGTCCCGCGGGGGAAGGTCACCATGTCGTACCGGCCCGGGTCGTCGGTCAGCCGGTACACGGCCGGGCCGAGCTGGTCGGGACAGAAGGCGATGAGGTCGCCGGGCTGGGCGCGCGCGTTGATGACCGAGGCCACCGCCGTGGCCTGGGTGCGCTGGGTGGTGATGTTCTGCACGGATCCGACCATGCCGGCAACCACGGCGACGGTCACCACCACGAGCCGCCCCACCGGATTGAGCAGGCGGGTCGTCCCGAGGGCGACGAGCATGAGGAGCGGGAGGAACACCACAGCCGCATAGCGGGCGGAGAAGGCGCTCGAGGAGAGCAGCCCGCCGGCGATGGCGAGGAACAGGGTCATGACCACCACGAAGGTCACGCCCCGGGCGCGTGGTCGGGTGCCCCAGTCCAGCTCGACGATCCGGCCGGTGCGACCGATCCCGAAGAGCGCCAGGGCGGCCATGCCGAAGTAGACGAGGGCCAGCAGCCGTCCCTGCACCGTGCCCAGGGTCGACGTCGATCCCTGGTTGGCGGTGAACCCGGTCACCACGTTGATGAGCGCGGCGAACCCGACCGGTGCCGCCCAGGGGGTCCCCGTGTGCTTCGACTGGTACACGAAGGTCGGCAGCCACGGGACGAAGGCCAGACAGCCCACCACCACGGCGCCGAGCGCCGGCACCGGGTGCTTCCAGGCCGCCAGGTCAGTCGGCCGGAGGCGACGGACGACGATGTCGATCACCAGCCAGAAGCCGAGGGCGGTCACCAGGTAGAGCGACCAGTACTGGGTGTAGAGCAGGGCGGCGGTCACGGCGGCGACGGCGACGAGGTTGCCCGGGCGCGGGCGGTCGAGCGCTCGGTCCAGGGCCACGAACCCGCACCCGGTCAGCAGGATGACCAGCGAGTACATGCGGGCCTCGGTGGCGTAGAAGACGGCGAACGGTGCGCTGGCCAGCAGGATCACCGTCGTCCAGGCCACGATCCGCCCCCCAAAGCGGTTTCCGGCGAACCAGGCCACCACCAGCGAGAGCACACCGAAGCAACCGGCGAGCGAGCGGGTGGCCAGGTCGGACTGGCCGAAGAGCTGGATCCAGAAGTGCAGCAGGTAGTAGTAGAGGGGCGGGGCGCCGTCGTGCTTCAACGCCTCGGGGATCTGGCTCAGCGGCAACCGGGCGAGGTCGACGGTGAGCGCCTCGTCGAGCCACAGCGCCGAATGGGTCACGAAGCGCAGGACCACGGCGGCGCCGAGCACCGCGCAGAACCCGATGGCGGCGGCGACACGAAGCGGGCCGGTCAGGGTGGGGACGGCATCGGCCTCGTCCTCGAACTGCCCGGGCATGGGCGCATGGTAGAGCACCCCGCGGCGCCCGAACCGCGGCGCGACGGTGCCCGGACGTGCCGGCGGCGGAACCGTTGGCGCCCGGGTCGGAGCCACGCTTACGCTCGTCCGGGCCGGGGGGCGCGGGAGGTGACCCCCGGCCGGGGACGGCCCCGCCCGACGACGAAAGCGAGCGCCCCATGGAGTTCGGAATCATCCCGCCGGTCCGGACCGGCGTCACCGCCGATCCGGTATGGATGACCGCCTTCGCCCGCCATGCCGAGGCGACCGGCTTCGAGTCTGTCGTGCTGGTAGAGCACGCGGTGGTGGTGTCGGACTACCGGAGCACCTATCCCTACGCCGCCAGCGGCAGGATGCCGCTGGCGGACGACTGCCGGATCCCAGACCCCCTCGACCTCATGGCCTACCTGGCCGCCGTGACCGATCGCATCACCCTGGCCACCGGCGTGCTCGTGCTCCCGAACCACCAGGCAGTGGTCCTGGCCAAGCGGATCGCCACGGTCGACGTGCTGTCCGGTGGGCGCGTGCGGATGTGCGTCGGAGTCGGATGGATGGACGAGGAACTGCGGGCGACCGGTGCCGACCCCCGCAGCCGCGGCCGGCGCACCGACGAGACCATCCGGGCCATGCGCACTCTGTGGGCCGACTCCGGGTCGGCCGGCGCCGACTTCGACGGTGAGTTCGTCTCGTTCCACGGTGCCCACTCGTTCCCGAAGCCGGTGCGACCGGACGGCGTGCCCATCCACGTCGGGGGCCACAGCGAAGCGGCGGCCCGCCGGGCCGGCCGGTTGGGTGACGGGTACCAGCCCCTGGGCCTCGCACCCGAGGTGCTGAGCACCCGAATGGCGCAGGTGCGGGACGCGGCGGAGCAGGCCGGGCGGGACCCGTCTGCCGTGGAGCTCTCCCTGTCCGGCTACTTGCCGACCACCACCGAGGAGGAGGTGGCCACAGCCGGGGCGGCCGGCGCGTCGCGGCTCGTGGTCTCCACCTCGATGTCCGACGACCTCGGCCGGATCGCCGACGAACTGTCGGCCTTCGCGGAGCGCTTCGGGCTCACATCGCCGAGTGGGCCGTCCGTGGCCGGCGGCCGGTGACCGGCACGGAGCCCGGACCCCGGTCCGACGGCGACCAGGAGGCGCTGCGGCGGCTGTCGATCGACTACGCCGACGCGGTGGACGGACGCGACGGCGCCCGGCTGGCCTCCCTCTTCGTCCCCGACGGGGCGCTGGTCGTCCCCGACTACCCGCGCGGGATGGCGCCGGTGGTCGTCCGTGCCGGCTCGGGGGAGCTGGCACGGATCCCCGACGGGCTGCGTCGCTACCGGCAGACGTTCCACCAGACCTCCGACCACAAGTACACCGTCGACGGTGACCGCGCTTCGGGCGAGGTCCTGTGCGTCGCCCACCACGTCTCGTCGGGGCCGGCCGGTGCCCCCGGCACCGACACGGTGTGGTTCATCCGCTACCACGACGAGTACGTGCGCACCGATGCCGGTTGGCGGTTCGTCCGCCGGGAGCTGCACCTCCAGTTCGTAGAGCAGCAGCCAGTAGAAGCGGTGCGCGACTGATCGCGCCGGTGGGCGACTGATCGGGCCGGCGCAGCCAGCGTGTCGGGGGCCTACGCTCGGGCCAATGACCCTTCCCGCCCCCGACCCCGACCGGACCTGCCTGGTGACCGGTGCCTCCTCTGGCATCGGCTCGGAGATCGCCGACCTCCTCGCCGGACGTGGGCTCGGGGTGACCCTCGTGGCTCGGAGCGAGCCCAAGCTGCGGGAGCTGGCCGCCCGGCTCGCCTCGCGCCACGGGGTGCGGGCCGAGGTCATCGTGGCCGACCTGACCGACGAGGGCTCGCGGGCCGCCATCGCCACGCAGCTCGAAGAGCGGTCGCTGGCCGTCAACGTCCTGGTCAACAACGCCGGGATTTCGACGATGGGCCCGGTGTACCGCTCCGATCCGGCCAAGGAGCTGGCCATGGTGCGCACCGACGTCGAGGCCGTGGTGCACCTGTGCTCGCTGTTCCTGCCGGGCATGGTCGAGCGTCGGAGCGGGGTGGTGCTCAACGTGGCGTCGACCGCTGCCTTCCAGCCCCTGCCCGGCCAGGCCGCCTACGGGGCCAGCAAGGCGTTCGTCCTCTCCTACAGCCACGCCCTCCGTGGCGAGCTGCGCCCCACGGGCGTGACCGTGACCGCGCTCTGCCCCGGTCCGGTGGAGACAGGGTTCGCCGTGGCCGCGGGAATGACCGACGCCGAGGCGGCGAACGCCATGCCCCGGTTCATGTGGGTACCGGCGCGGGAGGTGGCCGCCGCTGCCGTGGCCGGCATGGACGCCAACAAGGCCGTCGTCATCCCCGGGTTGGCCAACCGGGTTTCGGCTGCCGCCGCGTGGTTGTCCCCACGGTCGGTGATCGTCCCGATGCTGGCCAACCGCCACCCGGCTCTGCGGTCGTAGCCATCCGCCACGCGTTTGGTCGTCACCCGGGGATCGGGCGGCTGGGAGCGGCGCTGCTCGACGTGGCCGGCGTGCTGATCTTCGTCGCCATCGGGCGATCCGTGCACACCGACGGGGTCACGGTCGGCGGCATGGCCGACACGTCGTGGCCGTTCCTCGTCGGCACCGCCCTCGGCTGGGTGGTAGCGCGGGCTTGGCGCCGCCCGGGCGCACCCGTCCCGACCGGCGCGTGCGTCTGGCTGTCCACCGTGGCGGTGGGGATGGCGCTCCGGGTGGAGTCCGGGCAGGGGACCGCCGTGCCGTTCGTCGGCGTGGCGCTGGCGTTCCTCGGGCTGGAGTTCCTCGGGTGGCGGGTGGTGGCCCGGGTGGCCTCCCGGGCCGATCGCGCCTGAAGCCGGTCGCCGTCACCACCGACAGGTCCTCGCCCCGCCGGCACGCCCCGGCGTCGGCGCCGCATCGGCGCCGCATCGGCGCCGCCTCCAGCGATAGCTCCTTATCGGCACGTCCCCGCCCGGACTTGAGCAGAAATTCGAGAAAATTCTCGGAGTGCGATATTCGGGGCCCGAACAGGTATTTCGTCTCGCGGGAGGGAGCTCCCAGGGCCGGACGGGCCCCAGAACGGTCGCCGCCGCGGGCCGGCGCGGGCCGGCCGGCCCAGGGCGGGCGATCCACCGGCCGGCGGCGCGACCGGGACGTCGATCGGTAGAGCGGGCCCAGGTCAGGCCGCCTCGCGACCAACTACGGACAGGTCCGGAGGTAGCGTCCCCCTGGTGAGCGACAAGGGCGCCGGCTGATGCCCGGCATGGGTGCCCCTGCGGGGGCCGGGAACTCCTCGATCGTCGAGCAGTTCCACGCCGCGTTGCTCCGGCAAGGAGCGCTCATCCTGCTCATTGCCGTGCTGCTCTTCGTGGCCTGGAATTCGCTCCGCTCGCTGCAGTACCGGCGGGCGGCGGCCGACGGCGGCCCACTCCGCGCGCGCCGGCCGGTCCTCGGGCCCGAGCCGGTGGCCCGGCGGCTTCTGCGGATCGGCTTCGGACTGCTGTGGATCTTCGACGGCCTCCTCCAGCTGCAGCCCGGGATGCCCCTGGGGCTCTCGTCGGCCGTGCTCCAGCCGGCGGCGTCCTCGTCGCCCGGCTGGGTGCAGGGAGTGGTCGTCGTCGCCGTCCGCACGTGGTCGCGCCACCCGACCGAGGCAGCGGCGTCGGCGGTGTGGATCCAGCTCGGCATCGGGGTGCTGCTCCTGGTCGCTCCGCGCGGGCGCTGGTCGCGTTCGGCCGGCGTGATCAGCGCGGGCTGGGGCCTCGTCGTCTGGGTCTTCGGCGAGGCGTTCGGCGGGCTGTTCGCCCCGGGCCTCACCGTGCTGTTCGGGGCGCCCGGCGCCGCCCTGCTCTACGTGGTGGCCGGGGGACTGGTGGCGCTCCCCGACCGGGCCTGGGCCACCCGGACCCTCGGACGGGCGGTGACCGCCTCGATCGGCGCCTTCCTGCTGGCCATGGCCGTGCTGCAGGCCTGGCCCGGCCGGGGTTTCTGGCAGGGCACCGTCCACGGCAGCTCCGGCACCCTTGCCGGCATGGTGCGCCAGATGGCCGCCATACCCCAGCCGTCGGCGTTGGCGTCGAGCATCCGGTGGTTCGGCTCCTTCGCCGGGTCCAACGGGGCGTCGGTCAACCTCGTTGTGGTGGTCGTCCTGGCCGCCGTCGGTCTCGCCTTCGTGTCCGGGCGCCTGGTCGAGCCCGCCCTGGTGACGCTCGTCATGTTCGGCGTGGCCGACTGGCTCCTCGTCGAGGACCTCGGTGTCTGGGGCGGGACGGGGACGGACCCCAACTCGATGGTCCCCCTGCTGCTCCTGGCCGTGGGCGGCTACCTGGCCACGGTGAGGATCCCCGTCACGGCGGGGGTGGTGACCGAGGTGCCTGTCGCCGCGCCGCCGGTGGCCGGTGGACCGTACATCGCCGAGCCGGACGTCAGGACGCGCCGGTGGTGGGATCGGGTCGACGCCGGCTATGCCGGACGGTTGGCCGCCGCCGCGGGCGCGCTGTTCGTCGTGCTGGTCGGGACGGCCCCCATGGTGTCGGCGGCCACCGACACGCGCGCCGATCCGGCGCTGGCCGAATCGATCAACGGAGCACCGGCGGTCACCGACGGCCCGGCGCCGGCGTTCCAGCTCGTGGACCAGTCCGGCCGACCGGTGAGCCTGGCCGACCTGCGTGGCTACACCGTGGCTCTGACCTTCCTCGACCCGGTGTGCACCACCGACTGCCCGGTCATCGCCCAGGAGTTCCGGGTGACCAGCCAGATGCTCGGTCCGGCGGCCGCCCGCGTACGCTTCGTGGCCATCGCCACCAACCCGGACTACTACTCGGTGGGCGTGCTCGACGCCTTCGACCGTCAGGAAGGCCTCGACGCCCAGTCCAACTGGCTGTTCCTGACCGGGCCGATGCCGAAGCTCCAGTCGGTGTGGGACGAGTACGGCGTCGGCGCCGAAGTGGCCCCGGCCGGGGGGATGGTGGCCCACTCCGACGTGACCTACGTGATCGACGCCTCCGGAAGCACCCGGCGGGTCATCGACTCCGACCCGGGAGCTGGCGACGCCGACCACGCGTCCTTCTCGAGCCTCCTCGCCTCCGAGCTCACCCAGGTCATGCACCCGTGAGCCGGCGGGCGCTCGCGTCCGCCGCCGGCGTCGCCGTGGTGGTGGCCGCCGCCGTCGCCGTGGTGGTGGTGGTGGTCTCGGACGGGAGCGGGTCAGGGGCGCCGGCCACCGCGTCAGCGGGCACGACCACCTCGCAGCCGGCCCCGCTCAGCTCGGCGACGGCGACGGTGACGCGGTCGTCGCTACTGGTGCCGATGGGCGACCTCGACGACCCGGCTAACACCTTCTGGGAGCTCCTCCTCCGTACCGGCGGGTCGCCGTGGAAGCTGGCCACGCCCCCCGGCGTCGCCGACAACGGTGGGCTGGTGGTGGCGCTGCCGCCGTCGGGGCCGCTGACCGCGGGCTTCCTCCCCTCGGCCGACCTGACGTTCTCGCCGCTGGCCCAGACGACCGACGGCGGAGTGACCTGGTCGCCGGGTCAGCTCCCGACGGCCCTGGCCGGGGCGCCGGACGCCCTGGCGGTGTCCACCACCGGCTCGCTGCTCGCCCTCGTCACCGGCGACGGCCAGACCGTCCTCGCCAGCTCCGGAGACCCGTCGTCCTGGACGCCGCTGACCTCCACCCGGACGCTCGGCGGTCGGGTGGGCTCCTGTCGGGTGACCGCCCTCGCCGCGGTCTCGTTCGAGCCATCGGGCGCGCCGCTCCTCGGTGTCCGGTGCGGGTCGGGCGGCGTCCTCGGACTGCTGTCACCCGATGCTGCAACGCCGTCCGGGCGGCCGGGGTGGGAAGGCGTCGGCCCGGTGGTCGGTGCACCCGGCGGACAAACGTCGGTGCTGCGGCTCGAGGGCACGGCCGCCGGCATGGTCGGACTGGGTGCCGTCCAGTCGGGAACGGGGTCGTCGCTCGTGGCCGTCTGGGGCGCCGGGGCGGCTGGCGGCTGGACGCAGTCGAGCTCCCTCACCGTCCCGTCCGGATGGTCGGTCCTGGCGACCGCGCTCGGCGGGTCCGGTGGGGAGGGCGTGACGGTCCTGCTCGGGTCGGGGGCTACCCGCCGTGTCGAGCAGGTCGACGGGCCGGGGTCGTCGTGGGCCGAACTGCCGGCCCCCCCGGCCGGGATCGGCGCCGTCGGCGTGGTCGGCACGGAGACCGACGCCGTCCGGGTGTCGGGCTCCCGCCTGACGGTGTGGGCCCTCCCTGCGGGCTCGGACGGATGGCGCCGGAAGACGGTGCTCACCGTCCCCGTCCCGTACGGATCGTCGAGTTGAGGACCGGGGGCGGCCGCGTCCCGGTGGGCCGCGACCGGTTCAGCCCGCCCGTGTCGGCACATGAGCACGGTGAGCGCCGTCCGGGTGGCTAGCATGCGTCTCTTGTTGGAAGGATGAGCCGTTGTCGATCCCGCCGATGTGGCAGATCACTCCCCTGGGCGTGCTGGCGGTCGCCGTCGGGATCGCCCACGAGGTCGGGTTGCGCCGATTGGCCGGGCGGCAGACCCCCGCTCACCGTCGACGGACCCGTCGGCGGAGCCTCGCCTTCTACGCCGGGCTGGCCGGCCTGCTGGCTGTGGTGTCCGGCCCCCTCGAACGCTGGGCGATGCCGTGGCTCAGCGTCCACATGGTCACCCACGTCTTCGAGATGTTCTACCTGCCGCCCCTGCTGCTCATCGGCGGCGCCCGGGTGCCGCTGCTGTTCGCCCTCCCCGTCGACCGCCGCCGGGCCGTGCTCCGGGCCTACCACCGGTCGCCCCGGTGGGGCTGGTTACGCGGCCTCGAGGCGGTGGCGGGCTCGCCGGTGGCGGCCATCGTGCTGTTCAACGGGGTGATGGTCCTCTGGCACGTCCCCGCCGTCTACGACTGGGCCTCGTGGAACGACTGGGCGATGAACTGGCTCATGGCGCCGAGCTTCGTCGTCTCCGGCCTCCTCTTCTGGAGGATCATCCTCCCGTCGCACCCGGCGCCCCCCAGGGGTTCTCCCCGTCTCCAGATCGCCGCCATCGTGGTCACCGCCTTCGAGATGCTGGTGCTGGCCATGGCCATGGCCATCTTCACCAAGACGCCCTGGTACTCGATGAACGTGCTGATGGACGGCCCGGTAGCCGCCCTGCGGGACCAGCGGTGGGCGGCCGGCATCCTGTGGGTGTGTGGAGACTTCTGGGCCATTCCCGCGCTGGTCCTCGTGGCCTACCGGATCTACGGCTCCGAGGGCGGCGTGTCGGCGTCGTTCGAGCGAGCCCTCGGCCGGGTCTGACCCGCCGCCCGCCGCC
>JBKQRT010000281.1:0-2512 GCA_052143895.1 Acidimicrobiales bacterium | reverse complement strand
TTCCGTGGTTCAAGCAGGTTGCCGGGCAAAAGCAGCTTCCGAACTGGCTCCTTGCGCGCTCGGAAGGACTAGAACCCCAACCTTCTGATCAATGATCAGAAGCCCCGGGTCGCCAGAGATGCTGTGAAGACGGCAAGACCCGGCCTCCGCCCGTTCTTGGACGTCAGCCCATCGGTGGACTCACTACTCGTGCTCGTGTGCACCAGGACGAACGACGCCGGACGTCGAGACCCCTAGTCCGGTATCCATCCCCAAAGGTCGCTGGGCTCCGTACTTACCCTCGAGATTGAGGTGATCGCTTTGGTCGGCCACAAGCAATCTCCGAGAAGGAGACCCAGATGGCTATCCCAGGAGGCATTGCTGGACCTGGAGGAGGTCGCCCCGACCAACCAGGTAGGTGGCCACGGTGTGCCGTAGCCGGTGAAGGCTCACGGCTTCCAGCCCCGCTTCGTCCCGGAGCACGGCGAACAAGTGCCCCAACCCGCTGGCCGTGAGCCGACGGCTGTGGTCCAGATCTCTGGAAAACAGCCACTCGCCGAACCCTGCGTCATCGTCCACTCGCTGCCGCCAGATTGCCTCGCTGGCCCGCCAGAGCGCGGCCGTGGTCCGTCCGAGAGTGAGCCGACGCACTCGCTTGGTCTTTGTCGGGCCAACCTGCTCGCCCGAAACCCCACGCTCGATGGTCAGCACCCTGCCATCCAGATCACCGAACTGGAGGGCGACCAACTCCCCTCGTCTGCCGTCGGAGTCGGCGGCAAGACGGGCCAGCAGACGGACCTGCTCCGCCTTGTTGAGGGCGTTGAGCGAGCTCACTGACCCGTCGAGTGCGGCCTCCGCCTTCTCCGCCAGCTTCTCGGACACGTCGATGAGTGCGGCGACATCGCCCACCGACACATGCATGCGGGTGCCGGGGCGGGGTGCGCCTCTCATGTCCCGGATCGGGTTGCGGTCGATGATCGATTCGGAGTGGGCCCACCCGAAGGCTGAGCGTAGGACCCGGAACCGACCCGAGACGATGGACACGCCGGCCCCCACCCCCTTCCACCTGGCCGTCGCCTTCCGGACAGCCTCGGGCCGCAGTGACGACACCCGACGACCGGCGATGGGGTCGGCCAAGAGTGCTTTGACGTTCGACCGGACCGAGCTCCAGGTGAATGGCCGCCAGTCGTGGTGGGCGGCGATCCATCGCTCGAGCAGTGATGCGCTGGGTGGCCATCGACCGGGGCATCCAGCTCGCAGAGGAACGCGGAGACGATGAGCGGGCAGCTCGTTGGATGCAAGTTGCCGAAGAGATCAGAGCCGAGGTCCTAGACAAAAGAGTCACGTCCCGGGGCGAGGACGGTCTGGTGCTGCGTCACCGGACCGACGCCTCGGACACCGGCTTCGAGGGCAAGGAGGGGACGTTCACGATCTGTTCGTTCTGGCTTGTCACCGCGCTGGCGTTGATCGGCGAGACAGATCGAGCGCGATCGTTCTGCGAGAAGCTGCTCTCCTTCGCCAGTCCGCTGGCGCTGTACGCGGAGGGGATCGACGTGGAGACGGAACAGCTTCTCGGGAACTTCCCCCGGGCGTTCACCGACCTCGCCCTCATCGAGGCGGTATCCCAGGTGATCGAAGCTGAAAGCACCAAAGGCTCCCAGTAGCCCCCGGACGGGGGACGCTCACCCGACACGCTCGGGACTGACCTGGGCTCGCGGTCGGCCTTCGTGGTTGCCGCTGTCCCGCGCCGTATCGCAGCAGCCCGCAACCGTCAGATGATGTCGAATGCTTTGAGAAGTGCGGCGCTGTCCAGGCGTAGAGTCGAAGGTCCCTATCATCGGGCCCGAGATCAGTGCGAAGATTCATAGATGCCCGGTTCTGGCCCAAGAGCCGAGGCACACCCTGAAGGTCGGGGCCTGGCCCGAGGAGCAAGGTCTTTGAATACCGACCTCAGAGCAGTGAGGGCGAGGTTCGCTCAACGCACGGTCCAATTTGGGCACAGTCTTGAAGGAGGATGAAGCGATGCCGTCGGCCACGACTCCAGGGTCCGGTGCTCTGCCATCGGATGAGAATCCCGAATGGCCCTGGGACAGGGTCGCGCGCCTCACATTTCCGAACCTGCAGTGGTCGAATCCTCTTCCCGCAATCGAGTCACTCCTCAGGCGGGACGAAGCCGACGTCGTCTTGGTGGCCGGCAACGTTGTTCTCGTTGCCCTCGAGATCATCGAGTGGCCGGTCGCAGCGCTAACGCTTGCGGTCCATCTCTTGGCCCGGTCCCGGTTCAAGGGTCTCGAGGCAATGGCGGAGGTGGCTGATGAAACCGAGTAGCGGTACACCTCTCGGCCCAGGATCCACAGCTCGCAACCGGCAAGTGTTTGAGGTCGACAAGGCGGTGCGACACTCCTGTCGGGGCGCGATTGGCTGACTTTCCAAGATTCGAACCCGCCTCAGCTGCCAGCACCACTGGGCAGTAGAGTCGATCCAATAGCGATTAGGAGACCTGATGCCGACTGAGAACCTTCCAGGGCGGACG
>JBKQRT010000280.1:0-3937 GCA_052143895.1 Acidimicrobiales bacterium | reverse complement strand
ACCGACGCCGGACTCACCGCCGTTCCCCTCGAGCCTCACGACTTCCACGGCGAATGGAACTACACCATCAATGCGCAATCAGATGCGGCGTGAGCCCCTAGCGTTGAAAGCCAAGGGCAGGGCCCATACACTGTGGCTAGGGTTTGGGCTGTCTGTAGCCTGTAGCGAACGAGAGTGAGAATCGCCAAATGGCCACATCCCGCACGCAACCGCGGGGCCGAGCATCGCTGGCAACCAGGGTGCGCGTTCGGGGCAGGCAGGAAGTGCTGCGGGCCTTCAGGAATCCCTTCGTCTCGCAAAGCGATCGGCCTCTGCTGGTTCATTGCTCCCATCACAAGTCGGGAACACTGTGGTTCCAACAGGTGCTCCTAGCCATCGTGCGGCCCTATGGGCTCCACTACCAGTGGTGTAACGACAACGGACGACGCGGCTCGGTCGAGCCACGGACTGATGTAATCGTGTTCGGAAACGCTGGGACATCATTCCAGCGCCAGCGCGTTGGGCAGCGTTCGTTCCGTGGATCGCACGTCATCCGTGACCCACGGGACGTCGTGGTTTCGGGATACGAATACCACAAGAGGACCCACGAATGGTGGGTGCACAGACCCAACCCGCGCTATGGCGGACGCAGTTACCAAGAGCACCTCAATTCGTTGAACGAACACGACGGATTGATGGCAGAGATCGACTGGGTGGCACACTTCACCGCCGCCGGCATGGGACGCTGGGACTATGAGCAGCCCGAGTTCGTGGAAATCCGCTATGAAGACGCCCTTGCTGACCAACAGGGCACATTCGAACGGCTCTTCCATTGGTACGGCCTTAACGACTCCGCCATCTCCGTTGGCATGGAAGCAGTCGAGCGGCTGAGCGCCGCCAACGGTGGTGCCGTCCCAAATCACGTTCGGTCCGGTCAACCGGGGGAGTGGAGGGACCGCCTGTCCGATGACCATGTTCAATATTTCAAGGAGTTGACCGGCGATCTAGTGGTGCGTTTGGGGTACGAGAGCACTTCAGGCTGGTCACGGGCGTGAATGAACCTGTGGGTGCCAAGAACCTCATCCGTACCGCTGAGCTGGGAGTTTCTCTCGAGCCGATGTGACCGCGACAGTGGTCCGTGGCCCTCTCCTTCTTCTATCTCGCCTTCCTCCGGACCATGCAGATCCTGCGTCAGCAGCGGTCTGATGACACCGATCTGGCGATCGAGGTCGTCATGCTCCGACTTGAGGTGGCGGTCCTCCGTCGCCAGGCGGCGCGGCCGGCACTTCGCCCACCGGACAGAGCCCTTCTCGCCGGCCTGGGCCCGCTGATGTCTCGGGCCAAGCTCGGCCGGTTCTTCGTGCAGCCTGACACGATGCTGCGCTGGCATCGGGAGCTGGTCAAGAGGAAGTGGACCTACCTGAAGCCCCCAGGACGACCGACGATCCCGCCCGACACCGTGGGACTCGTCGTCCGACTGTCCAGGGAGAACCCCACCTGGGGCTATCGCCCGATCCACGGCGAGCTCTCCGTCATGGGCATCGACCTGGCCGCCTCGAGCGTCTGGAACATCCTCCAATGCCACGGTCTCGATCCCTCCCCAGACAGACGAGGCCCGACCTGGGGTGAGTTCCTGAAAGCCCAGGCCACGACGATGCTGGCCTGCGACTTCTTCACCATCGACACCGTCCTGCTGAAGCGCCTCTACGTCTTGTTCTTCATCGAGCTCGACACCCGGAAAGTGTACGCCACCGGCGTCACGGCCCATCCGACTGGAGCTTGGGTCGTCCAGCAGGCCAGGAACCTGGCCTACGAGCTCGCTGAACGTGGTCGTCCGGTCAAGTTCCTGATCCGCGACCGGGACACCAAGTTCACGGCCGCCTTCGACGAGGTCTTCCGCTCCGAGGGCATCCGGATCATCCGGACCCCGGTCCGTGCTCCTCGAGCCAACCCCTTCGCCGATCGCCTCGTCAGCAAGGTCCGCCAGGAGTGCCTCGACCGGATGCTGATCGTCAATCGGCGCCACCTCGAGATGGTGCTCGGCGAGTACGTCGACCACTACAAGGGCCATCGCCCGCACCGGTCTCTTGGTCAGCTGCCACCCCAGTCGAAGGACGTGATCCCCGGACAACCGGGGTTTGCCGAACCATCACGGCCTCGTCGGGTCGATCGCCTCGACGGACTCATCCATGAATATCGCCTGGTCGCGTGACGTGGATGACGTTCTTGGCACCCACAGGACCAGGGATACGAGGTCTCCTCCCGTTCAGTCCTCCGGCTCCTGCACCGCCTGGGCTACTCGCTGCAGGCCACTTCCAAGGTGGCCGAGGGACGCCAGCACCCCGACCGGGATGCCCAGTTCCACTACCTGAACGACATGGCCACCTCCTTCCTCGACGACAACCAGCCGGTGATCTCCGTCGACACCAAGAAGAAGGAGCTGATCGGCAACTACGCCAACGGTGGAGAGGAGTGGGCACCCGTTGGACAACCGGAACGGGTGCACGTCCACGACTTCGCCGACCGGGCACTGGGCGAGCAGCACGCCAAGGCCGTCCCCTATGGGATCGACGACGTCGCCAACAACGAAGGCTGGGTGAACGTCGGCGACGCGGCCGACACCTCGGAGTTCGCCGTCCAGTCCATCCGGCGCTGGTGGAACCAGATGGGAAAGGACCGGTTCCCCGACGCGGACCGCCTGCTGATCACCGCCGATGCCGGGGGCTCGAACGGGTAGCGGATCCGGGCCTGGAAGGTCGAACTCGCCAAGTTGGCCGAAGAGACGGGGCTGCGCATCACCGTCTGTCACTATCCGCCCGGGACCTCGAAGTGGAACCGGATCGAACACCGCATGTTCAGCTTCATCACCATGAACTGGAGGGGCAAGCCCCTCACCACTCCGCGCACCGTCATCGAGCTGATCTCGGCTACCTCGACCACCACCGGGCTCACCATCAAGGCCGACTACGACCTCGACTGGTATCCGAAGGGCGTGAAGGTAACCGACGCCGGACTCACCGCCGTTCCCCTCGAGCCTCACGACTTCCACGGCGAATGGAACTACACCATCAATGCGCAATCAGATGCGGCGTGAGCCCCTACCACCGCCTGTGGACGTGGATCCTGCACGGTGCACCCGAGTCCCCCCGCCTGCACCTCGCCCGCAAAGTGCTGGGGAGGGTGCCACGGGCGCCGTTCGACGGGTTCCTGCAGGGCCGGCCCTCACCCGCGCTTACTCTCGCCGGCGCTGTCGCCACGCGTCCAAGTAGCCGAAAGTTCCACCCGCTCCTGCGCAGCAAGCGGCTCCTCGTCAAGTCCGTCCACGCCCCACTGTCCATCGAGTGGATCGCATCAGAATTCGACGTCGACGTGCTCGTGGTGCTCCGGCATCCGGGCAGCATCTTGGCCAGTTGGATCGCCCTCAACTACGTCGACCAGTACGTCCCGTTCGTATCGAGACCCTCGATCCAGCAACGGGCTGAGATGTTGGGAGTCCCCCTCGCGGAAAACGACCACCTCGAACGGACGATCTGGCAGATCGGCGTGCTCCTCACGGCGCTGGAGAAGGCCGCCTCCCACCAGCCGACGTGGGTGGTGCGCACCCACGAGCAGCTGGGCATCGACCCGGTCGAAGCGTCCCGACAGCTCTACGGCGAGCTCGGCCTCCGGTGGAACGAGAAGGCGGAGGCCTTCCTTACGGAGAACGACCGGCCCGGACAGGGATTCCGAACACGGCGGGTGGCAGCCGAGATGCCGGACAAGTGGAAGAAGTGGTTGACGCCTCACCAGGTTGCCGAGATGCAGAGGGCCTTGGCCTGACTCGCACTCACCGCCTGGTCCCCCGAAACTGCATGGTGTCCGGAGGCTGAAGCCGGCTCCCGGCGACGGTCACGCCGTGATGATACCTGGACGTGGCGCAGACCCCCGGGGTCGCAGGTTCAGGCGGTCAGAGTCCGAG
>JBKQRT010000279.1:0-23323 GCA_052143895.1 Acidimicrobiales bacterium | reverse complement strand
GTTCCTTCTGGCCCGACCAGCTGAAGCCAGCAGAGAAGCTCGCTGAGCTCTTGCGATGACCGGCTGAGGCAGCGGGCTTCGCGACATCCGTATACGCCGTACAGAAACACCGTATATCTATGGCGTATACCAAACCCAGAAGTAGTTTGGCGTCGTCTCGGCCTGGGGCGCCCACATCGGTGGCGTACATGGAGGACTCATCCAGGGGGCCGTTCCATGAACCAAACGGTCGGACCGCCGCCGGGGGCTTGTTCCTCCAGCGTGACCACGAATCCGTGTCGCTCGTACCACGGGACGGCCGCCCTGTTTCCTGTGAAAAGCACGCAGGCGTGCCCGGACTGGTCCACCCGGGCCAGACCGTGGTTGAGGAGCAGGTGTCCGGTGCCGGTGCCGCGCCGACCGGGGTCGACACCGATCACGTCGAGGTACCAGTGGGGGAGAGCCGGACGGTGGTCGTCTGCCCAACTCCAGAACCCGACGAGCCGATCGGTTGCTCCCCCGTGCGCGGCCAGCCGCGGGAGAACGACGGCGTCGATGGCCGCATCGTCGTAACGGGACCCGGGCTCCATCCATGCTGCAGCACCCGTCAGGTCATCAGTCACCCAGAGCATCCCGATCGCGGTGAGCTGCTGTGCCGCCAGGAGGAATTCGAGCTCCATGAGCACGACCGGATCGTCGCAGTCAAGATACCAGCGTCCGATCGGATCGTCGGCGAAAGCACGGGCCAGGAGTGCGGCTACGGGGCGCGCTTCGTCAGGCGTCGCCCTGCGCACCCGAGCATCAGACGTTCGCGTCCGGGCGATGGCGGGCAGGAACCGGTCGTAGGTCATCGGCTCCACACTGCCATGCCCGCCAGGCCACCGACGCTCCGGACGGAGGGGAGTTACTCGGCGGCTTCCGCCAGCGCCTCGGCCAGGGTCGGGTGCACCAGCATCGATTCGACGATATCGACGACCCGCAGCCGCCCGGTGACCGCCACGGCCAGCACCGAGATGAGCTCGGACGCGTTGCGCCCCACGATCGAACCCCCGAGCACGATGCCGGTCGCCGGGTCCGTTACGATCTTCACGAACCCTCGAGAGTCATTGTCGATAAGGGCCCGGGAACTGGCGGCGAAGGGGACCTTGGTGACCCGGATCTTTCTGCCCTCGGCGAAAGCGTCGGCCTCCGCCAGCCCCACGTCGGCGATCTCCGGTTCGGTGAAGATGGCCGAGGGAGCGCTGTCGTAGTTCGGATGCCGGTGGGTCACGGAATGCCCACCCACCACGTACTCGGCCACCTTGCGACCCTGCATCAGTGCCACCGACGACAGCGGCAAATGTCCCGAGAGGTCGCCGGCGGCGAAGATGTGGGGCACGTTGGTCTGGCAGTGGCGGTTGATGGGCACGTAGCCACCGGGCCCCACCGAGACACCGGCGGCCTCGAGCCCGAGTCCTTCTGAGTTCGGCACCGAGCCGATGGCCAGGAGGGCGTGCGACCCGCGCACGACCCGGCCGTCGTCGCACCGGACCACCACGACGTCGTCGGTGCGTTCCACGCTGACGGCCCGGGCACCCTTCAACAGGTGGACGCCCCGTCGGAGGAACCCGCTCTCGAGGACGGCGGCCACCTCCGGGTCCTTCTGGGGGAGCACCTGTTGGCGGCTCACGATCAAGGACACCTCGGACCCGAACGACGAGAACATGTGGACGAACTCGACCCCGGTGACGCCGGAACCGATGACCACCAGGTGGTCGGGGAGCAAACGGGGTGGGTAGGCGTCGCGGGTCGTCAGAATGCGATCACCGTCCAAGGGGGCCCAGTCGGGTATCCGGGGGCGGCTCCCCGTGCTGAGCAGGACGGAATCGGCTTCGAAGGTGCGCTCGCCGTCCGCCGTCGAGGCCATCACCGTGTGGGTATCGACCAGCCGGGCCGTCCCCCGGACCACCTTCACTTCCTGGCTCTGCAGAATCTTCTCGTTGGCGCGTTCGAGTTGCTCGACGATGGAGATGATGCGTTGGCGGAGCAGTTCGAGGTCGATGGTTCCTCCTGAGCCCACCACGCCCATGCCCTCGATCCGACGGAGGTAGGACATCGCCCCACCGGTGGCGATCATCGCCTTCGACGGGACGCAGTCCCACAGATTGGCGGCCCCACCGACCACGTCCCGCTCGATGAGGGTGACGTCGACCCCGAGGCGTGCCGCGTGGGTGGCGGCCTGGTTGCCGGCGGGTCCCCCGCCGATGATGACGAACCGCATGGGTCAAGGTTACGGCGCCGACACGGCGGCACGGTCCGGTGGCCGGCACAGTGGACCGCGCCACCGCTTGTGGCCGGTGTGTCGGTACCATCGTGCCGGGACCATGCGCACGAACTCTGCACCGAACGTGGCGGCACCGTCCGACCGTCGACCGTCCGCCGGCCCACCGTCCGCCGGCCCACCGGCCGAATTCCAGTCGCCGGGGCCGCTCGTACGGTCTCGGTTCCGCCGTCCGGCTGGCGATGGCCAAAGCTGAGGCGGCCGGCGATCGACGTTCGGCCGCCCGGCACCGGTGGCGGCGGTGGTCCGTCCTGTTGTTGGTCGTGACGGCCCTGGCGACGACCGGCGCGATGCTGTTCTGGAACCAGGGACCGCTGTCAGGACTGTTGAGCGCGGGCTCCGCGTCGTCGGAGGGAGTGCCCCTCGACCCGTCGGCCTTCGCCACCGGGTCATGCATGGCCTTCGAACCCACCAGCGGTGATCTCGGCAAGACCGTCTTCCTCGACGCCGGCCACGGGGGGATCGACCCGGGGGGCGTCGGCACCACCGAGTCCGGACAGGCCATCGACGAGGCCACCGAGACCCTTCCGGTCGAGCTCGACGTGATGGCGCTGCTCCGGGCGAAGGGGTTGCGGGTCGTCGTGTCCCGCACGGGGCCGTCGACCGTGCTCCGCCTCGGACCCGCGGACGTGGACGGGGGACTGCTGACCCTCCAGGGTGCCCACGACGATGTGGCGGCGAGGGACGAGTGCGCCAATCTGGCCAACGCCGACGTGCTGGTGGGCATCTACTACGACGCCGGATCATCCTATTCCGAGGCGGGCAGCCTCACCGCCTACGACACCGACCGCCCGTTTGCTGCGTCAAACGAGAGACTGGCCACGCTGCTCCAGAGCGATGTCGTGGCCGAGATGAACGCCCAGGGGTGGGACATCCCAGACGACGGGCCCCAGACCGACTCGCAGCTGGGCTCGTTCGACGGTAACGCCTCGTCCGGCGGGATCGCCGCGGAGGCGGCCGCGTACAACCACCTGTTGCTGCTCGGTCCGGCCGCACCGGGTTTCTTCTCGACGCCAAGTCAGATGCCCGGCGCGGTGATCGAGCCGCTGTACCTGACCGATCCCTTTGAGGGATCGATCGCGGCAAGCGCCCGAGGCCAGCAGGTCATCGCCCAAAGCATCGCCAAGGCGATCGAGCAATACCTCGGTGTGCACGAGAATTCCTCGAGCACCGGTCAGGGCTGACCGCGTCCCCGTCGAACCACGATGCCCGCCGGTGGGTGGCCTCAGGACGCCTTGACGCCCCAAAGGTTGGCGTTCCACGGGATGCCGGCCTCCGAGGTGTTGGGGACCAGGTTGGCGTAGCTGCTCGACCAGGCGAAGTACTCGGGCGTCTGGTACAGCGGCAGTGTGGCCATGTCGTTCCACAGGATCTTGTCGGCCGTGTTGAAGTCGGCCACCTCGGTGACCGACGAGGCGGCGGCGGCTCCTTGGGCCATCAACTTGTCCACCTGCGGATTGGCGTAGTGGATCCAGTTCTGCCCACAGGCCTGCGCGTTGGTGTACGAGCAGTAGATCGACTGGTTCTGCGAGGGGAACGGCGTGGACACCCAGGCGAACTCGGCGATCTGGTACGTCCCGTCGGGGAGGTTGGTTCCGAAGAACGTGTTGGCGTCGTAGTTCTGGATCTTGATCTTGATGCCGATCGCCTTCATCTGGGCCTGGAACAGCTGCTCCGTCTCGGCCCGGATCGAGTTGCCGGAGGTGGACTGGATCGTGAAGGTCAGGTCCTGGCCGGCCTGGGGGCCGAAGTTGGGCTGGAAGTAGCCATCGGCGGCCTTCTTGAAGCCGAGCCCGGAAAGCAGCGACTCGGCCTTGGCCGTGTTGACCGTGGCGTACTGTGACCCATTGTCCACGTACTGCGACTGGGTGGCGACGAACATGCGGTTCCCGAGCGGCTTCAGGCCGGATGAGATCTCACCCACCGTGTGGGAGATGATCTGCTGGCGGTCGGTCCCGTAGGCGATGGCCTGGCGCACCTGGAGCTTGGCCAAGTACGGGTCCGCCTCGTTGAAGTCGAGGTGCTCGAACTCCAGGCCCGGCACCGTCACCTTGGTGATGCCGGGCAGCTGGGCCGCGCTCTGGACGATCGAGGTGCTCACCGAGGTCGGGTTGATGACCTGGACCTCGTTGTTCTGCAGGGCCGGGACCTCCTGGGTGTCGTCGCCGAAGAACTGGAAGACGATCTTGTCGAGCTTGCCCGGGGTGCCCCAGTACTTGGGGTTGCGCACGAGGACGACCGACTGGTTGTTGTTGTAGCTCTGGATCATGTACCAGCTGCCCGAGATGGTCTGGGCCGGCCCGGTGAACCCCGTGTTCCACCCCACGGTGCGGGCGATGTGGGCCGGGACCAGGTTTGTGAACAGCCCCTGCCAGTCGGCGTAGGGGGTCGAGAACTTGACCGTGACGGTCTTGCCGTTCGGGCAGAGGCCCACGTTGCGGTCCGCCGCCGATCCCGGTTCACAATCCGCCCCGCTGGGCGGGTTGGAGCCGGCGACCGAGGCGATCTGGTTGTACCCGTTGGTGGACGCCGTGTCATAGGGCTGGTTGCCGATGTCGGTGTACTGCGGGCTGCCGCTCTGCGCCTGGTAGTTGTAGATGAAGTCGTCGGCGTTGATCGGCGTGCCGTCCTGCCACACCGCCTTCGGATTGATGTTGAAGGTGATGGTCTGCGGATTAGTGGTCACCTTCACGCTGGTGATGAGCTGGGTGTTGAGGACGGGTTGGAGGGCGGCGTTGACGATGTAGGGCTGGGGCCAGACCGTGTCCAAGATCTCCGCCAAGTCGAACTCGCTGGCCGCCGAGGTGTTGACGTTGAACCCGGCGAGGTTCTCATCGAGGGCCATCGAGATGGTGCCGCCCGTCTTGACCGAGCCGTTCGTACCCGGAGCGCTCGAACCGCTACTGCCGGAGCTGCAGGCGGCCAGGGTGATGGCGGCTGCCCCGACCACCGTCAGTGCCGCGATGAATCCCCTACCTCGTCTCATGCGCTCTCCCATCGATCGGCCGCAGGACGCGGCGTGCTCGCCCGGGTGGGCAGACCGTCACAGAACGGTAACCGACCTGTTACCCACCTGATCGCATGTTTTCGTTGTCCGGCAGCGTTTCGCCGCACGTGGGCGGACGCCCGGCTGGTCGCCATTCGGGCGCTCACTACGGTTGATGTGGGTGCTGAGCTGGGAGAAGGTCCAATAAGGGCCGAACGACGTGGCCGGGTTCGACAGGAGGACAACGACGGAATTCGTCGTTGGCGCCAGCTATCGAGCCGGTGAGGGGTGCCTCAGACGGCCACGCCGGCCTGCAGTCGCTCGGTGGCCTCGAGGTACTCCTCGACCATCGAGAAGACCACGTCCTTGGCCTTCCGGACCGTGGTGGCCCGGCCGATGACCTGGCCGCAGGGGTTGAAGTTGACGTCCCGGGCTTGTTCGGGGTACCGGTGCCCGCGCGAGACGGCCTCGATGGCCACCATCATCTGCAGCGGCATGGGGAGCGGGTCGGGGGTGTCCTCCGCCTCCCAGGCGTCGGTCCAGTCGTTCTTGAGCATGCGGCACGGCTTGCCGGTGAAGGAGCGGGAGCGCACCGTGTCGCGGCTGGTGGCAGCCAGGTAGCTCTCCATCTGCTTCGGGGGGATGTCCGCCTCCTCCACGGTGAGCCACAGCGTCCCCGACCAGACACCCTGGGCCCCGAGGGCCAGGGCGGCGGCCATCTGCCGGCCGCTGCCGACGCCCCCGGCTGCCAGGACGGGGATCGGGGCGACGGCGTCGACGACCTCCGGCCAGAGCACGATGCTCCCGACATCGCCGGTGTGGCCCCCGCCCTCGGAGCCTTGGCAGATGATGAAGTCGAGGCCGGCGGCCTTGTGGCTGAGGGCGTGCTTGACGGATCCGGCCAGTGCCCCGATCATGAGGCCGGCACCCTGCACCTTCTCGACCACGTCGGGCGGGGGAGTGCCCAGCGCGTTGGCGATCAGCTTTACGTTGGGATGGCGGAGCGCCACCTCGATGAGCCCGGCGGCGTGGGCGGCCGTCCAGCCGATCATCCCGTTCGACCGGCGCTCGTCCTCGGGGATCTCCGGGACACCGTGGTCGGCCAGGATCTTGAGGGCGAACTCGCGGTGCCCGGCCGGGATGAGGGCGCGGATCTGGGCCTCGAGCTTGTCCGGGTCCATCTCGTCCATGCCCTCGTACTTGGCCGGGATGACGATGTCGACGCCGTAGGGCCGGTCACCGACGTGCTCGTCGATCCAGGTCAACTCGACCTCCAGCTGATCGGGATCGAAGCCGATGGCACCGAGTACGCCGATCCCCCCGGCGTTGGTCACAGCGGCCACCACGTCACGGCAGTGGGTGAAGGCGAAGATGGGGAACTCGATGCCGAGCTTCTGGCGGATCTCAGTGTTCATGGTGGTGCTCCTGACGGGTTGGGTCGGATGGGTGGGTGTCGGTCGCCTGTGCGGGGGCGCGACCCTCGAGCGCCCCGGCGGGATCCTGAGCGTGCTCGAGGCCGAGCAGGGCGGACAGTCCGCGGACGGCGAGGTCGGCGCCGACCGGGCGCGGATCGAGGCGGCGTTGGATGGCCAGGCCGGTGAGCAGGGCCTTGACCAGAACTGCCAGCTCCTCTGGCGCGGCCACCGGGCGGGCCCCGACGGCAGCGGCCCAGCCGGCCAGCTGGCGGCCGGTGTAGCGACGGGCCTCGGCGTTGCGGACCCGGATGATGTCGGCCACCTCCGGGTCGCGGGCCGCCCGAAGCCAGAGCTCCTGTTCGAGCAGTGACCAGCGCCCCGGATCCGCGCCGGTGGCATCGGCGACATGCGCCCACACCGCCACAAGTTGGCCGCGGGGTGACTCGGTCAGAGCCACCTCCGCCAGCAGACCGGTGAGCACCGAGTCCTTCCACGAGTCGAGCAGGGCGAGCAGCAGCCCCTGCTTGCTGCCGAAGTGGGCATAGACCGCACCGGAGGTCCGGCCGGCCGCCTCGGCCACGGTGTCGACCGACACGGCGTCGATGCCCTGCTGGGCGAAGAGGTCGGAGGCCGCGGCCAGCAGCCGTGCCCGGGTCTCCGCCTTCCGCTCCTCTTGCGTCTTGGACATGTCTCCCTGGTACTGCTCGGACGGCGTTGGGTCGATGGGCACTCTATGTATATCGGAATCGTTATGCAACTTCGCGTCACCGGGGGAGCAGGCCGTCCAGGCGGCGGCGCCACGGCGGCGGCACGCGGATCTACTGTTGGGTCGCCGACGTAGCAGACACAGCAGAACACACAGAGAGCACGGTGTCGTCATGAGCGCAATCGTCCGGGACACGCTGTACATCGGGGGCGGCTGGACCCCCTCGAGCGGGTCGGTTTCCATCGAGGTGATCGACTCGACCACCGAGGAGGTGATCGGCACTGTCCCGGAGGGGACCGTCGACGACGTGGCCGACGCCGTAGCCGCCGCCGGTCGGGCATTCCCGTCGTGGGCGGCGACGCCGTTGACGGAGCGGGTGGCGTTCCTGACCGCAGTGAGCGAGGCACTGGCTGACCGGATGGAGCCGCTGGCCGAGCTCATCACCCACGAGGTAGGCATGCCGCTGGTACTCTCCCAACTCGTCCAGGTCGGGCTGCCGATGGCATCCTTCGGGTCGATGGTCCAGGTCACTGCCGACTTCATCTGGGAGCAGACCGTCGGCAACTCGCTGGTCGTCCGGGAGCCGATCGGCGTGGTCGGGGCGATCACCCCGTGGAACTACCCGCTGCACCAGATCGCGGCCAAGGTGGCCCCGGCCCTTGCCGCCGGCTGCACGGTGGTGCTGAAGCCGAGTGAAGTGGCGCCGCTCAACGCGTTCGTCCTCGCCGACATCTTCGAAGAGGTCGGGCTCCCCGCCGGCGTCTTCAACCTGGTCACCGGTTTCGGACCGGTGGTGGGGGAGGCGCTGGCCGGCCACCCCGGTGTCGACATGGTCTCGTTCACGGGTTCCACCCGGGCGGGCAAGCGGGTCGCCGAGGTGGCCGCCGCCACGGTCAAGCGGGTGGCGCTCGAGCTCGGCGGCAAGTCGGCCAACGTGATCCTCGACGACGCCGATCTCGCCACGGCCGTCCCGGACGGGGTCGGCAAGTGCTTCCTCAACTCCGGCCAGACCTGTAGCGCGCTGACCCGGATGCTGGTCCCCCGGGACCACCTCGCCGAGGTGGAGGCCCTGGCAGTCGCCGCCGCCGAGACCTTTGCCCCCGGCGATCCCTTCGACGGTGCGTCGCGCCTCGGGCCGTTGGTCTCGGCCGTGCAGCGGGACCGGGTGCGCAATTACATCGAAAAGGGCATCGGCGAAGGGGCCACGCTCTTGACCGGCGGTGCTGCGCCGCCCGAGGGGCTCGAGCGCGGCTACTTCGTGCAGCCCACCGTGTTCTCGTCGGTGACGCCGGATATGACCATCGCTCGGGACGAGATCTTCGGGCCGGTCCTTTCGATCATCCCCTACGACACGGAGGAGGAGGCCGTCGAGATCGCCAACGACACCGAGTACGGGCTGGCCGGGGGCGTCTGGTCGGGCGATCCGGAGCGGGCCAAGGCGGTGGCCCGGCGACTGCGCACCGGCCAGGTCGAGGTCAACGGCGGCGGGTTCAACCCGATGGCCCCGTTCGGCGGCTACAAGCAGTCGGGGAACGGCCGCGAGTTCGGCGCCTTCGGACTGGACGAGTACCTCGAGGTGAAGTCCATGCAGCTCTGAACGCCGCGTCGGTCCGGCCCACTGCTGGGCCAGATCACAACCCCAGTTGGTCCTCGATGAGGCCCAGGTAGACCTGGGCCGAGTCGGTGTAGGTCTTCTCGCCGATGAACACGTGCTGGGTGCCCGTGTACATGTCCCGGAACGCCCGTTCGAGCCGGCTCCCCTCGCGGATGGCGCTGGTGCCGGCGGCCAGGTGGGCCCACTGCACGATCTCCCGGCTGGCCTCGGTGGCGTAGGTGGCGGCCACCCGCATGTCGGCGCGCATGGTGGGAGTGAGGTCGGCGCGGCCCGCCACCGCCTGCTCCACGTCGGTGAAGGTCGTGACCACCAGCAGGCGGGCCGCCCGCCACATGGCGGTGTGATGGGCGAGGTTCCGTTGGAAGCTCGGCCGGTGGGCGATCGACGCCTCGTCACCCATGCGGACCTTGGTCAGCGCCAGCTCGGTCACGTCGTCGATCGTGCTCTTGGCCACCCCGAGGGCCCACGACGCGTGCCCGGCGGCCGTGATGGGCATGAGCCCCATCCGGAAGGCCGGTGAACCGCCTCGCCGCGGGGTCCGGCAGAACAGCTCGAATGTCCTGGCGGCGGGGACGAACAGGTCGGTGACGTTGTAGTCATACGACCCGGTCCCCTTGAGGCCCTGCACGTGCCAACCGTCGGTGAAGACGATCTCATCGTGGGGGATCACCGCCACCAGCAAGGGTGGAATGCCGTCGACGCCGGTCACCATCCCGCCGTCGACAGTCGGGATGAACCCGGCGGCCACGTACTCGGAGTGGCCGGTGCCCGAGCCGAAGTTCCAGGCCCCGGTCACCCGGTAGCCCCCCTCGACCGTCTCGCCGAGTCCGTTCGGGAAGAACTGCCCCCCGGCGGTGATCCGGTTGGCGTTACCGGCGAAGACCTCCTCGAACCCCTCGTCCGGCAGGTAGGCGGCACAGGCAGCGGCCGACGGCAGGTTGGCGATGCCGATCCACCCGAGCGACCCGTCCTGCCAGGCCAGCTCGATCCAGGTCTCGATCATGGCCGCGAAGCACGGTTCGGTGCCTCCCGCCTCGGCCGGGTTGGCCCACTGCATCAGGCCGCTGGCCCACAGCGCATCGACGGTCCGATCCGTCAGCGTGCGGATGCGTTCCGATTCGGCTGCCTCTTCGGCCACCAGTGGGCGCAACGAGCGCGCCGCCTCGGCGCCGTCGACGGTCACCGGCGTGGGCATCGGCACGCTCCCTGTCCGCAGGGTGGTGCGGGCATGGGCGCGCTCACATGCCCAGCTGTTCGAGCAGGCCGACCCGGAGGCCTGCGGTGAAGCCGCCGTCCACCACCAGGGCGTGTCCGGTGACGAAGGACGCGTCGTCCGAGGCGAGGAAGGCGGCGGCGGCGGCGATTTCGGACGGGCGGCCGAACCTGCCGAGCAGGTGTTCGTCACGGAGTCGCTCGCGGTAGAGCTCCATGCCCTCGGGTTCGGTGACCGAGCGCAGCATCGGGGTGTCGATCCCCCCGGGGCAGATGCAGTTGACCCGGATACCCCGGCGGCCGTAGTCGATGGCCATCGACTTGGTCAGCATCACGACGCCGGCCTTCGAGGCGTTGTAGGCGCTGCCCCCCTCGGTCCCCTCGAGGCCTTCGATGCTGGCGATGTTCACGATCGAGCCGCGGCCCTGGTCGAGCATGGGCATGGCGACGTGCTTGCCGAGGTGGAAGGTGCCCTTGAGGTTGACGTCGACCACCCGGTCCCACTCCTCACCGTCGAGCAGATGGACGGGACCCCCACCGGCCACCCCGGCCGCGTGGACCAGGACGTCCAGCTGGCCGTGCTCGGCCACCACCCCGCCGACGGCGGCGGCCACCGCCGGTTCGTCCCGCACGTCGAGGAGGTAGTCGACGTCACCGGCGACGTCGACGGTCACCACCGTGGCCCCCTCGACCGCCAGTCGCTCGGCACAGGCGGCACCGATGCCGGACGCCGCACCTGTCACGACGGCGACGGCGTCATCGAGTCGTCCCACGTGTCTCCCCTCGGCTCTGCGGACCCGGCCGAACGTAGGGTCCGAGGACCGGTCCGGTCAAGGCCGGGCGCCGGCAGGTGCTCACGGACGTTGCGGGACGTGGGACAGCATGTGCCGGCTCACGTCGCCGACGAGGTCGATGAGGTAGCGCCGTTCGGAGAACCGCCACGCGCCGTCGACCCGCACGAACCGGTCGTGGTAGCGGCCGGCGAGGATCGGCTGGAGCGGCAGCCCGGGAACCGCCTGGAGGACCGTCCAGTAGGTGCGGGCGGCCGCGGTCCCGGCGTCCGCGTCGAGGTCGAGGATGAGGTTGGTGGTCACGTGCTTCGTCCCCGGCGTCCCGTCTGGGTACCGCCGCGTGGTGGAGGTGAACATGGCCACCAGTGCCTCGCGGCCCGTCAGCAGCGACTCGCTGTCGCCGGCGCCCACCGCCGCGTCACCGAGCAGGTCGGCCACCCCCTCGAAGTCGCCGGCGTCGATCAGCTCGGCGTAGCGGGCGATGAGGTTGCCCACCGCGGTGGCGTCGTCGTCCATGGCGTGCCCTCTCTTCAGCCGACGGTGAGGTCGGCATCGTCCCAGTAGGCGTGCACCGAGGAGAACAGGCCGTCGTCGTCGACGGCGAACACCTCGATCCCGTCGATGGTCATGGTCGATCCCGCCGTCTCCACGGTGATGGCGAAGTCGATGGCCACGTGGTCCGCACAGGTGTGCACGGCCGTGGCCACGAAGGTCCACGTGTCGCTGGCCGAGATGCCGGCCTCGAAGAAGGCGGCGATGGCCTCCCGTCCGACGTTGGGGGGGTTGGATGCCGGGTCGGCCTGCAGGGCGTTCTCGGCGAACAGGGCGGCGATACCCCAGGGGTCACGGCCGTTGACCGCGTCCACGTAGACGTCGATGCAGCGGCGCAGCTCGGAGGGGGTCGGCATGGGGTCCTTTCGTGCGTGGGGGCCGGGTTGGCAGTGGCCGACCGGCGGATGCTCAGGCGCCTACGGCATGGACGCCGCCGTCGACGTGGAGGATCTCGCCGGTGGTCATCGGGAGCAGGTCGGAGAACAGCGCCACGCAGGCACGTGCCACGACGTCGGTGTCGAGGACGTCCCATCCGAGCGGTGCCCGCTCCGACCAGGTGTCCTCGAAGGCGTTGAAGCCGGGGATCGACTTGGCCGCCATCGTCTTGACCGGCCCGGCAGCGACCAGGTTGACCCGGATCCGGTCAGGGCCGAGATCCCGGGCCAGGTAGCGCGAGAGCGACTCGAGTGCGGCCTTCGACACCCCCATCCAGTCATAGGCCGGCCAGGCCACGGTGGCGTCGAAGTCGAGCCCGACGATCGAGGCGCCACGTCCGCCGGCCGCGCCGGCCGCGGCCAGCAGTGGCCGGAACGCCTGCGCCAGCGCCTTGAGCGAGTACGCCGACACGTGGAGGGCCACCTGTACCTCGTCCCACCCGGCCTGGAACATGTCACCGCCGAGGCACTCGGGCGGCGCGTAGCCGATGGCGTGGAGCAGACCGTCCATCCGGTCCCAGCTCTCGCCGAGGGTGGCCGCCGCAGTGGCTAGCTGCTCGGGTTCGGTCACGTCGATCTCGAGGACGTCGGTGCCGACCGGCAGTTTGCGGGCGGTCCTCCGGGTGAGCGAGAGACCCCGCCCCGCCCCGCTGAGCACGACCTCGGCGCCCTCCTCCTGGGCCAGACGGGCCACCGCGAAAGCCAGCGACGCATCGGTCAGGACCCCGGTCACCAGGATCCGCTTTCCCTCGAGGAGTCCCATGATGGCGTCAGGTTACCGGTAGCGGTGGATTCGGCCGGAATGTGCCGGTGTGCAAGGGTAAGACCATGCGAATCGGCATCTTGGGAGGCACCGGCCCCGCCGGGCGTGGGCTGGCAGTGCGACTGGGCGACGCCGGCCACGACGTCGTGATCGGTTCGAGGGACGGCCAGCGGGCTGACACCATCGCCCACGCCCTCGTCGAGGAGTGGGCCGATCGCCGGCTGGGGGTGACCGGCACGTCGAACGAGGAGGCTGCCGACTGCGACGTGCTGGTGGTGGCGACGCCGTGGGACAGTGCGGTGTCCACCGTCCTCCCGTTGGCCGGCTCGGTGCGGGGCAAGGTCGTCGTGTCCATGGCCAACGCACTGGCCAAGGAGGGACGGGAGTTCCTGGCACTACTGCCGCCCCGGGGCTCGGTGGCGGCAGCCATCCAGGCGGCGCTACCTCATGCCCTGGTCTCGGCCTCGTTCCATCACCTGCCTGCTGCGGAAATGGAGAAGCTCACCACGGCGGTCGCCGGCGACGTGCTGGTCTGCTCCGACCATCCCGAGGCCACCGCGGTGACCCTGGCCCTGGTGGACAGCATCGGCGGGCTGCGCGGCATCGACGCCGGCAGCCTGGCCCAGGCCGCGCCCATCGAGGCGTTCACCGCCGTCCTCGTCACCGTCAACATCCGCCACAAGGTCCATGCCGCCGTGCGGCTGACCGGGTACGGCGACGACTGAGCGCCGGTGACCGACCGCACGGGCCGGAGCCCGCGCCGAGGCGGGCCGGTCAGGCTCTTCGACACCGCCCGCGGGGTGATCGCCCCGATCGATGCCGGCCCGCTCGTGACCCTCTACTCCTGTGGGATCACCCCCTACGACGCCGCTCACTTGGGTCACGCTCAGGTGTACCTGACCTTCGATATCCTCCAGCGGCGGCTGCGCGACCTGGGCCACGAGACTCGGTGCGTCCGCAACGTCACCGACGTCGACGACGACTTCCTGCGCAAGGCACGGGAGCTCGGTGTCCACTACCTGGACCTGGCGGCCGAGGAGATCGCCCGGTTCGACGCCGACATGGCCGCGCTCGGGCTCATCCCGGCGTGGTCCGAGCCACGGGCCACCTCGGCCATCGCCGACATCCTGACCCTGATCGGGGCAGTGCTCGAGTCCGGGCGTGCCTACCGGTCGGGCGGCGGCGTCTACTTCGACGTCACCACCTTCCCGGCGTTCGGCCGGGTGAGTCACTTCGACGAGCCGACCATGCTGGCCATGGCCGCCGAGCACGGAGGCAACCCCGAAGACCCCAACAAGCGGCACCCGCTCGACTTCGTCCTCTGGCAGCCGTCGCTGCCTGACGAGCCGTCGTGGGAGTCGCGTTGGGGCCCGGGCCGACCCGGGTGGCATATCGAATGCTCCGCTCTGGCGCTCCGCGAGCTCGGGGAGACCCTCGACGTCCACGGCGGCGGTCGCGACCTGGTCTTCCCCCACCACGAGTGCGAGACCGCCCAGTCGGAGTCGGTCACCGGCCGTCCGTTCGTACGGCACTGGCTCCACGTGGGACTGGTGGGCCTCGACGGAGCAAAGATGTCGAAGTCGCTCGGCAACCTGGTCTTTGTCGGCGACCTGCTGAAGGAGTGGGAGCCGGCGGCCGTGCGGCTCGCCCTCCTCGGCCATCACTACCGCACTGACTGGGAGTGGATGGCCGACGACATGCCGGCGGCTGCCCGTCGCCTCGAGACCTGGCGGGCCGCGCCCCGTCCCGACACACCGGAAGACCGGAGCCTCGAGCTGGTTCGTGCTTCGCTCGACGACGACCTCGACACCCCGGGCGCCCTGCGGGCACTCGACGCCGAGGCGGCCGCCGGGCGGAGCGTCGGCCCGGGGGCGGCGCTCGTGGGCGTTACCCTGTAACCGCGGCGTGCCGGACCGGCCCGACCTCGACCGGCGTGCGTGCGGCTGCGTCGATCGGGCCGGCACCGGGCGGCGCCGGCGGCGTCGCCGCCCGGTCACCGACCGGGTCTGCCGGCCGTCACGTCCACCGGACCAACGACCACATCCACCGCCACTACGACCCCGAGCGAGAGAGGCACACACCCATGGCAGCCGTGAGCGTCCGACTTCCCGATGGCTCGACCAAGGAGTTCGACGCAGGCACGACCGCCATGCAGTTCGCCGAGTCGATCGGGCCCCGCCTGGCCAAGGCGGCCGTCGCCGCCAGCTTCGACGGGAAGGAGGTCGACCTCGCCGCCCCCCTGCCGGACGGCGCGCAGGTCAGCGTGATCACCACCGACTCCGACGCCGGACGGGCCGTGCTCCGCCACTCGACGGCGCACGTCCTGGCCCAGGCCGTCCTCCGGCTGTGGCCGGGCGCCCACTTCGCCATCGGGCCGGTGATCGAGGACGGCTTCTACTACGACTTCGAGCTCCCCGGCGGCGCCCACTTCAGCGACGAGGACCTCGACAGGATCGCCGCCACCATGCGGGAGATCATGGCCGAGGACCAGCCGTTCATCCGCCACGAACACACCGTCGACGAGGGACTCCTGCTCTTCGAAGACCAACCGTTCAAGCGCGAGATCATCGAGGCCGTGGAGGCGGGCCACGACGACGTGGACGTGACGGCCGACGACGTGTCGGCGGCGCGGGTCTCGACCTACTGGAACTCGCCCACGTTCACCGACCTGTGCCGGGGGCCCCACGTGCCCTCGACCAGCCGCCTGGGCCACTTCGCGCTCATGCGGGTGGCCGGAGCGTACTGGCGGGGCGACGAGAAGCGACAGCAACTCCAGCGGATCTACGGCACCGCCTGGGAGTCGGAGCAGGCCCTGGCCGACCACCTCCACCGCCTGGCCGAGGCCGAGCGACGCGACCACCGGCGACTCGGCGTCGAGCTCGACCTGTTCTCGTTCCCCGAAGAGATCGGGTCGGGCCTGGTCGTCTTCCACCCGAAGGGCGGCACCGTCCGGAGGCTGATGGAGGAGTACTCGCGTCGCCGGCATGAGGCGGCGGGGTACGAGTTCGTGTACACGCCGCACATCACCAAGTCGGAGCTGTTCGAGACGTCGGGCCACCTCGACTGGTTCGCCGAGGGCATGTTCCCGCCCATGGAGCTCGACGGCGGCCAGCAGTACTACCTCAAGCCGATGAACTGCCCGTTCCACGTCCTGATCTTCAAGAGCCGGCAGCGCTCCTACCGCGAGCTCCCGCTGCGGCTGTTCGAGTTCGGGTCGGTGTACCGCCACGAGAAGTCCGGCGTGGTCCACGGGCTCACCCGGGTCCGCGGCATGACCCAGGACGACGCCCACATCTTCTGCACCCTCGACCAGATGGCCGATGAGCTGCACGCCACGCTCTCTTTCGTTCTGTCCCTCCTGCGCGACTTCGGGCTCGAGGACTTCTTCCTCGAGCTGTCCACCCGTCCGGAGGGAAAGGCGGTGGGCACGCCCGAGGAGTGGGACGAGGCCACCGAGACGCTGCGGAGCACGGCGCTGGCCATGGACCTCGAACTGGTGCTGGACGAGGGCGGCGGCGCCTTCTACGGCCCGAAGATCTCCGTGCAGGCCAAGGACGCGATCGGCCGGACCCACCAGATGTCCACCATTCAGCTCGACTTCCAGACTCCGCAGCGCTTCGAGGCCGAGTACATCGGCGCCGACAACGGCCGACACCGGCCGATCATGATCCACCGCGCCCTGTTCGGTTCGGTCGAGCGCTTCTTCGCCATCCTCCTCGAGCACTATGCCGGCGCCCTCCCCACCTGGCTGTCGCCCGAGCAGGTGCGGGTGCTCGGCGTCCGGGACGACCACCAGGACTACGCCCGCAAGGTGGCCGATCGCCTGCGGGCGGTCGGCGCCCGGGTGTCGGTCGACCCGGCGGACGAGCCCCTGGGCGCCCGCATCCGGCGGGCGAAGTTGCTCAAGGTTCCCTACATCCTGGTGGTGGGCGACGACGACGTCCACGCCGGGACGGTCGGAGTCAACCGTAGGGGGGCCGATCGTCCGGAGCGGGGCGTGGAGCTCGCCGCCTTCACCGATGCGCTCGAACGGGAGATCGAGGAACGACGCAGCCCCGAGGGCCCGTGAGCCTCGATCACCTCTGGGCCGGCTGGCGGGGGGAGTACCTGGCGTCCGCCGGCTCCTCGCAGCCCGACCGGCCCCCCGGTGACGACGGGCCCGGCCACTGCGTGTTCTGCCGCATCGCCGCCAGCGGCCCGCCGTCTCCGGAGAACGGGGTCCTGTGGGTCGGGTCCGTCACCTACGCCGTGCTCAACGCCTTCCCCTACGCCAGCGGTCACCTGATGGTCCTGCCGCTGCGCCATGTGGGGGCGCTCGGCGAGCTGACGGACGCCGAGGGCACCGAGCTGTGGTCGGCGCTGCGACGGAGCGTGGGTGCCCTCGAGTCGGCCTACGGCCCGGAGGGGATCAACCTCGGGGCCAACCTGGGCCAGGCCGCCGGGGCCGGTCTCCCGCGCCACCTCCACCTACACGCCGTCCCCCGGTGGTTCGGCGACACCAACTTCATGACCGCGGTGGCCGGGGCCCGGGTGCTCCCCGAGGCGCTCGAGGTGACCTGGGGCCGGGTGCGAGCCGCCTGGCCCGAGTGACGTCAGCGGCCTCCGGCGGAATCGAAACGGGGCACCGGGCGTTTGGTGGGGGGAGACGAGAGAAGCGGGGTTGCAGATGCAGGTGAAGGAGCTCGGGCACGTGGTGCTCTATGTGCGGGACGTGGGCCGCTCGGCGGCCTTCTACCGGGACGTGCTCGGGTGGGAGCCGGTCTTCCCCGCCGCCCTGGGCATCCCCGCCGCGGCGTTCTCCTCGGGCCGCACCCATCACGAGCTCCTGCTCATCGAGGTGGGGGAGGATGCGGCGGCCCAGCCCGAGGGGCGTCGGTTGGGGCTGTACCACTTCGGCCTCAAGGTGGGCGACACCGACGACGAGCTGCGTGAGGCGGTCGCCCGGCTCCGGGAGGCGGGGGTGCCGATCGTCGGCGCCAGCGACCACGCGGTCACCCACAGCCTCTACGTCCTCGACCCCGACGGCAATGAGATCGAGCTCTACATCGACGTACCCGGCGTGGACTGGCGGGCGGATCCCGAGCTGATTATGGCGCCCATCCGGCCCCTGTCCCTGTAGTCGCCGGCCACGCCACCGGGCGCGTTCGCTGCCGGACCGGACCCGGTTCCCGGGCGGCCGTCCAACCGCTCACTCCAGCTAGCAGCTGATAAGGTGGGGGAAGCTCTCTGGAGGAGTGTCCATGTTCGACGGGCGATGGCGCGACACGGTTGACCGGGGTACCGGTCCCGTGGGGCGCAGGCTGCAGCGACTCGGCGTCACCGCCGACATGCTGACCGCCACCGGGCTCGTCTCGGCCACTGCCACGGCCGTGGCCGTGGCCACCGGTCACCTCCACCTGGCCATCGTGCTGCTGATCGTCACGGGCCTCCACGACCTGCTGGACGGCCCCGTGGCCAAGGCGTCGGGGACGAGTTCGGTCCGGGGCGCGTTCTTCGATTCGGTGACCGACCGGGTCTCCGACGCACTCATCCTTGGCGGTGTCGCCTGGTACCTGGTGTCCACCCACCCCGGTCACCTCGTCCTCCTGCCGTTCGCCGTGCTGGCGGCCACCTCGCTCGTGTCGTACCAGCGGGCCAAGGCGGAGTCGCTGGGCATCTCGGCCAAGGGCGGCCTGATGGAGCGAGCCGAGCGGATGATCCTTCTCGGTGTCGGCTTCCTCTCCCCGGCATTCCTGGTGCCGGTCCTCTGGGTCATGCTCGGTCTTACCGTTGCCACCGCACTAGGGAGGTTCGTGAAGGTCTGGCGATTGGCCGAGGCGCCCGTTCCGGTCGTCACCGCCCGCCGGCAGCGCCGGGAGCGGAGCGCGACACGAGTCGGCAGCCGCCGGTCGGCGACGTCGCCGTCGCGCTGGCGGGCCCGGCGCCAGGGCGAGTTGGCCAGCCGGTCCGGTCGGACCTGGCGCGCTCGGCATGCCCGACAGGGCATCCGGCAACGCACCGGCAGACGCCACACCTGAGTCGACCCGGCGACCAGGTGATCGAGAACGAGGGCTCGTGAACAAGGGACAGGCGGTGTTTCGGACGTACACGTCGCTCGCTCGAGGCTTGGCCGCGCTCCCCGAGCCGGTCGCTCTCGGTCTCGGAAACCTGTTCGGTGACGTGCTGTTCCGGGTCCGGCGCGAGCAGCGAGAGATGGTGTCGAAGAACCTGCGCCGGGTGCTGGGCGCCACCCCGTCCGATGCCGCCGTGGTCGACCGGTGGGCGCGCCACGCCTTTCGGGCCTACGCTCGGTACTGGGTCGAAGGGGCCCGGCTCGGGAGCACCCCGGCGACGGTGGTCGAACAGCACACGTTGGTCCGGGGCCTCGAGCACCTGGTGGAGGGCATGGCGGTCGGCAAGGGCGTCATCATGGCACTACCGCACATAGGGAGCTGGGAGTATGGGGGCGCCTTCTTGGCGACGCAGGAGCTACCGATGACCTCGGTCGCCGAACGCATCGAGCCACCGGAGCTCTTCGAATTCTTCCTGGAGCAGCGGGCGGCAATGGGACTGACCATCGTGCCGCTGGACGCGTCCTCGGGTGGGGCGGTAATGGGCACGCTGCGTCGGGGTGGCCTGGTCGGGCTGTTGAGCGACCGGGACCTGGTGGGCAACGGCATCGACGTCGAGTTCTTCGGTGAGCGGACGACCATGCCCGCCGGCCCCGCCACCCTGGCCCTGCGGACCGGCGCCATGCTGGTGACCGGCGTGGTCTACAGCGGTCCGGGGGCCGACCACCGGGCCGTCATCGAGCCGCCCCTCGACACCGCTCGCCGGGGATCGCTGCGCGCCGACGTCTCCCGGCTCACCCAGGAGATCGCCACCCGCTTCGAGGGGCTCATCCGGCGTGCCCCCGAGCAGTGGCACGTGTTCCAACCCCTGTGGACTGCGGACCGCCCGGGGGGTGCGGCGTGACCCGGTTCGAGCACCGGTCGTTCGCCGGAGGTGCGGAGTTCGAGCGCGTCATCCCGCCGGTGGAGGCGAACGGGCCGTCGTCCCGTCGGCCGGTCCCCTCGCTGCCGGTGCCGGATCTGGCGGCGACCAACGGGAGCGATCCGGCGAAGGAGCCCCGCTTCCACAACCTCCACGAGCACGAGTTCGACGTGGTCGCCGTCATCAGCGCGGAGGGCCGTTTCATCTTCGTGAGCGCCTCAGCCGAGCGGCTGTTGGGGTACGACATCAGCAACGTGATCGGGTTCGACGCCTTCGCACTGTTCGACTCCCTGAGCGTGGAATCGGTCCGGGCACTGTTCCGGGACCTCGTGGCCCGGCGACGGCTGTCGGTCTCCCTCGAGATGCAGACGGTCCGGTCCGACGGCACTCCCATCGAGCTCGACGTGGTGGCGGCCAACCACCTCGATGATCCGATCGGGGGCATCGTGGTCAACATCCGCGACATCACCGGGCGCAAGCGGCTCGAACAGCGGATCCGGGACGTCGACCGGCGGCAGTCCACGATCATCGAGTCGCTTGCCGACGGCGTGATGATGGTCGACGGGGCCGGTGTGGTGGTACGGGTCAACGAGGCCTTCGAGGTGATGTTCGAGGGGCCGCGGGTGCGACTGCTCGGCCGCCGGCTCGAGGACCTCCTGGCCGGAGCGGCCTCCGGTGGGGTCGAGGTGGTCGATGAGGACGGTCGGGCCCTCGGGCCCGCCGCCCATCCGATGATGACCAGCCTGCGCAGCGGACGGCGCTCCGTCGGCGTGGTGCTCGGGATACGCCGCAGTGGTCGGCCCACCCTGTGGGCCAGGACCAATGCACGGGCCATGGTCGACACCTCCGGGACGGTGACCGGCGCGGTGGCGTCCTTCAGCGACATCACCGCGGTTCGCCAGTCCGCTGCCGAGCTGTGGCGCGAGGAGCAGTTCCTCCAGGTCCTGTTGGACACCCTCGAGGAAGGCATCGTGGCCTGTGACGCCGAAGGGCGGATCACCGTGTTCAACCCGGCGGCCCGACGGCTGCACGGACTGGACGAGGACTCCGACCCGATCGGCCGGATCCCCACCGACCAGGGCCTCCGCCGGGCCGACGGCTCGCCCATGGCCCAACGGGAGAACCCGTTGATCCGGGCGATGTCCGGCGAGGAGCTCCGAGACGTCGAGATCATCCTGGAGTCGGCCCACGGCGATCGGCGGAAGGTCAGCGTGAACGGTCAGGCCCTCGTCGACGAGGACGGCTGGATGCTCGGGGCGGTGGTGGCGATGCACGACGTCACCGAACAGAAGCTCAACGAGGAGCGGCTGGCCGAACTGGCCCTCCACGACCCGTTGACCGGACTCGCCAACCGCACCCTGCTGGCCCAGCGCCTCCAGGAGGCCATCGACGGCCTGGGCGAGCTGACCCGGTCGGGTGCCGCCGGTGAGGACGGGTACCAGCCGGGGCTGGCCGTCTACCTGCTCGACCTCGACGAGTTCAAGGAGATCAACGACGTGCTCGGGCACGACGTGGGCGACGACATGCTGATCGCCGTGGCCCGGCGGCTGTCGGCCATCGTCCGTCCGTCGGACACCGTGGCCCGACTTGGCGGCGACGAGTTCGTCGTCGTCTGCGCCATCGAGAGCGGCGAGGAGGAGATGCTCCGCATCGCCGAGCGCATCTCGTCGGCCCTGGCCCGGCCCTACCGGATCGACGGCCGCACGCTGCGTGCACTGGCATCGGTCGGTGGCGTCTTCGTGGACAATCCGGACACCGACCCGTCGAAGCTGTTGAGCCGTGCTGACGACGCCATGTACGGCGTCAAGTGGGCCCGGCGCCGTCAGCGTCGCTCCATGACCGACTGACCCGTTGGCGCCGACCTCCGAAGCATCACCGACCGGCCTGGCGATTGCCGTCGTCTGCCCGTACAGCCTGTCCCGGCCCGGGGGGGTGCAGGGTCAGGTGCTCGGACTGGCCCGGACCCTCGCCGCCTTTGGTCACCGGGTCACGGTGTTCGCTCCGGTGGACGCCCCTGTCGCCCCGCAACCCGGGGTAGTCCTGCGGCCCACCGGTCGGTCGATGTCAGTGCCCGGTAACGGCTCGAAGGCTCCCGTCACCCTGTCGGTCCCCTCGGTGGTCCGAGCCGTACGAGAGCTGCGGGCCACCGGCTTCGACGTGATCCACGTCCACGAGCCCTTCGCCCCAGGCGTCACCTACGGGTTGCTGGTGGCCCGCGGCCTGCCGCCGCTGGTGGCCACCTTCCACCGGAGCGGCCGCAGCCCCTTCTACACCGCGTTGGGCCCGGTCGCCCGCCGGCTGGCCGTCCGGCTGGCCGTCCGGTGTGCGGTGTCCGATGCGGCGCGATCGACCGCGGCGGAGGCGCTCGGTGGGACCTACCGGGTCGGTTTCAACGGAGTGGACGTTGGCCGGTACCACGACGTGGACCCGTGGCCGACGAGCCACCCGGCAATCCTCTTCCTCGGACGCCACGAAGAGCGCAAGGGACTGGGGATCCTGCTGGAAGCGTTCACCCGTGTCGCCAGTGAGGAGCGGGCCGGCGCACCGTTCGCCCACCCGGTGCTGTGGATCGCCGGCGACGGTCCCGAGACCGCCACGCTCCGACGCCTCCACCCCGAGTCGGCGACCATCCGATGGCTGGGCGTGATCACCGAAGAGGAGAAGGTGCGCCGGCTGGTGGCAGCAGAGGCCGTGTGTGCCCCTTCCCTGGGTGGTGAGTCGTTCGGGATGGTCCTCCTCGAGGCCATGGCCGCCGACGCGGTGGTGGTGGCCAGTGACATCGACGGGTACCGCCAGGCCGCCGGTGGGCACGCCGTGCTGGTGCCGCCGGGAGACCCGCTCGCCCTGTCCGACGCCCTGGCCGCCGTGCTGTCGGGGCGACTCGGGAGCATCGCCCGCACCCCTGACGAACCGGGGGCGGGTGACCAGGGGCGCCAGGCGTGGCTGGATGCCGGTCGGGCATGGGCTGACCACTGGTCGATGGAGCGCCTGGCCCACTGGTACGAGGACGTGTACCGGTCGGTGGTGGTCGGCCCGGGGGGTGGAGCAGCCGTACACTGCTCGGACCATGAGTGATATCCCAGGACAGTCGGAGCAGTCGGAGCGGTCGGAGCGGTCGGATGCCGGACCGGGCCGAGACGGACCGGCTCCCGCGGGCGGACGACCCTCGGGCGGGGGATCGCGAGACCGCAACCGGAGCCGGCGTGGCTCCGGGTCGCGGGCCGACGGCGGCGCCCGGAGTGGCGGTACCCGGTCCACTTCCGGAGGTGGTCGGGGCGACGGGAGGGGAGGAGGATCGAGCGGCTCGGGTGGCGGAGCATCCCGGCGCAGCAGCTCGGGGACCGGGCGACCCGCAGGGTCAGGTCGTTCCGACAGTCGACCGGGTCAAGAAGTGGACCGGCGGGAGACCCGCCCGCCGGCACCCACCCCGGCGGCCGGAGCCCGTCCGCCGTCGGATCGTGGCGACGGCGACGACGAGATGGCCATCATCCGGGCCAACCGGCGGCGAGCCGTGACGATCTGCCTGGTGCCGGCCTTGGTCCTCGGCCTGATCGTCGCGGCGGTGGCCGCTGTCGTCC
>JBKQRT010000278.1:0-7796 GCA_052143895.1 Acidimicrobiales bacterium | reverse complement strand
GGGCGACCAAGATGAGGTCGATGAGCTTGATGAAGATGAACGGCACGATGATCCCGCCCACGCCGTAGATGAAGACGTTTCGGCGAAGGATCGCCTCCGCGGACGCCGGCCTGAACTTCACTCCTCGCAGCGCCAGCGGGATGAGCGCCACGATGACGAGGGCGTTGAAGATCACGGCCGAGAGCACCGCACTCTCCGGGCTGTGCAATTTCATGATGTTGAGCGCGTTGAGCTGTGGATACGTGGCGACGAAAAGCGCCGGGATGATGGCGAAATACTTGGCGATGTCGTTGGCGATGGAGAACGTGGTCAGCGAACCACGGGTGATCAGCAGCTGCTTGCCGATCTCGACGACGTCGATCAGCTTGGTGGGGTTGGAGTCGAGGTCGACCATGTTGCCGGCCTCCTTGGCCGCAGTCGTCCCCGTGTTCATGGCCACGCCCACGTCGGCCTGGGCCAGGGCGGGCGCGTCGTTGGTGCCGTCGCCCGTCATGGCGACGAGCTTGCCGCCCTCCTGCTCGGCCTTGATCAGCTCCATCTTGTTCTCGGGGGTCGCTTCGGCCAGGAAGTCGTCGACGCCGGCCTCCTGAGCGATGGCGGCCGCCGTGAGGGGGTTGTCGCCTGTGATCATCACGGTGCGGATGCCCATGGCGCGCATCTCCGCGAACTTCTCCCGGATGCCGGACTTGACCACATCCTTGAGCTCGATGACCCCGAGAATCTCGGGTCCATCGGCCACGACCAGCGGTGTGGACCCGCCACGGGCGATGCCGTCGACAATTCCCCCCAACTCGGCCGGGGCCGTGCCCCCCAACTCGGCGGACCAGGTTCTCACGGCGTCGGCGGCACCTTTGCGGATCTGACGGCCGTCGATGTCCAGGCCGGACATCCGGGTGGTGGCGGTGAAGGCCACGAACTGGTGCTCGCCGGTCAGCTCGCGCTCACGAATGTCAAACTTTTCCTTGGCCAACACAACGATCGAACGACCTTCGGGTGTCTCGTCGGCCAGGGATGCCAACTGTGCCGCGTCGGCCACCTGCTCCTCGGTGTGGCCGCCAACCGGCACGAACCGTGAGGCCATCCGGTTCCCGAGCGTGATGGTGCCAGTCTTGTCCAGGAGCAGTGTCTGGACGTCCCCTGCCGCTTCGACCGCTCGACCGCTCATGGCGAGCACGTTGCGCTGCACCAGGCGATCCATACCGGCGATCCCGATCGCCGACAACAGCGCCCCGATGGTGGTGGGAATCAGGCACACGAGCAGGGAGACCAGAATCACGACCGATACCGTTCCGCCGGCGTACTGGCCAAAAGGTTGCAACGTGACCACAACCGGCAGGAACACGATGGTCAGCACGGCCAGGAGGATCGTCAGGGCGATCTCGTTCGGCGTCTTCTGGCGATTGGCCCCTTCGACCAGGCTGATCATGCGGTCGAGGAAGGTTCTGCCGCGCTCGGCTGTGATCCGCACCACGATGCGATCCGAAAGCACCCTGGTCCCGCCGGTCACCGCCGAGCGGTCGCCGCCTGACTCGCGGATGACCGGAGCCGACTCTCCCGTAATGGCCGATTCATCGACCGACGCGACACCTTCGATGATCTCGCCGTCCGATGGAATGATGTCGTTTGCCTCGCAGACAACCAGGTCTTCCTTGGCCAAGTCCACCGCTGCCACCCGAGTCTCGGTTCCGTCGGCGTTGAGGCGCCGGGCTTCGGTCTCCGAGCGCATGCGGCGCAGCGTGTCGGCTTGGGCTTTACCCCGACCCTCCGCCATGGCCTCGGCGAAGTTGGCGAAGAGCACCGTCAGAATCAGCCAGATGGTGATGGAGATGTTGAAAATCCCCGGGTGAGCGATGGACTCAAGGAGGGTGATGATCGAGCCGACCAGGACGACGAACATGACCGGGTTCTTGATCTCGACCCGTGGGTCGAGCTTCTTGAAGGCGCCCGCGGCGGCGATACGTAGGATCGCTCTGTCGAACAGCCCCCTCGCCTGCGCGACGCCGTGAGCCATATGGGGCCCGGCGGCGTCAGGGGCGATCGCTTGGGCGACGGTGCCGTCACCCTGGTCTTCGCCAGTCGGTGCGGGAGTGTGATCAGCAGTGGTCATTAGAAGAACTTCCCGTGGCTCAGTTGCTCGACGATCGGACCGAGAGACACCGCGGGGAAGAAGGTCAGGCCGCCGATGATGACGATGACCCCGATGACCAGGCCGACGAACATCGGGTTGTCGGTGCGGAAGGTGCCGGCGTTGGCTGGCACCACGTTCTTGACCGCCAGTGCGCCGGCCAGCGCGAGCACCGGGATCATGATGGCGAAGCGGCCAAGGAGCATGTCCATGGCGCCGATGATGTTGTAGAACGGCGTGTTGCCGGTGAGTCCCGCAAATGCGGATCCGTTGTTGTTGGCCTGTGAGGTCAGGGCGTAGAGGATCTCGCTGAAGCCGTGTGGCCCGGCGTTGAGAGGACCGGCTCGTCCGGCGGCGACAGAGACGGCGATGGCGGTGAAGACGAGCACGATGATCGGCATCACCAACACGCCCAATCCGGCCAGTTTCACCTCTCGGGCCTGGATCTTCTTGCCCAGGTACTCGGGCGTTCTCCCGATCATCAACCCACCGATGAATACCGCGATGATCGCGTCGAGCAGGATTGTATAGAGACCGCTGCCGACACCGCCCGGCGTGACCTCGCCGAGCATCATCCCGGTCAGAAGGCCGAAGCCTCCGATTGGGGTGAAGGAGTCGTAGGACGCATCAGCTGACCCGGTCGAGGTCTGCGTCGAAGTCACACCGTATAGCGCCGTCGATGTGTCGCCGAAGCGGACCTCCTTGCCCTCCGTGTTCCCGGTGTTCGTCTGGTGGACCCCGGCAGCCACGACCGCGGGGTTGCCCTGGTGTTCGGCGTAGCTGGTGAAGCTGAGCCAGACGCCGAAGATGATGACCATGGCGGCGAGAAGGGCCGCACCTTGCTTGACGCTCCCCACCATCTTGCCGAACGTGTAGGTGAGGGAGACCGGTACGATCAGGATCAAGAAGATCGAGAGGAGATTTGTCAGCCCGGTCGGGTTCTCGAACGGCGTTGCTCCGTTCTGGTCGAGGAATCCTCCGCCGTTCGTACCGAGCTGCTTGATGGTCTCCATGAAGCCGATCGGACCCCGTGGGATGGTCTGCGTGACGCCGTTCAGATGGTCGCTGATGTTGATCGACCCGGCGAGCGTCTGCACCGCACCCTGAGCCACGAAGATGATCCCCGCCACGAAGGCGATGGGTAGCAAGACGTAGAGCACGCTCCTGGTCATGTCGACCCAGAAGTTTCCGATGGTCGCTGACTTACGCCGCGAGAAGCCTCTTACCAAGGCGATAGCCACCGCGATGCCAACTGCAGCGCTGACGAACTGCTGGACGGTCAACGCGCCCATCTGCGAGAAGTAAGACATCGTGGTCTCGCCGCCGTAGTTCTGCCAGTTGGTGTTGGTCAGGAAGGACACGGCCGTGTTGAAGCTGAGGGCGGAACCCACAGCGCCGTGGTGCTGCGGGTTGAGGGGCAGTGAACCTTGGATTCGCAGCAGCAGATAGGTCAGGCCAAGGTCACGCCGGAGAAGACGATCAGTGAACCGCCGTAGCGCTGCCAGGTTTGCTCTCGATCAGGGCTGGTCCCGAGGACTCGGTAGACCGGGCGCTCTGCCCACCCCAAGAAGTGAACCCGGTTGTCGAACACCGCCGCCATGTAGGAGCCTAGGAATCGCCAGGTAATTCCCAGAACGACGATGAGGACGACGATGGTCAGGGCGAAGCCCATCTAGAACCACTCCGGCTTGAACATCGCCACGCCCAGGTAGATGAACATGACCACGGCAAGAGCGAGAAGGAGGCCTTGGACGACGGTCACACCCGCTCCAGCGCCCAGATGAGGCCGAGCATCAACGCCACGAACAGCGCGATGCCGAGAACGACGAGTAGATCTGCCATGTGGCCAGGATGACGAGGTCGCCGGTAACGGCGCGGTGGACGTGGTGCCAGGACGGGTGGACAATTGGTGAACGACCGCTTGACGGTTCGGGCGGCTACCAGCCCTCGCCACCGGTGAGGCTGATGCCCTCAACAGAGAGGATTTACCTAGGAAGCCTCCGCGACGGCTCGAACACGACGGCATGATTGTGCGTCATCACAATCCTCGCCGGGCAGAGGTCGACTTCTCGCGGCATCCGACCTGCCCCAATCTCCCGGGCAGAGGACACGATTCTCCGGCTGACGTGTGTCATGCGCTTGCTACGGGAAGCAGTACGAGCGCCGCTGACCGCGCCCCGTACCGTCGTTGGTCACATCAAATCCGGCAACTCTCCGGACACTCCCGCCGTCCTGCCGCCTGGGGCAGCCCAAACCCACTCCGCCGACTCGGTGCCCGGGTGCTTTCGATTTTTTCGATTTGTGCTATCCTAAGGACATGAGCCCGACCAACGAAGCCACCAGCGGAGCCCCAAGCGCAACCGTCGGACATGGCCGCGACGAGGACGTCGTCTTCCCGCCCGAGAATCTCGACCAGCTCCTCGACCTGGCCCGCTTCGTCGAGGGCCACACCGAGCCCGGCCTCCTCCTCGGCCCCGATGGCGAACAGGTCCCCCTCCCCGCCGAGGTTTATCGCGTCCTGCGCCAAGTGGTCGAAGTCATGCGGCAGGGCAAGGCCACCCTCGTCGCCCCCCAAGGGCTGCTCCTCACTACCCAGGAGGCGGCTGACTTCCTCGGGTTAAGCCGCCCCACCTTGGTCAAGCTCCTCGAAGACGGTGCCATTTCTTTCGAGAAGCCCAACCGCCATCGCCGGGTCCGCCTCCAAGACCTCATCGACTTCCAGCAGCGCCGTCGGATGGAGCGTCGATCCGCCCTGAACCAGCTCACCGAGGAAGCCGGCGAGCTCGGCCTCTACGACGGTACGCCGGCCGACTACGCCACCGCCCTGGAATGGGCTCGTCGGCGTCGAGCCCGGCCCAGCGCGAAGGCGTGACCTCGTGGCTCGCTATGCGGTGGTCCTCGACGCGTGCGTCCTTGTGCCCGTCGCGCTGGCCGACACGCTGCTCCGCATCGCCGAGCGCGATCTCTATCGTCCGCTCTCAGGCCGCCCGGATCGTCGCAGAGGCCGCCGACGCCATCGTAGAGATCCATCCCGACATCCCACCCGAACAGATCCAGCGGCGATTCGCCACTATGGACGACACCTTCGAGGACGCACGCGTTGACGGATGGGAGGACCTGGAGGACACGGTGACACTCCCCGACCCGGACGACCGCCACGTGGTGGCCGCCGCCGTGCGTGGCCGGGCCGACGCCATCGTCACCGCCAACGTCCGTCACTATCCGGTCGACATTCTCGGGCCGCTCAACATCGAGGTCATCCACCCCGACGATTTCCTGCTCGATCAGCTGGACCTCGCCCCGAGGATCGTGCTCGAGGTTCTACGAGTGCAAGCTGCACACACTCGGCGCCCTCCGCTTACGCCGATCGACCTGATCACGCGCCTTGCTAAATCGGGTGTACCAGGGTTCGCCGACGAAGCCGGACGGCTGATCTGAGAATGATGGCGCACACGGATCACTTCAACGCGCCCACACAGAAGAAACCGGAAGAGCCCATAACTCGCAAAGAGGGTGGTCCCGAGTGACTGGCAAACGTCAGAGGACGTCGATCGACACGGCCCACTGCAGGCTCGGGTAGTCGTCAACGCGACCTCGACTCATCCCGATTTCATGAGTTTCTGGAGAACCAGACTTCGTCGATAAAGACACGTAAAGACACGCCGGAGAATCTGATCTTCTGGGGGATTCCACTTCAGCCCTCTGACCTGGGGTTTTGGTGGAGGTGAAGGGACTCGAACCCTCGGCCTCTACATTGCGAAAGTGTAGCTCTCAGTGTTTTGACCAGGCCCTTTCCGAGGAGATTGCTGGTCGCGGCGTTGCGATCCCCTCAGGCTCCCTCACGATCCCTCCCCCTCCGGCACGATAAAGACACGTAAAGACACGCTCGGACAGAGCTCGTGGGGCCTGTCCACGGATCGGTACTCACGTCCGATCAACAGGCTCTGGCAAGGCGGAGCGGATGGCGCTCGTTCCCCTTTGGCGACGATCACGTTCCTCGGCGAGCAACAGGATATCACCGACCCTGAAGCGGCGGTGCTTGTTGCCGGGCAGACGACGGAACGCCAATGTTGTGTCCGCCGTCAGCCGGTCGACGACCTATCGGGTCACGCCAAGCAGGCCACCCGCTTGGCCGTCTCCTAATCCGGCTCTACGTGTTGGAGTGGGAGAACGGATTCTGTTCCTCGCGGTACTTCGGAAATAGCGGGATGCGCTGCTCGCGAAAGCGATAGTAAGCGGGCCGTCAGCTGAGCCCGAGATATCGATCCCCGGGCGGTTCGGGACAGGTGGCCGACGAGATCCGGGGGCACGCAATGTGGGGCACTTTCACAAAGTTGACATCATCTCGACGTCGACGGAATGAGTGGCCAGTTTCGTGCGACGTTCGATTCCCGCTTCGGAGGACGTCTTTGGGGTTTCCGGGCGTTTGCCACAAGTCCGGCTGATTCGCTATTTCACCAGGGATAAGTAAGGCTCAGGCCGCCCCCGGGGCCTTCGCCCAGATGTTGTTGCAACGCTCGCACACCTCCTGGGGCACCATGCCGACCCGCATGAGGAGAACGAAGACCCTGCACCCGAGGCACAGCCCCAGGGCCGACTCCAAGAAGGCAGCCACGGCCAAGAGCCCCAAGACAGCTTGGGCGGCGCCCCAGTAACCCAGAGCCGTGAGGACGACGGCAGATAGGGAGAACGCCACCCCGATGCCCTGTGCAAAACGCTTGGGCGGTCCGGCCACCGGGCGCTCGGCAATGCCAAGTCTCGGCGTGATCACTCTGGTTACCACCTGACCGAGGGGGCTGAGGCTCGGTCCGGTGAGCACTCGTGCCACGAAGCCGTAGGCGATTACGACGGTCGCCCACTTCAGGTTCAGGGCGATGGTGAGCACCGACATGATCACGACGCCACCGGCCACGAGTCGGGCCGACACCTCGTTGACGGGGTTGGGGAAGGAGAACAGCGATCGGACCCTGCTCGGGGTCGTGGTGGTCATCTTCGTCATTGTCATGCTCCTTTCAGCTTGAGGTCATCGCATCGTTGCTGCGACTCCATCGCCACGTCCCAATGGGCCACCAGCCAGACGACCCGGCCCAATCCGCAAGGTTCAGCTGGCGCGCCAAGGCGGCGGCGAACTCCCGGCCGTTCCCGCCTCATTTGGCCGGGGAAAAGGTGCCCGTCAGGTGCCAGAACCCCGTGAAGCCGTTGAAGGACCCGCCGACCACCTGACTTGTCCACGTGATCACGAAGGCATGGGTCTTCGAGTTGTAGGTGCCCGAGAGTGGCGCTGTCAGCCCGGGGTCCGAGCCGCCCGGCTTGGGCGAGCCCTGGTTGAAGTAGAGCTTGTTCCATGAGGCCGACCAGGCTTCGACCTGCCCGGACAGCTTGCCCTTCTTGACGCTGATCGCCGGAGGGGGAACCTTGAGGCCGGTCTGGGGGTCATTCTCGTTGGTGGCGATGGAGAAGTCGATGGCGGTAAAGGACTGGGGCTGCATGATGCTGTCGGCGAGCGCTCCACCCTCCGCGTTGAACGCCGGCGTGGGGTTCGGCTGATATTTACCGGTGACGAGGCCGCCCTGCACACCAGGCACGACCAACGTGTAGGCCTTGTTCGCGCACGTCGAGTCGGGGTTATCGAAGAACTTGCCGTTGGCCACGCTCCCGTTCGGGAAAATCA
>JBKQRT010000277.1:0-4180 GCA_052143895.1 Acidimicrobiales bacterium | reverse complement strand
TCGAACCACGCGCCGAGGGCCAGGCCGGAGGTGACGGTGGGCGTCCAGAGCAGCAGGCCGAGGCCGATCAGTCCGGCCACCGGCAGGGCGGTGACGGCACCGGCCAGGGGGACCACCAGGTCGGTGTCGACGTGGAGCGCACCCGTCGCCGCCGCCCGGATCGAGGTGCGGACGTACCGGTCGGACACGCCCCCACTCTTCCAGTGCGGCGCAGACCTAGTGTGTGCGGACGGCAGCGAACGGGGGACGGCGATGCAGGGCTACGTGTTGACCGTCAAGCGGGTTATGGCCGCGCCGGCCCGGGACATCTTCGACGTACTCGCCGACCCGGCCCGGCACCCGGAGTTCGACGGGTCCGGCACAGTGCGTGGAGCGCGGACGGAGGGCGGGACACGCCTGGCCTTCGGCGACACGTTCGGGATGTCGATGCAGATGGGTGTCTGCTACTCGACGGCCAACACCGTCGTCGAGTTCGAGGAGAACCGCCGGATCGCCTGGCAGACCGGGCCGAAGGGGCGGCTCGAGCCGTACGTGGCCGGCCGGATCTGGCGGTACGAGCTCGAACCGGCCGACGGGGGGACACTGGTCCGCGAGAGCTGGGACATCCGGCCCGACCACCAGCGGGTGCTGCTGAAGCTCGGGGACATCTACTCGAGGAAGACCCGTCGCGACATGGAGCGCACGCTGGTCCGGCTCGACGCGCTGGTGTGCGGACGGCCCACCACCGCCGAGCCGGACTGACGGACGGCGGGACGCTCAGCCGACCGTGGCGATCCCGCCGTCGACCGGGATGACCGCTCCGGTGAGGTACGAACCGGCCCGCGAGGCCAGGAAGATGGCCACGCCCGCCATGTCGTCGGGTCGGCCGATGCGGCGGAGCGGCGCCGAGGCGGCAATCTGGTCGCCGAAGGCCTCGAGGGTGGCCGCCATCATCTTCGACTCGAACGGCCCCGGCGCCACCGCGTTGACGGTGACGGTCGGGGCGAGACGCTTGGCCAGGTGGCGGGTGAGCTGGTGGACCGCGGCCTTCGAGGCCGAGTACGAGTACGACTCGAGCACCGGGACGTGGAGGCCGTCGATCGAGCCGATATTGATGACCCGCGAGGGCTCCTCGACCGAGGCCGCCGCCTCGAGCAGGGGAAGGAAGAACTTGGTGGTGTGGAAGATCCCCTGCACGTTGAGGTTGAGCACCCGCTCCCACGAGGCGGTGTCGTGCTCGGCCAGCGGTGCCCCCCAGGTGGCTCCTGCGTTGTTGACCAGGACGTCGACACGCGGGTGGATGGCCCCGACCGCCTCGGCCAGGCGCCGTGCCCCCTCCTCCGTCGAGAGATCGGCGGCGATCCCGGAGCACGTTCCGTACTCGGACAGCTCAGCCGCGGTGGCCGCGACGGCGTCCACCTTCCGCGAGGCCACCACCACGGCGGCTCCGCCGACGGCGAAGCCGCTGGCGATCATGTGCCCGATGCCCCGGGTCCCCCCGGTGACCACGACCGTCTTCCCGGCTACGGAGAACAGGTCGGCGGGAGGGGTGGGGACGGCGGCGTCGGTCATGGGGGCGACGGTAGCGCGGCACCGGATTGGTATCGTGCCGCCCGAGATGGACGAGCGCCGATGCACCTCGCACTGACCCCCGACCAGGAAGCGCTCCGGGACGAGCTGCGGGACTACTTCGTCCGGTTGGTGGCCGAGGTGGAGGGATCGCCGTCGGACGAGCCCGCCTACACCAGGTACGTCCGACACCTGGAGCGGGACGGCTGGCTCGGGTTGGGCTGGCCCACCGACTACGGCGGCCAGGGCCGCGGACCGGTGGATCAGATGATCTTCGTCGAGGAGTCCCACTGGGCGGGTGTGCCCCTGCCGCTCCTCACCCTGACCAGTGTGGGCCCCACCCTCATGGCGCTGGGGACCGAGGAGCAGAAGCGGCGGATCCTGCCCGGCATCCTCCGGGGGGAGGTGCACTTCGCCATCGGCTACACCGAGCCGGACGCCGGCACGGACCTCGCCTCGCTGCGGACACGCGCCGTCCGCGACGGCGACGAGTACGTGGTCACCGGCGAGAAGCGCTACACCAGCGCCATCCAGTACGCCGACTACGTCTGGCTGGCCGCCCGGACCGACCCGTCGGCGCCCCGGCACAAGGGGCTGTCGGTGCTCATCGTGCCCACCGACGCCCCGGGCTTCCACTGGACGCCGCTGCCCACCATGGCGGGTGAGTTCACCAGCTCGACCTTCTACGACGGGGTCCGGGTGCCGGGGGCCAATCTGGTCGGGGACGAGAACGACGGGTGGCGACTGATCACCAACCAGCTCAACCATGAGCGGGTGGCCATCTGCCCGGTCTCCGGTATCCTGCGCAGCATCGGCGAGGTGGAGGCGTGGTCGCGCCAGCAACGGCTGGCCGACGGGCGCCGGGTCATCGACCAGCAGTGGGTCCAGGTCCACCTGGCCAGGCTCTCCGCCCGCGCCGACTTCCTCAAGCTGCTCAACTGGAAAGTGGCCTGGGCCTCCGACAAGGGCCTCCGACCGGCGGACGCCTCAGCCACCAAGGTGTACGGGACCGAATTCGCCCTCGAGGCGTACCGCACGCTCCTCGAGATCGTCGGCCAGGCCGGTTACCTCCCCGAGGGCTCACCCGGCGCGGTGTTGCGTGGTCGGCTCGAGCACAACGCCCGCAGTCAGACCATCTTCACCTTCGGGGGCGGCACCAACGAGATCCAGCGCGACATCATCGCTTGGATCGGCCTCGGCATGCCCCGGGCGCCGCGGTAGGGCGACGTCCGCCAGTCGTCCGTCCGCCATACGCGCGCAAACACTGTTGGCGCGTGCTGGACCACGTTCCGCGCATGCGACTCCCGTTCGTGGTGACGAGGGTCTGTTCATCGCCTGCGAATCTTGGTAAGCCACAACCCGGGCAGGCGTGGTGACCCCTTCGGCGACGGCGGTCGGACAGGAGCGGAGAATGATGGTGCGCTGCGGATCGGCGACGCCGCGAGCGGCACGCAGACCGTCGAAGTGGACGCCACGGGCAGCAGTTCGACGCTCGCCGTCGCCGGTGGTGCCAGTGGAGGGAGCAGTGTCAGCGCCGGTGGTGTGCTCACCCTGGTCGACGGCAACGGCAACGCCATCGTGGACTCCGCCAGCTCCGGGTCCCTCACCGTGGGCTCCGGCGGCACCCTGTCCACCAGCGGGACCACCAACAGCACTTACTCCCGGGTGCCGATCACCAACCAGGCCGGCGGCACCGTCACCATCGGGGCCAAGACGACCAACCAGGACTCGACCACCGCCACGAGTAACAGCGGCACCCTCCAGGTGGAGGATGGGGGACATCTGGCGCTGAGTGGAGGCTCGACGCTGGTCGACACGGCCGGAGGGACCATCGGTGTGACCGGGACGTTCTCCACGCTCTCCTTCGGCGACAACGGCTACGCCGTGGCCTACCCGTCCGGGGCAGTGCAGCTCACCACCGAGGCGGTGTACACGACGAAGACGACCGCCTTGTCGCCGACTGAGAATGTGGCGCTCACCACCCCGGAGGTAGCCTCCATCGCCAACGACCCGGACGGGACGGGACGGGTACCTACTCGGCCACTGTCAACTACGGCGACGGCAGCGGGGCGCTCTCGGCCAGCGTGACCGTCACCGGGCCCACCGGCACCGTCGACGGGCCGACCCACACCTACACGACCCCAGGGACCTACACGGTGACCACCTCGGTGAGCAACACCGACGGGACCACCGAGACCGTCACCGAGTCGGTCACCGTCTTCAGGCCCACGGTGTCCGGCTTCTCCAAGACCTCCGTCAAGCAGGGCAAGAAGCTGACCACGGTGATCTCGGGCACCGGGTTCGACGCTCACGACACCGTGACCGTGTCCAACCCGGGGGTTACCGTGGTATCGGTCCAGGTGGGCAAGGTCAGTAAGAAGCATCCCAACCCGACCCTCAAGGTCAAGCTGTCGGCGTCGAAGACGGCGGCGCTCGGGCCGTTCGACGTCACGGTCACCGACTCCGGCGACGGGGCCAACGTGACCGCCACCAACGCCATCACCGTGGTCTCGTGAGCTGCGCCGAGTCCTGGCGGGACCCGGGCGCGACGGCATCCGGTGCCGCATCGTGAGGACGGGCATCGTCCCGTAGTGTGGTCCGTGACCGGGGGCCGTCGCCGAAAAGGAGCACG
>JBKQRT010000276.1:0-21247 GCA_052143895.1 Acidimicrobiales bacterium | reverse complement strand
TGCCGGCCGGCCCCTGGCAGTTCACCATCACCAACGCCAGCGGCGCCACCGTCGGGTCGGCGTCGGTCCTGGTCGGCAAGTGCAGCAACCCCATCCCGCTGCCGGCCGGCACCTACACGGTGTGGGAGACGTTCTCGGCGCCGGACTACGTCGACTCGATCACCGTGGCCCCGACCTCGGCCGAGGTGGGCTCGCCGTCCCTCAGCACCGGCTCGGTCACCGTCACCGTGACGGCGGGGGTGACCACGACGGCCACCTTCACCAACGACACGACCATCCCCGGCAGCCTGATCGTCTGCAAGGACGCCTCGGACACCTCGGTGCCGGCCGGCCCCTGGCAGTTCACCATCACCAACGCCAGCGGCGTCACCGTCGGGTCGGCGTCGGTCCTGGTCGGCAAGTGCAGCAACCCCATCGAGCTCCCGGCCGCGAACTACACCGTGACCGAGACGTTTTCGGCGCCGGACTACGTCGACTCGATCACCGTGGCCCCGACCACCGCCGAGGTGGGCTCGCCGTCCCTCGGCACCGGCTCGGTCACCGTCACCGTGACGGCGGGGGCGACCACCACGGCGACCTTCACCAACGACACCCAGACGATCGGGTGGCTCGAGGTCTGCAAGAAGGCCAGTGACGCCTCGGTCGGAACCACCTCGTTCGAGTTCAGCATCAACGGTGGACCGCAGTTCGCGGTGCAGGCGGGTGAGTGCTCGCAGGCCTTCGAGGTCCCGGCGGGCACCGCCACCGTCCAGGAGTTCCAGACCAATCCCGACTTCTACCTGGACAACGTGTCGACCCAAGGGGTGACAGATCCGACGGGAAGCCGGCTGCTGAGCTGGAATGCGCAGACGGGACTGGCCACCGTGACCGTCCCCGCGGGCCTCGTCAGCAACGAGACGGTCGCCACCTTCACCAATGACACGCGTCAGGGGGCGTTCAAGATCTGCACCGCCCAGACGTCGCCGGGGGCCGAGTTGGCCGGCGCCGTGTTCCCCTACATGTGGTCCTACACGGTCAACGGTGTCACGACCAGCGGGACGGTCGATCTCACCGTTCCGACGTTGGGCGCCACCTGCTCGGCGCTCAGCGCTGCCATCCCGGTGGTGAACACGGGAGGGTCACCGGTGGTCGTTTCGGTGACGGCGGAGGCCCCGTCGGTGATCTCGGTGGACCTGGCCTCCTTCCTGTACCAGGGGGTCGGGACGGTGATCACGACCCCGAAGACACCCGGCCCGTTCCCGCAGACGGCGAGCTTCTCGCTTGGGGCGGGCGTCAACATCACGACCTTCACCAATGGTGCGACGCACTGAACAGCTGACGCATTCAACACCTGACGCACTGAACAGCTAGATTCACCAGTCCACCCCGAATCGTCGGGGCACCCCCCGGAGGAGACATCATGGATCCTGGCAGGACGCAGGCGATCGTTGCTGCATGCGCATCGGCGCTGTTGGTCTTCGGAGTTGCAGGTGTGGTGGCGGCGCCCGTCGGCGCCAGCCCGCTGGGCCCTCCCCCGACCACACTGAATGTGCACTGCTGGCCGAGCGGGTTCTCGACGATCGGGGCGGCGGTGGAGGCGGCACATGCCGGAGACGTGATCCGGGTGTGTGCCGGCACCTACGACGAGGACGTGGTGGTTCCGCCGTCCAAGCAGCTGACGCTGGAAGGCATCGGCAACCCGGTGATCGATGCGACGGGCTTCGACAACGGGATCCAGGTGCTCGCATCGAACAGCGTGGTCGAGGGCTTCACGGTCGAACAGGCCATCGGCGAGGGGATCCTGGTACAGGGGGCGCCGGGCAACCCGGTCGTCGGGGTGACCGTCTCCGGCAACACGGTGGAATCCAACGACCAGGGCAACCCGACCGGAGCTCCGCAGACCGACTCGAGCTACCCGGAGTGCAACGGATCGGCCGAGGCTCCCGGTGACTGCGGCGAGGGGATCCACCTGATGGTGGCGGACGACTCCTCGGTGGTGGGCAACCAGGTGAGCAGGAACAGCGGTGGCATCCTGCTCACCGACGAGTTCGGGCCCACTGACGGCAACGAGATCGCCTTCAACAGCGTCTCGGACAATGCGTACGACTGCGGGATCACGTTGGCCGGTCACAATCCCGGTGCATTCGCCGACGGGCGTCCGCAACCCACGGTGGGTGGTGTGTTCAGCAACCGAATCGTGTTGAATTCCGTGTCGAGCAACGGGGTTGCCGGTCAGGGGGCAGGGGTACTGATGGCCACGCCGTTCCCCGGGGGCGCCGTCTACAACAACCTGGTCCAGGCCAACACCATCTGGGGCAACGGACTGGCCGGTGTCACCGTGCACAGCCACGCACCCGGGCAGGATGTCAACGGCAACTTCATCGAGGGGAATCGCATCGGCACGAACAACCTGGACGGTGACTTCGACTTCTCCCCCTCGGTCGACCCCTCGACCACGGGGGTGACCGTGGCCGCGGTGGCCCCGCTGACCGTCGGCATCCAGAACAACATCATCTCCAGCAACGTGTACGGCATCTGGACCATGCCGGCGGTGACGATCACCGGTGTAGACACCAACCAATTCATCCACGTGACGACGCCCCTGTTCGTCGGCTGACCATGGTCGCCTCCGGGGCGCCCGGAGGGCCCGCACGGCCCTCCGGAGCGTGGGTCAATGGTGGCCGCCGCCCCGTCCGGCGCCCATCTACCATGTCGACATGAGAACGAGGTTGGCGGTCCTGGCGGGCGTGCTGCTCGGGGGTATGGCGGCTGTCGGCTGCGGGTCACCCGCCCCGTCGTCGTCGGCCCCCTCCACAGTGGCCTCGAAGCCACTGGAGGTACGGGTGACAGCGGTGACGGCCGGTGCCGCCCCCCCCACCACGGAGCCTGGGGCCCTTCCCGCCGAGCAGGTCGACTTCATCGTCTACGCCGCCCCGGGACCCTTCTCCTGCACCATCCGCGTCCTCCGCTCCGGGGCGGTGGTGGGAACGGCCAGTACGGAGATGGGAGCCCCCGGAGGGGCAGTCAAGGCGATTCCGGAGTCTGTAGAGATCGGCGGGGTCAAAGGCGGCACCTTTGCCGGCCGGCCCTCGAACGCTCGAGTGGACTGTCACGTTCCGTAGTCGAAACCAGGGGCCCGGGGGAGCTCATGGCGGGCCGGTGTGTTAGATCACATTACCGTGCGTGGTGGTACCACTACATAGGGTGAGATTCGGCATGCATCTTGTGACTCAGACATCCGAACGGGGACGACTGCACGTGCGTACGAAGTACCGACGCTCGAACAGGGAGTCCAACGATCGGACGGGGAGCTCTCGGTCGTGCAGCCTGTAGTGCCAGGTCAGGGGCATTAAGACGGGGATGAACCACCGTCGAAGGGGGTGAGCTCGCCACCAATAGAGCGGTCAATCGCATGTACACCACCGTCAGTGAGGGAGAATCACCTCGGCACTCAGTGCAGTTCTCGGATCAATCATGGCTGTTGATCGTGGCCCATTACGCTCCCATCGGTCGAACCTGATTCGGGCATTGCCTCCTAAGGGGGGCTGACCTATTATCAGTGCATGGCAGGGGCACAGGAGTACTGGCAACGAAGCATTTCAGCGGCGAACCACCCGCTGACCGGGGGTCGGGCGGGTGGTGTGCGACGTCGCCTTTGGGTAATCGTGGGGGTGACGCTCAGTGCGCTATTGCTGACTACCGCGGCGCAGCTGGGTTCCGTCGGCCTCGCTGGTTCTGCGGGGCCCAGCACTCCCGACGGCTGGCAGGTGAGCGCCTCGTATCCTGCTATTCCGCACGGGAACAGCATCGCCTGCCCCTCGGCGTCCGACTGCTTTGTCGTCGGATCGAACACCTCCGGCGGTGCCGACGTGCTGGCCACCACGGACGGAGGAACGACCTGGACGAGCCAGACCCCGCCCACCAGCGTGGCCGGCATCTACGGGATTGCGTGCCAGACGACCACCAACTGCTACGCGGTTGGATCGGCCAGCTCCGGGGCCGGGGTCATCCTGGCCACCACGGACGGTGGGTCGTCATGGGTCAACCAGACCGTGCCGTCCGGCGTGGCCGGGCTCGACGCCGTCGCGTGCCCGGCGGCCGATGCGTGCTTCGCCGTCGGGGCCGACGTCATTCTCGCCACCACGGACGGGTCGACCTGGACCAAGCAGTCGGTGCCTTCGGGTGTGGGCGGGCTGTTCGGCCTCGCCTGTCCGTCGGCCAGTGACTGCTATGCCGTGGGGGCCGGGGCCGGGACGGCGGCCATTCTGGCCACCACCGACGGGGGGGCGACCTGGACCAGTCAGACCGTGCCGTCAGGAACGACGTTCTTGCTCTACGGCGTCGCCTGCCCGTCGGACACCGACTGCTACGCCGTGGGCAGCGGCTCGGGCGGCGGGGTCGTGCTGGCCACGACGGACGGCTCGACCTGGAACAGCGAGACGCTGCCCCCGTATGTGGGGAACCTCGACGGCGTGGCCTGCACCTCGGACACGGACTGTACCGCCGTCGGCTTCGGTTCCGGTGAGGCGGCCGTCCTGGCCACGACGGACGGGACGACCTGGGTCGACCAGGACGTGCCCCCGGGGAGCAACTACCTCTACGGCGTCGCGTGCCCGACCGCCCAGTGCTACGCCGTGGGGGAGAACGGCACGTCCCAGGCCGGTGTGATCTTCGTCAATGCCGGCGGGGGATCGACCTGGACCTCTCAGACGGTGCCACCGGGGACCCAGGGGCTCTCCGGCATCAGCTGCCCCTCGACCGCCGAGTGCGTGGCGGTCGGTGACGGGTCGGACGGCGGGTTCATCACGGACACCGCCGACGGTGGTTCGTCCTGGGACATCCCGTCGGTTCCCTCGGATGTGACGAAACTCACCGGTGTCGCCTGCCCGTCGGCCGGCGACTGCGTGGCCGTGGGCAACGGAACCGGGGGAGTGGTCATCTCGACCACCGACGGAACGACCTGGACCAGCCAGACCGTGCCCCCCGGAGTGACGAACCTCACCGGGGTCGCCTGCGCCTCGTCCACCGACTGCTTCGCCGTCGGCACCGCCTCGGGGACCGGGGTGATCCTCTCGACCACCGACGGGACGACCTGGACCAGCCAGACCGCGCCCTCGGGCGTGACGCTCCTCACCGGGGTCGCCTGCGCGTCGGTCACCGACTGCTTCGCCGTCGGCAGCGCCTCGGGGACCGGTGTGATCCTCTCGACCACCGACGGGACGACCTGGACCAGCAGCACGCTGGCCTCCTCCATGGTGAGCCTCTCGGGCATTACCTGCGCCTCCACCAGTGTCTGCTACGCCGTCGGCATGGACTTCTCCACGTTCACCGGAGTCGTCCTGGCCACGACCGACGGCGGGACGATCTGGACCAGCCAGACCGTGCCATCGGTGGCGCAGGGCCTGTCGGGTATCGCCTGCCCATCGGCGACGGAGTGCTACGCCGTCGGATCGAACTACACCTCCCTGACCGGGGTGATCCTGGCCACCACCGATGGCGGGACGATCTGGACCAGCCAGACCGTGCCATCGGCCGCGCAGAGCCTGTCCGGCGTCAGCTGTCCGTCGGTGGACAACTGCTATGGATCGGGAATCGGTACGGGCGAGATGGGGGCCCTGGTGCTGGAGCTGCCGGCGCTGGCGATCACCCCGAGTTCACTTCCTGACGGCACCCTCGGCGTCGGGTACTCGGCCACGCTCGCCGTCGCCAACGGTGCCGCACCCTACACGTGGTCGGTGACGTCGGGAGTGCTTCCCCCCGGCCTCAACCTCGATGCCTCGACCGGAGCCATCACGGGCACGCCGACCGCCGTCGGATCGTCGTCGTTCACCATCTCGGTGACCGATTCCTCGTCGCCCAACCTCCAGGGCACATCGAGCTTCTCCATCACGGTCGCCCCGCCCCCCGTGTCCATCACCACCACCTCGCTTCCCGCTGGGATGGTGGGTCAGAGCTACTCAGCCCTCCTCAGGGCTTCCGGTGGCACCGCTCCGTACGCCTGGTCCGTCGTCTCCGGTGCCCTGCCGCCCGGCCTCGACCTCAATCCCTCCACCGGCACCATCACGGGTACCCCGACCGCCGCCGGATCGCCGAGGTTCACGGTGGCGGCGACCGATGCATCGTCACCGCCGCTCGAAGCGACCTCCGGGCTCTCCATCGCCGTCGCCCCGGCCCCCCCGCCCCGCCTCGCCATCGCCACCACCTCGCTGCCCGACGGACAGGTGGGGCAGACGTACTCGGCCGTCATCCATGCGACCGGCGGCACCGCTCCGTACACGTGGTCGGTGGCGTCGGGCGCGCTGCCCGGCGGGCTCGGGCTCGATGCGTCGACGGGTGCCATCACCGGCACGCCCCTCACCGCGGGGACCTCCCCGTTCACGGTGACGGTGCGGGACGCCGGCTCGATGTCGACATCCGCGACGCTAGCCATCACCGTCACCGGAGGCGGCTCCGTTCTGCCGTTCTCGGAGGCCACCGGCTACACCATGACGGCCTCCGACGGCGGGATCTTCACCTTCGGCGGTGCCGGGTTCTTCGGCTCGATGGGCGGAAAGCACCTCGACGACCCGATCGTGGGCATGGCACGGACTCCCGACGGGAAGGGCTATTGGGAGGTGGACTCCAACGGGAGGATCTTCGCCTTCGGTGATGCCGGGTCCTTCGGCTCGATGGCCGGTGTGCACCTCAACCAGCCGATCGTGGGCATGGCGGCCGCTCCCGACGGCAAGGGCTACTGGGAGGTGGCCGCCGACGGCGGGATCTTCGCCTTCGGTGACGCCCAATTCTTCGGCTCGATGGGCGGCAAGCAGCTCAACCAGCCCGTCGTGGGCATGGCGTCGACACCCGACGGCAACGGGTACCTGCAGGTGGCCTCGGACGGCGGGATCTTCACCTTCGGTGACGCCCAGTTCTTCGGCTCGATGGGCGGGACGCGACTCAACCAGCCCGTCGTGGGACTGGCGTCGACACCCGATGGCAAGGGCTACTGGGAGGTGGCCGCCGACGGCGGGGTCTTCGCCTTCGGCGATGCCCAGTTCTTCGGCTCGATGGGTGGCACGCCGCTCAACAAGCCAGTCGTCGGGATCGCCGCCGGCTGAGGGTGGTGAGGCTCCCGGCTCCGAACGTACGGTTGGCGGCCGGGTGAGCCGTCCGTAGGCTGCCGATTGCGGCCTCGGCGGTCGCCGGGCAGCGCGTCAGCCGCCGTCCGGGCACAGGTCGCGGCCGTCGCCGGATTCGTCATACCCGGTGGCTCCGTCGTAGAGATGGTCGCGGAGCCTGCGGAGCAGCAGGGTCAGCATCTCCTCCTCGTCCGCCGTATACACGTCACTGAGCACCTCGTCGATGTGGGCGACGTGGTCCGGTATCGCGTCGTCCATCAGTGCCCGACCCGTGGGGGTCAGCACCGCGAACGCCCCACGCCGGTCCTCGGGACAGATCCGGCGGGCCACCAGACCCTGCTCCTGCAGCCGGTCGACCGCCCGGGTGAGGCCACTGGGGGTCAGGGCGGTCTGCGCCGCGAGCTCGCTCATCCGGAGCTCGGAGCCGGGGGAGCGAGCCAGTCGGATCAGTACGTCGAATGCCTGGCTGGTCAGCGACCGCTCGGACTCGAGCCGGCGCTGGAGCACCCGACGGAGCCCGGCAGCCGATTCGAAGATCAGCCCGACCGTGGTCAACCGGTCATCATCGGAAACCGAGGTTCGTCCCATGGCCTCATGATACAGGTTCGGCGGCCGACTACTTGTGTGGGCAATTAAATCGTGTATACTTGCAATTACAACTATCGAGGGCTGCAGAGCCCGAGAACGAACCAAGGAGCGCGCATGCCAGACCTGGATGTCACCAGCAGGACCGTCAACGGGGTGGAGTACCCGGCGGTCGGCACCTATGCGATCGACCCCGCCCACACCGAGCTCGGCTTCGCCGTTCGGCACATGGCGGTGTCCAAGGTACGAGGCCGGTTCAGCGAGTTCGAGGGAACGCTGGAGCTGGCCGAGGACCCCGCCGACTCGAAGGCCACGGTCACCATCGACGCCGCCAGCGTCGACACCCGTGACGAGAACCGTGACGCTCATCTCCGGACCAACGACTTCTTCGACGCCGGGAACAATCCGACCTGGACGTTCGCCAGCACCGGGATCACGACGGTGGGTCCGACCGACTTCAAACTCACCGGCGACCTGACCATTCGGGGCGTGACCAAGCCGGTGACGCTCGACGTGTCGCTCGAAGGGGTCGTGAAGGACCCTTACGGCAATCATCGTGTGGGCTTCAGCGCCACCACCTCGATCGACCGCGAAGACTTCGGGGTCTCCTTCGGCGCGGTCATGGACGCCGGCGGGCTGGTGGTCGCCAAGAAGGTCGACATCCAGATCGAGCTCGAGGCGGTGCTGCAGAGCTAGCCGGCAACGATGACGGGACCGGCCGGAAGTGGCACGACCACCGCCGGTCGGTCCCGTCCGTCGTACGGTGCCCCGACGGCGGCTAACCGTGTTGCAACGCCGCTTGGACGGCGGCGGTCACCTCTGGCTGTACCTCCGGGTCCGACTTCTGGATCCACGCCCAGTACGACCAGCTGATGTCGTTCTGCTTGGCGAAGCTGAGGAAGGAGGCGGTGTCATCCACCCAGTTCTGGTCGGGCTGATGGTCACCGCTCTGGTTCTGGGTGGCATCGAAGGCGTAGAACTCACCCACGTACAGCGGGACCTTCCACTGGGTGGCCCGCTGGAGGTCAGCAGTGAGGGCGTCCTGGCCGCTGATGGGCAACGGTGACTGCAAGGAGGACGGCGCCGTCCAGTAGTCCTCGTGCAGGTGGACGGAGAGGACCAGGTTCGCCACCGGAGGCATCTGGGTGACCCGGAAGGATCCTGGATCGTCCTCGTCCTCGAGCATGAGCAGGAGGTTCGGATTGGATCGGTGCACCAGAGGCACCACGTAGGCATAGAACCCGGTCAGATCGGCGGAGGCGCGTCCGCAGTTGGGCTCGTTCACGATGTCCTGGGCGACGACCGTCGGATCGCCGTCGTAGTGGCCGTCGAGGAAGGTCTCAGCGGCCGCGAAGTCCGCCCACGCCGTACCGGGTACACCCGGCTGGGTCTGGCCGGCGTAGAAGTCGCACGAGGCGGTTTGAGGCGTCTCGCTCGCAGCGGCCGGATTCAGCCAGACGGGCATACCCGAGCCCGGGCAGCCCGGCTTCTTGGCGGTCGCAGGGGCGGTGAAGGCGGCGCTCCAGTTCGACTGGTGCATATCGAGGATGACCCGGAGGTGCGCTGCTCCCAGCTGACTGATCTCCTCGTCCAACGCCGCCAGGTAGGGCATGTTCCAGTGGTGCTCGAGGGAACCGCTCGGGCCCACGGTCGGTGGCGACGGCTCGAGGTTGCCCCACGCGACCGGCAGCCGCACGGAGTTGAAGCCGTACCTGGCGATCTGGGCCACCTCGTCGGAGGTCAGCAGCCTCCACCCGTTGTTGCAGATCCCCGGTACGTCGCTGCCTTCGGGATTGGTGCTCTCCATGCCGGTGACGTTGTACCCGGTCAGCTGCACCACGGTGCCGGACGAGTCCACGATCTGGGTCCCGCGTCCGCTGAGATACCCGGGAGGCGTCACCGGAGTCGGGGTGGTCGGTGGCGCCGTCACGGGCAGGCGAGAGGTCGTCGGGCTGCTGGCCGTCCTGGTGGACGAACCGTTCAGGGCCACCGCCAGCGCTGCCGCCACCAACACGGCGACGACGACCAGCACCACGGTTCGAGCTCGCATGCTCAGCAGGACACCTTTCGCTCCGAACGGCTCGTGCGCCGTACCGGTCCACGGGGTGCGGGGCGCTCTGCCACGACATCACTCCCAGGCAGGCAAGGTAACACCTTGGCGGTGGAAATTCCGTGCGGGTCGACGGCTGGGCTCGACGTGAGACGGCCGAGCCGAACGGGAGCAATCCGGAGCGGATCGGCACCACGATCCACCCGAACCGGCTGACAGTCGATCCGGGCCCGTTCAGGCCACCCGGCGTCGCCGATCGGTGCGGCGGGGGAGCTCGACAGTTGCTCCGCCCGCACCCTCGCGAGCGCCTGTCTCAACCGGTCTGAGGTCACCCGCACACCCCGCGCACATCCACCTCGGCGTTGTCGCCACGTCGGTCGGGCGGCGTGGCCGACGTGGGAACTTGAGTAGGTCGTCCGTCCATCCGCAACGGTGACAGGTTCCCCGTCTGCGCCGCCATTGGCGATCTGAGCTGCGATTGAAGAGATTCACGGTGCCTCCACCCTCTCTCTACCCACGGTGTCGCGTCCGCCCCCTCCCGTCGGCCGGGATCGGTACCGGATCCCATCGACTCGACCATCGACGAACTGTAGGGGGCAACTCCGGGCAACTGGTGCATGCCCTCGCCGGGCGGATGGAGGTCCCGGCTCGGACGCCTTTGCACAACCTCCGTTGGATACTTCGACCAGCGCGATGGTAGGGCGTCACGGGCGGTGAAGATGCGAACACGGCGTGCACCATTTCCCCAGATCAGAAGGCCTAAATACTCAAATTTGGTGATGCCGTGGACGGGCGTCTTCTGGAACAATGCGGCAGCAGTTGTTCTTGGCACGTCCGGGTCGGCGGGCGCGAGGATTGGCGATGAGCCACCTTCGCCGGCGGATCCGGGGGCGCCGGCTTTTGGTGCAGGGTGGGATCGCGATGCTCGGGTATCCGCGGCAGGCGATGAGTCGGAGGGTACCGGACATGGGACTGATGGGCTCGCAGCCGTTTCGAGGCGCACGGGCGGGGCACAGGCCGAGGACACCTGCGCGCGTAGGCAACTTCCCGAACCGGAATGTGCGGGGCATGCGCGCCGAGCCGACCGTCAGTCTGGTCATTCCGGCCAAGAACGAAGCCCGCAATCTCCCCGCTGTCCTGAGCGCGCTCCCGGTGGGTCTCCACGAGATCATCCTGGTCAACGGGAACTCGACGGATGACACGGTCGCGGTGGCACGCTCCTGGTGTCCGGGCATCATCGTGATCGAGCAGACCCGGAAGGGCAAGGGAAACGCCCTCGCCTGTGGTTTCGCCGCTGCCACCGGCGACTTCATCGTGATGTTGGATGCTGACGGATCCACCGACCCGGCGGAGATCCCTCGCTTCGTCGACGCCCTGAAGCACGGGGCCGACTTCGCCAAGGGGTCGCGATTCATGCCCGGTGCCGGCAGCAGCGACATCAGCCGCCTCCGTCAGTGCGGGAACTTCTGGCTCAGCAAGATCGTCAACCTGCTCTACGGGACCCGCTACACCGACCTGTGCTATGGCTACAACGGGTTTCGTCGCGACTGCCTCGAGGCCATTGCCCTCGACGCCTCGGCGCGAACCGGCATCGATCCGTCGGTGATGCTGTGGGGCGACGGCTTCGAGGTGGAGACCCTGATCAACGTGCGCGTCGCCAAAGCCGGCCTCCGCGTCTTCGAGGTGCCGAGCTTCGAGAGCAGGCGGGTGTTCGGAAAGAGCAATCTCAACGCGTTCTCGGACGGCCTCCGGGTGCTCCGGACCATCCACATCGAACGCAAGCGAGGTGCGCGGAGGTCTGCCGCCCGGAACGTGTCGGTGCCCCGGCGCGACGGTGCCTCTTGGTCGATCCTCTCGACCTCGACACAAGAGGCCAGTTGACCGCGTAGTGACCCGAACCTCCTCGTACACGTTGCTGCAGTATCGGGCGAGCCTTCCTCCGCGCCCGATCCCGACGCCGGAGGGGAGGTTGCAGTTCACCGACACGGAGTGGCGTCTGGTCTTCCGCCAGCCGCAGCCGGGGGTCAAGTGTGGTCTGCTCCGGTCCCGGATCGACGTCGAGCCGCTGGCTCGGCATCAGTGTCGGGTGACCGTGCACGACAGGGGGACAGACGAGTTCCGTGGCTCCTTCGTCGTGCGGGCTTCGGCCGAACGGGTGCAAGCCGACATCGAGCGCCGGATGAGGGCACTGGACCTCGCCGGGGAGGTGACCGCCGCCGTCGAGGACGGTGAGTGGTGGAGGGACGTCCGCTTGTTCCGCGACCTCGGGTGGGCCCGGACCGTGTCGGTCGCCGGCGTCCGGTGTCGTAAGGGATCGTGGGGCACCGACAGCATCAAGCGCACGAGGATGACCAAAGTGCTGGATTTCGGACCTGACGGGGTCACGCTGCGAGGATGGCGGACCCATGCGGTGATGCCCTGGGGGACCATCGACACCATCGAGGCCATGAGCGATCGGGGCCCGTCCTCGCCCCGGGCTGTCGGCCGGTCGGCTCGGCATGGCCGGCGACCCAGCGGGACGATCGTGCGCCTGCGTTCGCGCGCGGGTGACGAACTGATCTTCCATACCGTTCTCTCGAGCACGGCCGACATCGCCGCCCGACTGAGCGCCCTCCAGGATCAGCTGGCTCGCTCCTGACCGGAGGTGGACCGGGCCCGCTGGCCACCGGGTGGGTGACCGGAGAACCCGGGCTCACGCACCGGCAGTGCGGTCGGAGCCGGCGATAGACTCCGCGGCGATCCGGTGGGCGTTGGCCATGATGGTCAGCGTGAACGTCGTGGCGGGGACCGTCGGGAACACCGATGCGTCGACCATGTGGATGTTCCTCCATTGCCCGAGGCGGCCCAGGCGGTCCGTCCCCAGTTCGGCGTGGCGCCTGCCGAAGGGGAAGCTTCCACCGAAGTGATAGCTCTTCGCCGCCGGCGAGAGCACCGTCTCTGGTAGGACGGGCCACAGGTCCAACGTCGAGGCGGCACGAACCAGCGCGCGGGCCATGACCCGGAGCATCGGGGGCCAGCCGGCGACCGGTGGGCTGCTCAGCGCCAGGTCCGGGAGGCCGGTCGCACCCGGCCGCCGGGCCACGACCTCGAGGGGGGGAGAGGCCCACGACGGGAGGTAGCCGAGTCCCACCGACAGGCGGCGCAGGAGGCGGGTCAGGGCCGGTCCTCCGAGCTCGTGACGCAACAGCGCGGGCAGCGAGTCCTCGAAGACCGGGTTGTACGGGTAGAAATGGATCTGGCTGAGGTCGTAGCCTCCGCCCCCCGCGTCGAAGACCAGGTTGAACTGGTTGAGTGTGAAGTTCCGTTCGTTCCGCGGGTCAGGGGTGGACCGGAGCGAGATGGCTGGCAGGATGAATTGCGCTGACTCGGCCAACTGGACCGGACGATCGAAGTGGTCGAGCGAACCGAGCACGAGACGAGTGGTGCCGACGCCGCCACAGGCCACGAAGATCCGGTCCGCCGACCAGTGCCTCGCATCACCCGACCCGAGCTCCCTCACCTCCACAGTGGGGACCGTCCGCTGCTCGCTCAGGCGCACGGCCATGACGCCGCCGTGATAGTCGATCCGTCCCGAGGAGCGGAGGCGATCGAAGGTGTGGGATGCGGAGTAGATGAGGCGGTAGGGGCAGCCGGTCATGCACAGACCGCACCGGGTGCACCCCTCGGAGCGGAGCGCGAGGCGGGCTCGGCCGACGGTCACGCCCATGGCCTGGAGGCGACCTCGATGGGCGTCGTACCGGGTCAGCACCTGCTCCGCGCGGTGACCGAGCGGAGGCAGCGGTCGAGCCGTGGTGAGGAGCGGAAAGGTGGGCGCGAGGTCGTCCTCCTCTCCGGCCAGAGCCATCTCGTCCAGGGCGACCCGGTAGTGGGGGAGCATCTCCTCGTAGGACACTGGCCAGTCGGCGAAGGTGGCCCGGCTGAAGGGCATGATCTGGGCCCCCCACACGTTGGAGAAGCCTCCATACGCACCCGAGACCACCGACCGGTTGGTGTGCGGGCCGGCCTGCACCCCGGACAGCTGTCCGAAGTCGCGAAACGGGAAGTCGGAGCCGTAGGCTCGCTTCTCGGGAAGCTCCCCGGGCCCGGTCGGCACGGCGTGACGACTGATCAGTCGGAGATCGGAGCTCGACCAGCGAGCCTCGGGCTCCTCCGCCATCGCCTCCCGCACGGCGTCACGCGGCGCGTCGAGCGTTCCCCCGATGTCCAGCACGGTGATCCGTTGCTGCGGGTCCTGGGCCAGCGCCAAGGCTGCGCCGGCCGCTGCGGGCCCGGAGCCCAGGATCAGTGAGGTCGGCATGTGCTGGTGGTCCTCCGACGGAAGGGTGACGCAGGCCTGTTGGCGTCACCCTACCCCGGGCATCCGAGACGGCCGCGGCGATCGACGGCGGCGCCGCCGGCGACGACCTGCGGTTTGCCCTCAAGATCCGTCATCGGCGTGCCGATCGGAATGGCAAGGGTTCGTCGACGAGGGGGCGAATCCGCCCGCCTTCGCCGCCGGGAGCTCGTGTCCGGGCTCCCGGCGACGAAGGTCCCGGGCCGGCCTGACCGGTGTGGGGTGATGCCCGCCGGTGCGATCAGCGGGCGGAGCGACCCGCTGCCGGGCGGTGCGGCCTCACCAACCACCGCCTCACGATCCCACCTCGACGGTGAATTGGGTCTCCTGCACGGGTTGGGAGGGGGCCGACGGACGTGCGAAGACCCGGACGGTGCCGGTTCCGGTGTACGCGAAGCTGAACGGGATCGTCTGGGCGAAGGTGGCACCCGCCACTGCCGTGTTGGTGACGCTGGCCAGGAGACGGCCGGTCGAGTCCACCAGCTGGATGTCATAGGTCCCGTTGATGGACGTGAGCCCCGAAGTGTGGAGCGAGCCCTGCACGCTGCTGCCGACGGCCGGGTCCTCGAGGAGGACGCCGGGGAGTGCGGCGGTGACTTGACTGCGGCCGACCGGGCTGCTCGTATCGACACCGGCAAAGGAGTTGATCGGCAACTTGGCCACGAACAGGGCCACGCGGTCCACGTTGGGGTAGGCGGTCAGCGTGTAGACGACCTGGGCCAGCCGTGCGGACAGGGCGGCCGGCGGCCCCGTGGCCACGAACTGGGGGCTGAAGTTGACGGCCGCCACCCCTCCGCGGACCTGCAGTCCTCGCAGGGTCGTTCCTGCCGGAATGAGCGTCCCGAGGCCGGCTGCAGCCTCCGCCGGCGTCGGACCGGACAGCAGGGCCTGCAGCGCGGCGTCGCGTGGGTCGGCACTCGAGTTGATCATCCGGACGGCGACACCGAGGTCGATCCCACGGACGAAGTAGAGCGTCACGGCCACCTGGGGCGGGACGGTCGACGACGTCTTCGGTGCGGTCGACGTGGGGATGGAGGGCTTGGTCGTCGTGGTCGACCGAGTTGACGATGGCGATCCGCCGCAGGCGGCGAGGATCAGGACCGACACGGAACAGGTCACGGCGGGCAGTGCCAGCCGACGGAGCGCCGCGGCCAGCATCGGGCGTCTCATGTTCGAATTGGTCCTTTCGTCAGGACGTCGGGTAGCGGATGATGTGGGCGTCGTCGGTCGGGAACATGCTGGTGCGGGGCTCGACTCCATTGATCAGGTACGCAGATAGTAGAAGCGGGCTGCGATCAAGATGGCCAGGAGCATCGCGAACACGATCGTCGCACCGGTGAGGCGGCGTCGTGCCACCACGAAACGGCTGCTGCCGCCGGCGAGGGCGGCGAGCACCTCGTGGACGATGATCAGCATCAGGACCGTCGACACCGAGACGATGGCGACTGCTGCATTGGCGACCAGCGACTTCATCGGACCGTTCTCCACATCACCGAATCGCGGACGACTGCGAGTGCGCTGCCCACCGCCGCCGCGATCAGCAGGGTCCCCACGCTTCCCACTGGGTGCCACCAGCCGACCTCGACGAAGAACAACGCGTAGAAGAGGTAGATCGAGAGACCGCCGGCCAACGACACGCTGGCCGCGTAGGCGACCTCGGTGAGATCCATCCAGTTGGTTGCCGCCCAGCCGGTGCCGGCCACGAGGGCGGTAGCGATGAGACCCGATCGGATCGGCGTGCGGACGTCGGCCAGCGCCAGGATCGCTCCCACCGCGCACAGGACGGTGGCCGCCGTATCCACCCCCAGCTTGACCTGTCGTTGCCGGTGGTTCACGTTCCGCTCCTTGGGCTCGTGGTCGTCGTGGTGGTGGTCGGTGGTGTGGTCGTCGTGGTCGGTGGCGGCTTCGGCCGGGTGGTCGTGGGCGACGGCTTCGGCCGCGTGGTGGGAGTCGGCTTCGGCCGCGTGGTGGGAGTGGGCTTCGGCCGGGGTACGGGCACCGGTTTCGGTTGCGGCGCCGGCTTGACCGGCGCGTGGGACTTGGTGTGGGGATGTGGGTTGGGTCGCGGGTGTTTCGGCGGAGGGCTCTTCTCGATACGTAGCACGATGGCCGTCGAGTTCTTGAAGACGACATGGACGTCGCCCGACTTCAGCAACTGGTCGATGAAGTCGGCCATCCACCCGGATCGGTAGCCGAGGAAGTCAACCCCGTAGTTGTCCTGGCTCCGGGTCAGGTAGACGTAGGTGGGGCGATGGGTGAGAGGAAGGTGGTCGGACAGTTGGGTCCCCTTCAAAGTCACCAACCCTCCTGCCTCGATGAGCTTGTACGTGCCCACATCGGTGTACTCGAGCGGCTCGTCCCGATTGGCAATGTAGACGTCGGCACCTGCGGCGACGTGGGCATGGATCCACGCTGCCGCAGCCAGATCGTCGGGCGTGATCGCCTCGAACGATTCGTTCCCGAACCGCACCAGCGGGAAGAGGGCGACCAGGGCCACGGAGATGGCCAGGCACATCGTCACCGATGCGCGGGTGAGCACGCGGTGGTCGATCAGGCTGGCCGTGAGCACGGCAGCCGGTGCCAGACTGAAGAGCAGGACCCGGAGCGCGACCTCACCTCCATAACTCACCGCCCCGGCCACCGCCACGGGGAACACCGCCACGATCACCATGGTCCAGAGCGTGCGTCCCCGGCGCCACAAGGCCACGAACCCCACCAGGGCACCCAGCCAGGTGATGGCTGCGGCGAGGATCCTCCCCAGCTGCACGAACTGTCGATCCGGCGTCGACCCTTGCAGGCGCGCAGCGACGGTGGCGTTGAGCGTGGAGCCGACCTGCCCGGCCGAGCCGAACACCTTGGCCAGGTGATCCGACCAGTACGCGTGACCCTCCCAGGAGAGCCACGCCCACACCAGGCACGCCATGAGGAGCCAGAGCATGCGGAGTCCGGTCCGGCCGGTGACGGCCAGTCCGAAGAAGACCAGACAGAGGGCGGCCGGTGTGATCTGGTGGGAGACGGCTGACGCGCCGAGGACCACGAGCAGCACGGCCAGCATGGCCAGGCGGTGACGCGGCGTGGTCTCGAGGTCGGGCTCCTCGCCCCTCACCGCCCCGTAGGGCAGCTTGCCCATCCGGAGGGCCAACCGCTTGACCGCGGCCCACGGTCGCGACTCGAGGAACGCGGCCACCGCACGCGGTGGGAATCCGCCGGCGCTGAAGACCCTGATGACGATGGCGACGGCCACCAAGAACAAGAACAGGTTCAGCCCCTGCGGCGAGAAGTAGTCCTGGTCGATCCAATTGGAGGCCAAGAAGATGCCCAGGACGGCCCAGCGGGCGCGGGAGGTGCGGAGGCAGGTGTTGGCGATCGCCTTGAGGGGGAGGAGATAGGCGAGGTTCAGCACCAGCGGGCACCACCGGAGGAACCACAGGGTGTTGACGCCCATGGCCCTGGCCGCCATTCCGGCGGCCGCGAACATGGCCGGCCACGACATCCGGACGTCGAGGCGCGGCAGGGCCTGTCCGGTTCGACCCAGGTATTCGCTGAACCCGGCGACGTCGTACGCGGTCGAGAAGCGTGGCACGACCTCGGTAGCCGGGAGGGTCCCGTGCAGGATGAGTGCGAACGCGCACAGGCCGACCACCATGCTCGGCCAACGGGGAGCGGAGCGTCTCAACTCCCACACGATGGCGGCGGCCGCGAGTGCCAGACCCAGCCACCAGAGGATCGAGAGCTGAGACACCAGGCCGATGGCCCCGGCCTCGTACGGATGGATCGAGCCGAGGGACAGGCTCCACGAGACCATGCCAGCGGCCGCGAGGAGGAAGGGAATGGCTGGCCTGCCCATGCCGGCCGACCTCGCGTGACGTCGTGGACGCCCCGGTTCCTTCGTCGCTTCCGACGGCTGCTCAAGTTCGACGTCTTGTGTCGATTGTGTGCTCAATCGCCAACCGTCTCTCGCCCCAGTGAGTCGCCGCCGTCGTGATCGGAACACGAACCGACCCGCACGCGTCCGATCGGTCGTTTACCGAACTTCGGAAGTGCGTCGATCGCTATACTACGGCCAAACCGCGTCGGGTAGCGAACAGGGGAGAAACTCGATCGTCCCCGCCTGCGTTCCGAATGTCCACGGTTTCCTTTGGCGCAAGTGTCCCTCTTCGACCCGCCCGACACGCCCATCCCGGTGGAGGCACCATGAGAGAGGTTGAGATGAACGAGTTCGTGCAACGCCAGGCGGCGGAGGTGCCATTCGAGGAGTACGAGGCCGAGTTCCCCAGCCGGCCCAGGCGACGCATCGTGGCCGTGGTGGCGATGCTGGTGGCAGTCGTCGTGGTCGTGACGGTGTTGTTCGTCACGATGAACAACCGGATCGACTCGCTCAACCAGAGGGTCACGACGCAGTCGAAGCAGATCCAACGCCTGCAGGCCGAGGTCGCGGTGGTCTCGTCCTCGTTGAGCGCTGCCGTGGCCTGTCTCCAGACGGTCGGATCCCTGGAGGGGCTCTGCACCAAGCTGGTCAAGTAGATCGGTGTCCGTCTTCGCCGGCCCCACCACCCACCTCCCGGCCATCCACCTCCCGGCCACCCACCTCCCGGCCACGTCGGGGCTTCGGGAGGGCCGACTCGATCCAACCGGCGGCGTAGCCCGTCCCGGCCAGGACCAGACCGATGAGGAGCACCGCGGCGCGGGTGGCGCCGTCGGCATCCCCGTGGACCAGATCCCGGCCGCCCCGCAGCAGGCCGTCGGTGAGGGCGCGGCGGGCGAACCGGCGCTCCGCCACCAGATTGCGGGCCCCTCCCATCTGGCGAAACGCCCCGACCTTCCCCCGGTTGACGAAGAAGCAGCGCCGCCAGAAGTAGCTCCACGTCAACCGGTCAGGATGGACGTGGTGGCGGACGATGGCGCTGGGTTCGAACAGGATCGTGCTCCGGGGCGAGTGGTGGAGCAGCCGGTGGCACATGTCCATGTCGTCATGGTTGTCGGAGTGGAAATACCCGATCGCCGCCAGGTCGGCGCGACGCACCGCCATGGCCGCCCCGATCACGTGGAGGATCGGGGCGGTGGTCGTCGGCAGTCCGACGTAGGCGCATCCGAAGACCCAGTCGTACTCGGGCGGGAACCAGAGCGGGCGCGGTGTGGAGAATACCGGCAGCGGGCGCCCGCCGACGGCGATGACCGACGGGTCGTCGAACGGCGCCACCATGTGTTCGAGCCAATCGGGGTCCGCTGCGGCGTCGTCGTCGAGATAGGCGATGACGCCGCCGATCGCCAGTTCCGACGCAGTGGTCCGTGCGGCACCGAGGTGACCCTGGTAGTGGTTCTCGACCACTCGAATCGGTACTCCGCCGGGCGATGGTCGATCACCCCATCGACGCACGCACCGTTCGAAGAGGACAGGATTGTGGTCGATGGAGAGGAGCAGCTCGCGCGGAGGACGAGACTGTCCGAGCACCGAGTCGACGGCGGAGCACAACAGGTCCCATCGGTCCATCGTGTACGCGCAGATGACGACGGACACGTCGAGGGTGCCGCCGAGCCGGTGGTTCGGCGGCGATCGCTGGTCGCTCGGCGCGTCGTGGCCACTGGTGTCCGGGGGCGGGTGACCGCAGTCTCGAGCGGTCACGGCGGCGCGGCCGAGAACGGCCGTGGTCGGATCCCGAGCTGGGCCAGCGCCTCGAGGCCCGGCACGTCGGGCGCGGGGTGCGCGAGGCCCACGAGTGAGTCGGCCCGGATCGGCAGCGGGACCCGGAGCGTCTCGGCCACGCGCAGCGACCAGTAGACCAGCCACCACGGCACGGGCACGAACCGGCACCGGAGGCCTTGCCGTGCGGCGAACGTCTCCAGGACCGACCGGAAGCTCTCCGCGTGGGGTTCGGCCACGCCGATCACCTGCGGGGCGAGGCTGGTCGCCGTGGCCAGCGCGCCGATGGCCTCCGACAGGTCGACGTCGAACACGAGGAACTGACGGGACCCACCGGCGACGAGCGGCACCACGGGAAGCCGGCACAGCCGCTCCAGCGCTCCGGCCATCCCGCCGGGGTGGTCACCCCAGACCAGCCCCGGCCGGACGACGTACCCCCCGGCGGCCAAGGTCGCCGATTCGATCGCCAGCTTGGCCCGGCCATAGAGCTGGGTGGTCCCGTCGTATGCCGACATGCTCGAGAGCACGATGATCCGCTCGACCCCGGACCCACGCGCCCCTTCGATCAGTCGTCGGCTCCCCTCGACATTGTTCCGCCAGACCTCCTCGGCCCGCCGGGCGGTCAGGTCGTAGGCAGCATGGATCAACACATCGATCGAGTCGAACACCGTGGGATCGACCATTGCCGTCAGGTCGTAGTGCCGGTCCGTGGCGACTCCCACCCGTGGCGAGCGCACCAATCGGATGACTCGCCATCCCGCGCCACCGAAATGCTCGGTCAGGCGCGAACCGAGGTAGCCCGATGCACCGGTGATGCCCACGCACGGGGAGGCATCCGTCGTCGGATCCGTCGCCCGGTTCCGGGTCGCCGGTCGGTTCGGCGGGGTCACGACGGTCAGTGTACGGGGTCCGGACCAGGGCGTTCATGAGGGTGTCGTCAACGGGAAGCGCCGCGTGGCGCTGGTATGCTTCGCCAACGTCGAATTCGTGGTGCTGCAGCGGCAGGCTGTCCTCCTCATGAGCTCCCTCCCCATCAAACCCGGCACGCACGTGCGGGAGCCGCTCATCGCCCGTCCACTGGTCGTGCTGGGAGCCCCGAGGTCGGGGACCACCATGATCTTCCAGGCACTGTCCACCCACCCGGACCTCTGGAGTCTCTACCGGGAGAGCCAGGCCGTCATCGGCACCTACTTCCCGACGGAGATGGTGCCGGGCTGCTCGGTGTTCGTGTCGGCCGACGACGTGGATGATGCCACCGCTGATGCGATCCAACGCTCCTTCTACGACTCGGTCGGCAATGCCGAGGCGTCGCACCGAGCCGTGGGTCGGCGCATCCCGCTGATCGCCCGGGCGCGCTTGAGCAAGGTGCTCACCCGGCTGGGTGGCGATCGGAAGACCCCTCCCATACGCATTGTCGAAAAGACGCCGGACAACTGCTTCCGGATCGAGATGCTGCTTCGTGCCTTCCCCGACGCCCAGTTCGTGTACGTGGTGAGAGACCCTCGCGGGTCGATCGCATCGATCTATCGGGGCTGGACGGA
>JBKQRT010000275.1:0-16976 GCA_052143895.1 Acidimicrobiales bacterium | reverse complement strand
GCGACCAGACCGGCGGCGACCGTGCCGATCACCACCCGCAGCGGTCGTGACGCGAGGAACTCGGCGCGCACCGGGCGGACCGCCTCCAGGGCGGGAGGGGCGTGGGTCACCGGGGTGTCGGCGGTCGGCGCAGTGCGCCGCCGGCGGCGGAACACCGCTACCACCACCATGCCGAGACACGCCGCCAGCGTGGCCCCCGAGATGATCAGCGCCACGTCGATGGTCCGCTGTGGTGTGAACCGGAGCACCACGTCGAAGGTACCGTCGTTGCCGGCCCGGGCCAGGGTTGCCCGGTTCACGTACCACCCGTTGGCGAACCCGTCGACCAGGGTGGGTGCACCGAGGCTGCCGACCCCCTGGACCGTCGCCGACCAGCCGCGGTTGACGCTCTGCCCGAGGACCAACAGGAAGGGCCCGGTGGCGTGGTCGACTCGTACGGACATCCTGGTGGCGTCCTGCGCGGTCACCGTCACCGTTGGCGCACCGGCCGCCGCCGGCGGGGCGGGGGGGAGGGACGTGGCCGCGGTCGCCGGTGCCGGGCCCGAGCGGGTCCCGGGCGCCGAGTCGAGGACCACCTGGTCGATGTCGAACCCGGCCACCGCCCCGTCGGTCGCCATCAGCAGGTGGGTCCCGCGGCCGAGGGCGAGCCCGTGCTGGTCCGGCCCGCACAGGGCCACGGCGAGGCCGTTGCCGGACAGCGCGTCGGCGGTGGTGCCGGACACCGACACCGAGACCGGCGAGCCGTCCAGGGTGAGCAGGTCCGAGCGGCACGACGACGGGAGGACGGCGGGGAGCGGTGCACCGGTCACTCCGGGGATGCCGACCTCGGCGATGGCGATGGGGAGCGCCTCCGTGAGGGAGGTCTCGTAGCTGGGGCTGTCGCGCACGGCGATGCCGGTGAAGCTGATGCGGAGGTTGGCGCCCGTCACCGGCGGGAAGGACACCGGCACGGTCGTCGTCGACCCGGCCGGCGACGTGACCGGGATGGCCGGGAGCCTGACCGACGCCGACCCGCTGTCGCCGGTCACGGTGATCGACGTAGGCCGCGAGTGCTCGGCGTCCGAGACCACGTCCAGGTCGAGGTGGTCGACCGTGGCCGGCGCGGCCAGCGTGTAGTCGAGCCACGAGTCCTGCTGGGCGGTGATCCCGAGACCCGGGCTCCAGGCCGTGGACGGGTCACCGTCGAGGGTGGCGCTGGCCGTGGCCTTCAGGTCGCCGGGCATCCGGCTGCTCGAGGTGGCCGCGAGGACGTCGGAGGAGCCGCCGGTCCGGCCCACCAGTCGGTCGATCACGTCGTCCGCCACCGCGTCGGACAGCCGGGCCGTACCGGCCAGGGTGAACTCGCGGTCCGAGGTCAGGTCGAACTGGCGGGCCAGTGCCACCTCGGGGTCCTGGCGTGGCGGGACGGGCGCCACCCGGTCACGGGTGAAGAGGTAGGTGAGGCGGTCGGTGGCGGCGGCGGCGCCGGCGCTGGTCAGCAGGTCGCTCGGTACCTGCACCACCTGGGTGGCCCGGGCCTGGCCGATCCCGACCTCGGCCAAGCCGACCAGGCTGGACCCGGCAGGGACCGCCGTCCCGGTGGACAGGTTGGTGCTGTCGATGCGCACCCGCAGCGTCGAGAACGACCGAGTGGGGAAGGTGACGACCTGTCCGGGGCGGCTGCGCGACCGGGGACCGAGGTCCACGGTGACCGGGTCCTTGCCGTCGAAGGTGAGGGTCGCCCGGGTGATCCACTGGTTGGTGTACACGGCCTCGTTGTTGACGGGCTGGGGCTGGAGCAGCGTCACCGAGCCGGTGGTGGTGGGGTGGTCGAGGGTCACCTGCCACCAGTTGCCGTTGGGCACCCCCGAGTCGCCCTCGGTCTCCCAGGCCGTGGTCGGGTTCCCGTCGATGGCGTTGGCCGGTCGCCACTCCGACCGTAGGCTGTAGGCGGTGCCGTAGGCCGAGGCGGTCACCGACTTGATCCCGCTGAGCACGGTGGTGGCCTGGGCGGACGAGCCGGTCCCCGGGAACAGGTTGATGCCCGGGTCGTTGGCGACGAAGGCGGTGGGCTGCTCGGTGGCCGTCTCCGTGTAGCCGGTGTTGTCGTTCAGGCTGTTCCACTCGAAGGACTGCTTCCGGTTGGCGTCGGTCACGACCAGGTCGGCCGGCCCGTGCAGGACCGTGGCTGCCAACGACGGGTCCTTGTCGAGGGTGCCGGCGTAGAGGATCGTCGGGTCGTCGGCCAGCAGGCCGGCGCCGGCGGCATCGACGAGGCCCACGGCGTCGCCGTCGACGACCAGGGGGTGGGACAACGACTCGCCCCGGACGATCGGGCGCGGGTCGGTCACCGTGTAGGTCACGATAGGCGACGGTGGCGGCGTGCCTGTGGGGAGGCCGAAGGAGGTCTCGTCGAGCATGGGGATCGACGACCGGTTGACGGTCGGCGGTCCGAAGGAGATCGGGTCGGTGAGGCCGGGCGGGGTCCGGGCCAGTTGCTGTTGGAGGACGGCCGGACGCGGGGTGTCGTAGCGCTCGTACTGCTGGTCGTACTCGACCACCACGTCGCCGACGCTCATGAGCCGGGCCATAGGGGCGAGGGCGTTCCAGTCCATCGTGCCCTGCTGGAGCGGGGCGTCGAGGGCGTAGAGCAGGTCGGCGGTGGGGAGGGAGCCCTGGATCTGCTGCTCGTGGACGACGTAGGGGCGGTCGAGCAGGGCGGGCCACACCGGGTCCACCGTGTCGCCCCACCGGTAGGCGGCGAAGTTGTTCCCGGGCAGCGAGTACACCCGGGTGCCCGGGTGGGTGGCGTCGAGGTGGGCCGCCGCCTCCTCGACCGGCTTCGGCGGCGACGCCGGCTGCGAGAACTGCGAGATGACGGTCCGCCCGGCAAAGAACGGGGCGTCGGCCAGCAGCACCGCCGCGCAGACCGCCTCGAAGGCCACCCTCCCCGCCGTCCGGGTCCGCGCCAGCAGCGCCGATACCCCCATGCCGAGGAGCATGGCCAACCCGAGGATCACCAGCGGCGTGGCCCGGTCGGTGGAACGCAGGGCCAGGCCGGCCGTCGTCTTGGTCATGAACGCCTTGACCAGGGCGCCGTAGGCGGTCGGGTGGTCGAAGGGATAGGGGCCGACCGACAGCACGATGCCGATGGCCAGCAGGAGCACGAAGTAGACCCGGTACCGCCACCGGCACAGCACGGCCGACACGAAGGCGGCGATCGGGAGGACATAGGTGAGGGCGATCAGCCAGAGCTTCTGGGTGAATTCGTCGGCGGCCTGGGTCCACAAGCCCATCCGGTCGCCACCGTAGAAGTACCAGTAGCCGAGGCCGCGCATCACCTCGGCGGCATTGGAGGTCGAACTGGTGGCCTGCACCGACTCCGTGTAGCGCAGCACGTTGATCCCGAAGGCGCCCTCGACGGTGAGGCCGGCGATCCACCAGAGCGAGGCGAGCAGGCTGAGGGCACCTACCTTGAAGAACACTCCCCAGGCCTGCCGGCCGGAGACCTCCCGGGCCACGAAGACGTCGAAGGGTAGCCAGAGGACGGGCGCCATCCCCACGTAGATGACCGAACTGGCGTTGATCCCGCTGATGACGGCGACGGTCAGGGCGAACAGGGCGGGGTACTTCCAGCCGCGGGTGCGCAGCGCCCGGATGACGAAGGCCAGCAGCCACGGCAGGCCGGCGAAGGGCATGAGGATGACCGAGATGCGCCCCGAGTACTGCATGACGTACGGCGTGAAGGAGTAGGCCAGCGCGGCGGTGAGCCGACCAGCCCCCCGCAGGTCGAGCGCGTCGGCCAGGTAGAGGACGCCGGCCCCGGCGGCGAAGACGATGGTGCCCAGCCAGAGCCGTTGGGCCACCCAGGTGGGGACGTGCACCAGGGCCATGGCCCAGTAGTAGGGCCCCATCGGGAAGAGGTACCCGATGGTCTCGTGGGTCACCGAGCCGAGGGCGACGTTGGGGTCCCAGATCGAGGCCGAGGTCCTGGTCCAGGTACCCGGGTCCAGATAGAGGTAGGTCTTGGTGTCGTCGGAGACCACGCCCGGCTTGGTGAGCAGCATGGGCAGGTAGGCGACGATCGCCACCACGGCGTAGGCCCCGCGTCCCCACCGGGCGGTTGGGTGCGCCGGAGGCGCCCCGCCAGAGGCCCCGGGCGTCGCCGCCGTGGACATGGGCCCGGTCTCCGCCGGTGCCGCAGGGTCGGGCCCCGTCTCCGCCGGTGCCGCAGGGTCGGGCCCGGTCTCCGCCGGTGCCGTGGACACGGGGCCGTCACCGGTGGTGGTCGAAGGGGAATCCATAGGGCAGGCACCCTGCGGGGCCACCGCAGTATACGTATCCTGCCCCTGCCCCCCGGGGCTGCGCCGGCGTCTCCGGGGAGCGTCGTCGGCAGCCGGCGTTGGCTAACCTCGGCCCCGTGTCCCTGCCCGTCGAACGCCTGGTCGGCTCAGGCCGGCGTGGCCTCCGGGGTGATGTGGGCGGTGGCCGATGGGCTCGTCGACCCGGTCCTGGTGGACGAGTTGCTGCTCATCGCCGCCGTGTGGCTGAGCCCCGAGGCCGACGACGAATCGGCGGTCTATGCCAACAACCGCCAGGCCACCCGCGACGCCCTCGGGTCGGGCCGGCAGCGCACCCCCGTGCTCGACGACGTGCTCGCTGACCGCGACGCTCCGCTCAACGCCTACTACCTCCGGCCCGGGACGGCCAGCGGCGTCAGACCGTGCCGCCCCGCCGGCTCTCGACGGTCACCCCGACCGCGGCCGAGAGGATGAGGGCGCCGGCCAGGGGCGCCAGCCACAGGCCGAACACGAAGGTCAGCGTGGCGAACATCGCCCCCATGCCGAGGACGAACGGCCAGATGCTGGAGCCGGGGAACGACTCCACCGTCCCGGCCCCGTCGGCGATGCCCGCCTCGGGGTCGTCGTTGACCTGCGGTTTCATCTTGTACGACCACCACAGGTAGTAGGACCCGGGCAGCAGGCCGAGCAGCGCGGAGCCGATCAGCATGAGGAACCCGGCGTCCTCGTAGCTGGTGAACCAGTAGACGAGCGCGATGACGCCGAAGAAGACGCCGATCACCCCGAGGAACAGTCCGTCGACTCTCATGAGCTGGCTCCCACGGTCTCCTTGTCGGGCAGGGGCTGCGCACCGGGGTGGTGGACCTTGTGGTGCTCGGGATGGTTGTAGTCCCACGTCGGCCGCTCGGAGCGGATTGGCGGCAGCTGGGTGTAATTGTGGTGCGGCGGCGGGGACGACGTGAACCACTCGAGCGCCTGGCCGTCCCACGGGTTGTCCCCGGCGCTGACCGGCTTGCGCCACGACACCCAGAGGTTGACGAGGAAGAAGAGGAACGACGCCCCGAGGATGAAGGCACCGACCGTGGAGATCACGTTGTCGGTGGTCCACCCGGTGTCCGGCGCGTAGGAGGCGATGCGGCGGGGCATGCCGTCCAGGCCCAGGAGGTACTGGGGCATGAACGTGACCCAGAAGCCGATGAACAGGAACCAGAAGTGCAGCTTGCCGAGCTTCTCGCTGAGCATCCGGCCGAACATCTTCGGGTACCAGAAGTAGAACCCGCCGAATCCGGCGAAGACCGTCGTCCCGATGAGCACCTGGTGGAAGTGGGCTATCACGAAGTACGTGCTGTGGGTCATGAAGTCCACCGGCGGCGAGGCCAGCAGCACGCCGGTCACCCCGCCCATGAGGAAGGCGAAGAGGAACCCGATCGAGAACAGCATCGGCGTCTGGAAGCTCAGCTGTCCGCCCCACATGGTGCCGATCCAGTTGAAGAACTTGATCCCGGTGGGCACGGCGATGAGGTACGAGAGGAGTGAGAAGAACGGGAGGAGGACCACCCCGGTCGTGAACATGTGGTGGGCCCACACCCCGGTGGAGAGGGCGGCGATGGCGATCGTGGCGAAGACCATGCCCTTGTAGCCGAACATCGGCTTGCGGGAGAACACCGGGATGATGTCGGTGACCATCCCGAAGTAGGGCAAGGCGAGGATGTACACCTCCGGGTGGCCGAAGAACCAGAAGAGGTGTTGCCAGAGCACGGGCACACCACCACCCTGCACGGTGAAGATGTGGGTCCCGAAGTGCCGGTCGCAGAAGAGCATGACCACCGCGCCGAATAGCACGGGAAAGGCGATGAGGATGAGGATGCCGGTCACCAACATGTTCCACGAGAAGATCGGCACCCGGAACATGGTCATCCCCGGCGCCCGCAGGTAGAAGATGGTGGCGCACAGGTTCACCCCGGTGAAGATGGCGGAGAACCCGGTCAGGCCGAGGGACATCAGCCAGAGGTCGACGCCGGTGCCGGGCGAGTTGAGCGCGTTCGACAGCGGGGCGTAGGCCGTCCAGCCGTAGCTGGCCGCCCCGCCGGCCACCAGGAAGCTCGACATCATCAGGATCGAGCCGCCCAGGTAGAGCCAGTAGGACAGCGCGTTGAGGCGAGGGAAGGCCATGTCCGGCGCGCCCACCTGCAGCGGGACGATGTAGTTGGCCAGGCCGCCGAAGGCGAAGGGCCCGGCGAACAGGTAGAGCATGAGACTGCCGTGCATGGTGAACAGCACGTTGTAGGTCTGGAAGGAGACCAGCGACGAGTTCGGGTTGGCCAGCTGGGCCCGGATGACCAGGGCCATGACGCCGGCGATGAAGAAGATCACCAGCGAGGTGATCATGTAGCTCTTGCCGATGACCTTGTGGTCGGTCGACGTGAGCCAGTTGAGGATTCCGGTCGGTCCCTCGTGGTGGTCGTGGTCGTCGTGGTGCTCGACCGGCGGGTGACGGTCGGGCCCACCGGGCTGCTCGGGGCTGACCAGGTCGGGCGGTTCGATGGTGGTGGTCATACGCTTCCCTTTGCCGTCGAAGGTGGTGCCAGGGCGTTCGAGGGGGTGATGTGGGTCTCGAGCGGCGGCGTGTTCGCCGCCGACGATCCGCCCAGCTGCAGGGTGTGGCCGGCCGCCACCTGGGCCTTCGCCCACAGCCGGAACTGCGACGGGCTGACCGAGCGCACGCTGAACAGCATCTCGGAATGGTAGAGGCCGCAGATCTCCGAGCACTGCCCGGGGAAGGTCCCCTGGCGGACGACGTCGAGGTCGAACACGTTGGTCACCCCGGGGAGGGCCATGCGCTGAAAGTCGAAGTCCCGCACGTAGAAGCCGTGGATCACGTCGTTCGAGACCAGGGTGATCTGCACGGTCTGGCCCACCGGCACCACCATCTGGGGGCCGTGGTCGTCGGGACCGTTGGTCGTCTCGCCGGCTACGCCGACGTTGAGGCTCGGGTAGTCGAACCGCCAGCCCCACTGGAAGGCGGTGACCCGGATGTCGACCACCGGCCGGCCGGTGGAGGTGACGGTGGCGTTGACCGGCACTGTGGCATCCACGTTGTTTTCGGTGAGGACGGTGAACACGAACAACCCGGCCACGATGAGGACGGGGATCACCGTGTACAGGATCTCGATGGGGATGTTCTCGTGGAACTGGCGCGGCATCTCGTCGGAGCGGCGTCGGAACCGGAAGACGGTGAAGAGGATGAGCAGGAACACCAGGCCGCCGACGATGATGCCGGTGGTCATCATCCCCGAGTAGAGCTTGAAGGTGTCCTGCCCTTGGGTGGTCGCACCCCGGCTGGTGCCGTACGAGGGGAAGAAGCTGCACCCGCCGAGCAGCAGGGGGGCGGCGACGGCCAACCCGACCATCCACCGCGACCGGCGTCCGCGGCCCGTCGGCTCGGGCCGGCACGGTCGGTCGGCGGGTGCGGTCAGCGGCTGGTCGCTGCCCGGCGCGGAGCGCCAGGACCGGGTTGTGAGCGGATGCACGGCGATGACACTAGTGGGGACCGGACCAGAATTAGAAGTTGAGCACGCGCCCGAATTCCGGTCGGCGAATTCCCAGTTCAGAGAGGTGGGCGAGCGTGCTCCGGGCGGCAGCTCACCGAGCATCGCCCGAACGGCCGCCGCCGGACTCCCTGGCCGCCCACGAGAAGACGCCGTGGGCCATGGTCGAGGTCGCCGCGTCGGCCCGCCGGGTGAAGACCTGGCAGCGGGCCTCCTGCACCGCGGCGTCGTCGGGCGCTGCCAGCCAGGCCATCTCGGCCAGATGGCCGGCCATCCGGAGGTCGGCGTCGTCCGCGGTGTTCGCCCCCGGTGCTCCTCCGGCCGACGCACCGGCGAGGTCGAGGGCCCGGTCGGCCAGGACGCTGGCCCCGCCGGCCAGCTCAGCCAGCTCGAGGGCGAGCGAGCGCTCCGGCGCGGGCTGGAGGGTGGCCGGATTGCCGTCCCACCAGCCGCCGTAGCGGCGCCACACCGTGCGCACGACGAACTCGGGCTCGTCGTAGACCGGTCGGAGGTACGGCCGCTCCATGAGTGCAGCGGGTGGCGTGACGGTGTGGATGACCTCGTCGAGGCGGGCGCCCGCGTTCATGAGGGCCAGGGTCTGTTCGACCAGCGACTCGAGGAGCTCGGCGGTGTCGGCGAGCGCCTGGCGCACCCGGTCGGCGCCCACCACCGGGTAGCCGTGGCCGGGCAGGAGCACCTCGGGGCCGCCGCCGGGCCCGTCGAAGAGGGCCAGCATCTGGCGCAGTGCGTCGGCCCACTCGAGCGGGTAGCGCTGGACCTTCTGCGGGTTTCCGGCGTTGGGCGACGCCCAGATGAACAGGTCTCCGCAGCAGAGGACCCGGGCGTGGGGGAGCCAGGTCCAGGTGTGATCGTCGGTCTCCCCCTTGGCGTGGCGCAGCTCGACCCGCCGTCCTCCGACCTCCAGTTCGAGCTGGTCGCGGTAGGTGCGGTCGGGGTAGCGGTACTCGGTCGGCCACTCGAACGAGTCGACGGCGAACTGCCGCCGGTTGATGATGCCGTTGTAGCCGGCGGTCATGACGTAGCGGTCGAACCTGGCGGGCAGGGCCTCGTGGGCGACCACCACCGGCTCGGGCCACCCCGAGGCCGCCGACTCGGCCGACCATACCGGCACGCCGAAGACGTGGTCGATGTGGCCGTGGGAGTACACCGCGGTGTGGAGCCGGGCGGGCGACCAGGTCCGCAGGATGCGGTGGATCTCGGCGGCCATGAAGGCGCTGCCGGTGTCGACGAGGAGCAGGCCGTCGTCGGTGCGGAGCGCCGAGACGTTGGCGAAGGAGGGGACGAAGGACACGTCGTCGGCCACTTCGGCCAGTCCTGGCGTCGGACTCAGCGGGTGGAGCTCGGCGGTCGTGATCTCTCCCCGCCACAGTCGGTCGGCGACGGCGAGTACGTCGGGCGCGTCGGTCATCTGGTCCCCCTGAGCGGCGTCAGCGCACCGTACCTCCCGCCGGGACGCGGGGGCACCCGTCAGCCGTCGGTGTCGCTCCGGCCGTCCGGCGGCGCCGCCCACCGGCCGGCGACCCTGCCGGCGTTCCGGAGGGTCCTCTTGACCCGCGCCTCGGCATCGGGCCGGTGCTTGTCCACTGCACGCCTGCCCGAGGCGGCGGCCACCGCCGCGGTCCGCCCGGCCCAGCGTGCCGCGGCACCCGTGGGCGGTGCGGGCGACGGTCCGGGTGCGGTGGGCGGAGCAGCGGCGGATCCACTGGGCGCGGCGTCGGGTCCCGCCACCGTCGCCGTGGTGCCGATGACCGGCGAGCCACCGGATCCCGGGCTCGGCCCCTGGCGAGTGAGGGCGGTGGTCCGGGTGAGGGCGGTGGTCCGGGTGAGGGTGGCCAGGCGGACCAGGCCCACCGCGCCGAAGACGATGACGATGATGCCCTCGACGTCGGGACGGAGGGCCGGGACGATCGGCGTCGCCACCAGCGCCACGGCCACCGCCACGACCAGGGCGAGGTGGAGCCGGGGCCCGCAGATGCGGACCAGGCCGAGCGGGCCCCGGGCGGTGAGGGCCAGCAGGGTCAGGACGACGGCCGCGCCGACCAGCACCCCGCCGTTGTGCACATGGACGGACAGGTCGACGAACACCACGGCCAGCACCAGTTCGGCCAGCTGGAGCAGCCAGAACGGCAGCCATTGCCGCATCCGCCGGGGGGAGGGGGAACCATCCCGGTCGCCGGGCCCCTCGGTCATGGCGTCGACGGGGTCAGGACGAGGACGAATCCGGTGCGCTGTCGCCGGGCGTGCCCTTGGCCCCGGCCGCAGATCCGGCGGCGGTGCCCTTGTCCGACCCGCCCTCCTCGAGGCCCTTCTTGAACTCCTTCTGGGCCGAGCCCAGGGACCGGGCGAGCTTGGGGATCTGGGTGGAGCCGAACAACACGACCGCGATCACGATGATGACGATGAGTCCTTGTTCGCCGAAGAGGTCTGCAGGTGGGCTGAAATGCACGGTCGTATCTCCCTTGTCGACGCTGCTCCCAGGTTAGACCCGTCCGACCTGGCTCGCTGCGCAGCAGGTTCGGGGACGCAGCGACTGTTCGGTGCGGCCGGCGGGTCCGGATGGGCCGTCCGTCCGGGCAGGTCAGCCGGCCAGGAAGACCCCAAGGCACAGGGCCGCCACCGAGGCGATGCCGCCGATCGCCCCCCAGACGGCGAGGGCCCGGCGGCTGGTGGACCGCTGGTGGAGGAACACGGCCACGCCGGCCAGGGCCACCACCACGATCTTGACGATGAGCACCGTCTTCCAGGCAGTGGTGGCGCCCTTGACCCCCACGGCACTGATGTTCCAGAAGCCGGTCACCACGAGCACGGCGTAGGCGGGCCACAGCAGGCGGGCGAAGGCCTGGGCCACCTTCTTCGGCGCGTCCTCGCCGAGGCTGCGGATAGTCGGCAGCAGCCCGGCCACCGTGAACTGACCCCCCACCCAGATGGTGGCGGCCAGCACGTGGAGGATCAGCCGGAACCCACCCAGCCCGTCCGAGAGGGTGGGTCCGCTGGCGGCCACCTGCGTCACGAGGGTCACGGCGCATCTCCTCTTGCGGGGCTTGGGCGGTCCGCCCGGCCTACCGGCCCGTCCAGTTGGGCTTGCGCTTCTCGGCGAAGGCGATCGGGCCCTCCATGGCATCGGCCGAGCCGAACACCTCGGGCACCGCGGCGTTGTTGATGGCCCAGCCCTCGGCATCGGGCAGCTCCCCGGCCTGCTTCATGACCCGCTTGGAGGCCCGCACGGCAAGCGGGGCGTTGTCGGCGATGGTGCCGGCCAGGGCGAGGGCTTCATCCATGAGCGTGTCGGCAGGGACGACCCGGTTGATCAGCCCGAGGGCCAGTGCCCGCTGGGCGTCGATGGGGTCGCCGGTCAGCGCCAGCTCGAGGGCGATGGCCCGGGGGATGCGCTTCGGGAGCCGGATGAGCCCGCCGGCGCCGGCCATGAGCCCGCGCTTGACCTCGGGAATGCCGAACGTGGCCTCCTCCACGGCGACCACCAGGTCGCAGGAGAGCATGATCTCGCACCCGCCGGCCAGGGCCGACCCGTTGACGGCGGCGATCAGCGGCTTCGGGAAGTCGCGCTGGGCGATCCCGCCGAAGCCTCCTTTCGCCCCCATGATCTCGCCGGCCTCGCCGGCGGTGAAGGCCTTCAGGTCCATGCCGGCACTGAACGCCTTGTCGCCGGCGCCGGTGAGGATGACCACCCAGCAGTCGTCGTCGGCCTCGAGCTCGTCGAACGCCGCCGACAACGCCCGGGACACCGCCCCGTTGATGGCGTTGCGGGCCTCGGGGCGGTTGATGGTGAGGATCTCGATGTGACCGTGGCGGTCACGAAGCACTTCGGACATGGCGGTCTCCTGGGGTCAGCCGGTGGCCAGACGGTAGCGCGGTGCGCCGGCCGCGACGACAACCGGGCTGCCGACGAGACCGGGCACGTCCAGCTGGCCCATCGCGCGGACGACCTCGTCGTCGGCCGGGGCGAGAGCCATGCGACGGCCGTCGGGCAGGCGGGCGAACAACGGTGCGCCGACTGGCTCGCCGTCGCTGTCCCTGACCACGGTGACGGCCACCACGGTGGCGGTGGTCGGGGCCTCGACCTTGAGGGCGACCGTGGCGGCCGCCGCGTCGATCTCGGCTTGGGCGACCGAGGGGTCGCCCCGGTGGAATCCCCAGGAGGGCGGCGTCGAGCCGTAGACCCCGAGGGCGTGCTTGGTGATGAACCAGCCCAGCCCGGTGGCCAGGCCCAGCCGGGGTCGGCGGTCACCGCCGGACCCGGTGCGCAGGGCGTCGGTCACCGCGGCGATGCCGTGGGTCGTGTAGTTGTTCCCCGGCCCACCGAAGTAGGGCAGCCCGCCGGTGACGGTCAGCCCGCGCTGGTCGCCGGGGTCGATGCCCAGCGCGTCGACGGCCAGCTCGACGGCCGAGGGGAAGCACGAGTAGAGGTCCAGCACCTCGAGGTCGTCGACCGCGACCGGCCCGGCGGGCCCGGCTGCCGCCGAGGCCGCCTCGAGCGCCGCCCGCCCGGCGGCGGCGATGGCCGGGGACCGACCGGGATCGGGGCGGGCCGAGGGGAACTGGACATCGGTGGCATCGGCACCGGACCAGATGAATACGGCGCGGTCGGCGACACCCGCCCGCCGGGCGGCGGCCAGCGAGCAGACGATCAGCGCCGCGCCCTGGTCCGAACCGAGGAAGGCGGTCATCCGCTTGGTGTAGGGCTCGCTCACGATGCGGTTGTCCGGGCTCGGGGTGGCGATGGCGTCGGCGGTCAGGGCCTCTGGGAACCACGCGTACGGGTTGGACGCGGCGACCCCGGTGAACGGCGCCAGCAGTGCGGCCATGACCTGACGGTGGGCACCGGCGTCGCGTCCCGCCCTGGCCGCGACCACACTTTCGAACATCGGATAGAGGTGGATGGGGACGACGAGGCCGATGGCCGACTCGGCGGGGCCGACGCCGGGCCGGTCGTCGCCGACCACCGGGTCCGGCGCCAGGTCGACGGCGCCGAGCTCCCGGGGGAGACCGGCGGCTCTCCTGGCCCGGGACGAGCGGAGGGCTTCGGCCCCGGCGATGAGCGTGGCCGACAGGTCCCCCCGGGCGATGTCGGCCGCCGCTCGGGTGACCAGCCACTGCGGGGTGTTCCCGCCGATGGTGGTGACCTCGCACCGGGACGCGGCCGCCCCGATGCGCCGGGACAGCTCGGTGGCCGGCGCCGGGCCGGTCCGGGTCATGATGTCCACGACCGACAGGCGGTCGATGGCGTCCCGCAGCCGTGGTGTGTCGGCGAAGGCGGCCTCGCACGCCCGCTCCATGAGATCGACGGGGCTCACCAGCTCGGTGCGCTCGATGGACTGTCCCGACGCCACGACCACCGGGATGCGTTCGGGATCGTCGTGGGCGTCGGTCATGGCGGTCAGGGGGTGCGGCGCTCGTCCGGGGCAGTACGGCACCGTGGCGGACGGTGCGTGCCGGGGCGCAAGCTACCATCGCCATCCGACAGGGGCGGCCAGACGGCACGGAGAAAGGTGGGGAGCGTGTCCTCGAACGGACGACCGGCGACAGATACGGAGGTTGCCGGCACGCCCCTCCCCCCCGGGTTCCTGTTCGGGGTGGCCACCGCTGGGTTCCAGGTCGAGGGCGGTTACAACGGCCCCGACGAGCCCGCCAACAACTGGCTGGCCTGGGAGCAGGTCGGTCGGGTCGAGCCCTCGGGGACGGCGGTGGGGTTCTGGGACCGCCCCGAGGAGGCCCTCGACCGAGCCGCCGCCCTCGGGTGCGACTCCTTCCGGCTCGGCGTCGAATGGGCCCGAGTCTTCCCCGACGATCGCGGCGTCGACCGGGCGGCCCTGGCCCGGTACGGGGAGATCGTGGCCGGTTGCGTCGACCGCCGTCTCGCCCCGCTGGTGACGCTGCACCACTTCACCCACCCGTCGTGGCTCGGCGAGGACTTCTGGCTCCGCCCGGACGCCCCGGCCCGCTACGCGGCCTGGGCCGAGGTGGTGGTCGACGCCCTGGCGCCGTCGGTGCGCCACTGGGTGACCATCAACGAGATCAACGTGCTGGCCCTCGGATCGTGGCTCCTCGGGATGTTCCCCCCCGGCCGGTCGCTCGCCTTCGGGGACGTGGCCATCGCCGTCGACAACCTGCTCGCCGCCCACGTCGCCGGGTACGAGGTGATCCACCGCGGACGGCCCGACGCGCTCGTCACCACCAACAACAGCTGCCTCAGCGTGTACGAGTACGACCGCATGCTCACCGACCTGCTGCTCGCCCGCAGTGCCGGGGTGGACCGCCGTGACCTCGACGAGTGGATCGACGAGCGGCGCCGTCGCCATGACGCGTCGTTCCCGCCGTCCGGTGCCATGGAGCGGGTGCTCCGGGCGTCGAGCGCCGCCCTGGCCACCTACGGCAGCCGGCGCCGGCGGGACGACGGTCGGAATCGCCCCGCCCCACGTCGAGCGGTGGACGCCCTGTTCGACAGCCCCCACGAACGCACCCTCGACGCACTGGGTCTCGACTACTACGACCCGAAGGCGGGCCGGCACTTCCGAGTGCCCGGCCACCGGACGGCCGGGGGTCGCAGTGCGATGCCGGTCCGCGAGCTGTGGGACGACGTCCCCGAACCCCAGGGGCTGACCCGCTGGCTGATGGACCAGCACGGGTTGGCACCGGATCTCCCGCTGTGGGTGGTCGAGAACGGACTGTGCAACCGGGTCCGCAACGGGCGGCCCTACTCTCGCTCTGACGGGTGGGACCGCTGCCGGTACTTGCGCGGGAACCTGGCGGCGGTGATGGCGGCCGTCGACGCCGGTGTGCCCGTCCACGGCTACTGGCACTGGTCGTTGGTGGACAACTACGAGTGGGGCTCCTACGAGCCGCGGTTCGGGCTCTACGGCGTGGACCGTCACCGCGGCGAGCACGGGATCCGCTGGCTGGACACGGACTCGCTGGGCGACGACTCGGCCGGCACCTACCGGGACATCATCGCCGGGCTGCGGGCCGCCGACCGCTCGGTGCTCGGCCCGGGGTGACGCCCCGTCCGGCGACCGTTCTCTAGACTTGGTCGATGCCGACGCCCGTGGGACCGGTCCCTGTCGACCCGGACGACCCGGACTTCTGGGACTGGGGCGACGACGACGAGCTCCCAGCCCGCCGCCAGACGTGGCGCCTGCTCGTCGTCGCCATCGTCGTGGTGGGGCTCGTCCTTCTCCTGCTGGTCAGCGTCCTCTAGTCCGGGACCGGTGTTGACCGTGGCGTGCCGGGCTCAGCCGCGAGGTCGGCGAGGTGGGCGAGGTCGGCGAGGTGGGCGAGGACCTGCTCGGCCTGTTCCACCATCTGATGCACGATGGCGGCGGCCGGCATGAGCGTCTGGATGGCACCCACGCCCTGACCGGAGGGATAGCACTCGCGTTCGGGGTCGATATCGGGGGTGTCCTCGCCCCCACCGAGGTGGAAGGCGCCGTCGTTCATGGACCGGCTCAGCTGCTCGGGGAAGGGCCGGAGCTCGGCGGGGTGCTCGTCGAAGAAGGACGTGTAGCGGTTGCGCACCACCCGCATGGTCTTGCCGGAGAATGCCCGGCTGATGGTGGTGCCGTCCTCGCCGGCCCGGATGAGGGCGTCCTTGTACCCGGCCACCGACCGGGCTTCCGGCGTGGCGATGAACCGGGTCCCGACCCACACCCCGTCGGCGCCGAGTGCCAACGCAGCGGCCAGCCCCCTGCCGTCGAAGATGCCCCCCGCCGCCACCACCGGGATCTGCGACCCGACCGCGTCCACGATCTGGGGCACCAGCGGCATGGTGGCCACCAGCCCGGTGTGCCCCCCGGCCTCGGTGCCCTGGGCCACCACCACGTCGCAGCCGGCGTCGAGCGCCCGGCGGGCATGGTCGACCTTGCCGCACATGTTCACGACCAGCACACCGTTGTTGTGGCAGAGGTCGACGACATCGGCCGGGACACCCAGACCGGCCACGAAGACCGAGGCACCGCCCTCGATGATCCGGCCCACCTGACCGACCAGGTCGCCGGGCATGGCGGTCAGCAGGTCGACGCCGAACGGCTTGTCGGTCGTCGCCCGGACCTCGGCGATCTCGGCGACCATGCGCTCCGTGCTCATGGTGGAGGCGCCCAGGCAGGCGAAGCCCCCGGCCTCGGACACGGCCGTCACCAACGGTGCGTAGGATACCCCTCCCATGCCGGCCAGCATCACGGGATGCTCGACGCCGAGGATGTTGGTGAGCCTGGTCTTCATGGCGATCTCCTCCGTGGTCGGGTCACGGTCTGTCGGTTCGGGCGCGTGCCGGGCCCGAGAGGGCACCATAGGCGGACTTCGATCGCCGGAGCCGCACGAGTGGCCACCGATGGTCTACGGAAATCCCTAGAAGTGATCGCGAGTGCTAGAACCCCGGTCAGACCAGGTAGGGGCAGTGCCGGCATCCCGAGCCGCAGCAGTGCCGTCGCCGGAGGAGCGCGGTGGCGGTGAACACCGCCACGCCGGTCCGCGGGTCGGGGTAGGTGGGCGATCCGGCGGCCACGGCCGCCGAGTGGGCCGCCAGGATCGCCGCCCGGTGGGGGTCGTCGGGGTGGAGTCGCGACGGGTGCGGCTCGCCCGGAGCCCGCGGTGCCGGGCGGTCGGGCGGCGGCTCGGAGCTGCCCGTGCCGGCGGGGCCGGCCGGCACCTAGCCGGTCGGTGCCGCGGAGGGGAGATCGGGGCCGCGGGCACCGGTGACCGGCCCGACCGGGGCGTCGCCGTCCGCATCCGGCCGGGCGGCGGCGTCACCGGGTGCGGCTCCGACCTCGGGGGAGACGCTCGGGACGAAGTCGCGCTCGCGGACCAGCGCCAGCGCGCCGATGGCGCCGGCGAAGGCCACCAGGGTGGAGATGACCATCAGGCGGTTGAAGGCCGTGGTGAACCCGACCTGGTAGGCGTTGATGAGTGCGTTGCGGGCGCTGGCCAGTGGAATGGCCGCCGCCGCCTCGCGGACCCCGCCCCCCGAGATGGCGGTGGTCAGCTGGGATCTGCCGTGGGACAGGACCAACCGGCCGGCGGGCGTGGCGGCCAGGGCGTCGACGGTGTCGGGCCGGACCAGGCTCAGGAACACCGCCCCCAGCCCGGCGATGCCGGTGGCGATGCCGACCTGGCGGAA
>JBKQRT010000274.1:0-2904 GCA_052143895.1 Acidimicrobiales bacterium | reverse complement strand
GCTGAACGAAATCGTCTGACCATGAGCGCTACCCTCGCGCGCCTTGCCGCCGCCCTCGAGGACTGATCGGCTGTTTTCGTCAGTCAGTCCACAATCTCGCTCGTTTGGAGCACGGGCGCGATCGAGGTGTAGTTGGCGACATCGGCCAGCACGTCGCCGGTGCGCTCGTTGGCCAGCGCGGCGGCCAGGGCTTCTTGCGAATCGAATCGAAAGTGGACCGCGGCCACGTACGGACCGTCGATGCCCTTGTCGATCTCGTAGCCGTCCAGGCCCCACGTCTTCGCCGCCAGCGGCACATGCTTGTCCCGGTAGTAGTCGTGGTCGAAGGTTGCGCCTTCGGTCGACGGATAAAAGACGCTAAGGCGAATCGCCACGTTGCCTTCCCCTCTTTTGAACGAAGATGCCGCCGGAGTCTCCCAGAGGCGCTTCTGGTGTGCCGAGAGGATATCTCGCCGTCTCCGTCAAACAAACCGCCACGGCGAGTTGGACGGTCGAGCCCTCGGGCCGGGACGACCTCAACCCTCGACCACGGTGATCAACGACGCGTCGAGGCCGAGGAGCTCCACGGTCGTGACCCCGGCCCGCAACGCGGCGAAGAACCCGGCCTCCTTGGCCTCCCGGGCCTCCCCCGCCGCGCACACGGCGTCCAGCGACGCCGCCGGCACGACCGTCACGCCGTCCACGTCGCCCACCACCCAGTCGCCCCGGGCCACCGGGACACCACCGACCGTGACCGGAGCGCCTACCGTGCCCGGCTGGTCCTTCCGGGCGCCGGGGAGCGAGATAGTGGACGAGAACACCGGGAAGCGGTGTGCCTGCAGCGCCGCCACATCACGGACGCCGCCGTCGATGACCAGGCCGACGAGCCCGGCCGCCTCTGCCGCCGTCGTGAGCACCTCACCCCAGTAGCCCCGGTCCGGCACCGGACCCACGTCGACCACCAGGACGCTGCCCGCGGGAGCGGTGGTGACGGCGACATGCACGGCCAGGTTGTCCCCCGGCGTACAGCCGACCGGGTACGCCGGCGCGGCCAGGGCGGCACCGGGCCAGGCGGGCTTGAGGCGCCGGTCCGTGGCGAGGCCACCCGCCTCGCCCAACGTGGCCGAACCCAGCCGCTGCAGTGTGGCCGCGATCTCCTGCTGGCGTGCGGTGCTCATGCCGCGCTTCCTCTCTGTCGTCTCAACATCCCTGTCGACTCGGCACCAACCCTAGAGTGGCAGCCATGCCCCAGCCGATGCTGATCGTCACCCAGGTGGCGCCGTACGCGGACGGCCCGGCGGGTGTGCACGGGGTGCTGGGCCAGGCCACCACCGCCCTGGCGGAGCTGGCCGAGCACGCCGGCCTCTCCCCGGTCGTCGTCGACGACGTGCGGGACCTCTCGCCACTCGAGCTGCGCGCCAGCGGCGTCCTCGCCCTCTTCACCATCGGGGAGACTCCGTTCACACCGACCCAGCGGGCGGCGGTGGTCGAGTCGTGGCACGCCGGTGGCCTCCGCGTCCTGGGCGTGCACTCGGCGACCGATGCCTGTTACGGCTGGCCCGAGTACGGCTCGCTGATCGGCGCCCGCTTCGACGGCCACCCCTGGACGCAGGAGTTCGCCATCGACGTGGTCGACCGGCAGCACCCGTCCACGGCGCACCTGGGCCCGACGTGGGAGTGGCGCGATGAGATCTACCTGTTCCGCTCCCTGCACCCCGGGGCCCGTGTGCTGCTCCGGCTGGCCGACGGGCAGGTCGACCTCTCCGTTCCCGGGGGCCGGGTCCCCGAGAGCGGCTTCCCCCTCGCCTGGTGCCACGGCGACGAGAAGGGTCGCACGTTCTACACCGCGCTCGGGCATTTTCCCCAGGCCTGGGAGAGCACGGTCTTCCTGCGCCACCTGGCCGGGGGCCTCGCCTGGCTGAACGACCGCGCCTAACGTTGCGCCCGTGGCCGAGCTTCCCCTCGCAATGTCCGCCGCCGTCTACCAGTCGCCCGGCGTGGTCACCGTCGAGGATCGTCCCGTCCCTCGGCCGGGCGCGGGACAGGTGCTCGTACGCGTCGACCACTGCGGCATCTGCGGCTCCGACATCCACCAGCTGCGCGACGGGTGGGGATTCAAGCCCGGTGCGGTGGCCGGACACGAGTGGGCCGGGACCATCGCCGCCGTGGGGGACGACGTCGACGACTGGTCGGTCGGCGAACGGGTCGTCGGCGGCTCTTCGCCGAAGTGCGGAATCTGCCGGCGGTGCCGAGAGGGCAAGCCGTCCCAGTGCGAGAACCGCAGCGGCCCCATCACCGACAGCGGCGACGGTGCCTTCGCCGAGTTCATCCTCGCCCGCGCCGCCGGGGTCCTGCGCCTCCCGGAAGGGCTCTCGGCCCGCCATGCCGCGCTGGCCGAACCGCTGGCGGTGGCCCTGCACGGCATCACCCGTTCGGGCATCGCCCCCGGCGACACGGCCATGGTGATCGGCGCCGGGCCCATCGGCGCGTTGACGGTGGCCGCACTGCGGGCCATGGGTGTCGACAGCGTCACGGTGGTCGAGCCGTCGGAAGGCCGCAAGCGTCTGGCCCGCGACGTGGGGGCGACCGAGGTCATCGATCCTTCCGGCCTCGAGATCTTCACGCCGAGGGAGCCCGAGAGGATCTCCAGCCGTGCCGTCCACGTCGTGCTCGAGTGCTCCGGGAAGAAGGAGGCCGTCGAGGCCGGCTTCTGTCAGCTGCGCCGCGGCGGGGTGCTCGTGATGGTGGGGGCGGGCATCGCGCACCCGACCTTCGATTCCAACCGCATGATCCTCAACGAGCTGCACGTGTGCGGTTCGTTCGTGTACGACCTCGGGGGCTTCGAGCGGGCGCTCGGTCTCCTCTCGTCGGGTGCGCTCCCCAACGATCTGTTCATCGACCCCGACGACGTGCCGTTGAACGGGG
>JBKQRT010000273.1:0-7291 GCA_052143895.1 Acidimicrobiales bacterium | reverse complement strand
AACGCAGACCCGGAGCCGCCAGACCCCCGGCCGAACCTCTTGCTTCGTTCCGGTGCCGTAGTTGCGTGCCATGTGCCAAGACTAGCCGCAAACTAGACACTTTGCTACGTTTTCCCTGGTAGACGGTGAGCCGGCCTGTAGGCGGGATTCTGTCCACCCTCTCTCGAGGGTTGGGTGGCCATCCATCTGAGCGGTCTACCTGGAGGTGGCACTCCGTGAGGAGCACCGGACGGGCCGTCCGTCCCCCTGTTCGACCTTGCTCCGGGTGGGGTTTACCGAGCCGACCGGGTCACCCCGGTCGCTGGTGCGCTCTTACCGCACCGTTTCACCCTTACCTGTGCAGGTCCCGGAGGCCCTGCCATCGGCGGTCTGTTCTCTGTGGCACTTTCCTGCAGGTCGCCCCGACTGGCCGTTAACCAGCACCCTGCCCTGTGGAGTCCCGACCTTCCTCGACCCGGTCCCGGTCGGAGGCAGCCCCCGTCCGGTTCGAGCCGCGGCCACCCGGCCGGCTCACCGTCCCCACCATGGTCCCACAGCTGGTCGCCCCATACACGGTGAGACGATCGTCGTACCGGACCTCGCACCCCGCCGACTCGCCAGGTCCCAGCAGCTCGGTTCCGGCGTGGACGCTCCGGTCACACGGTGGTTCTAACCTGTCGCCGTGTCTCTCGGTTCCCCACGATCCCGGCCCCGGCCGGATGCGTCCGCTCCGGACTCCCTTTCGATCAGCGACCTCTACCTGCGCATCGACCGCGCCCTCAAGGGAGCCTTCCCCGGCGAGGTCTGGGTCTCGGGCGAGGTCCGTTCGTTCAATGTGAGCTCCCGGGGGCACTGCTACATCGATCTGGTCGATCCGCTCAACGCCCAGGACAACGGCTCGCCCGTCCTCAAGGTGGTGTGCTGGTCGGGTCGCTGGAGCCGGGTCCGGGGCACCCTCGACCACCTGGGCATCACCCTCGACGCCGGCCTGGTGGTCCGGGTGAAGGGTGAGGTCCAGCTCTACAAGCCAAGGGGTGATATCAGCTTCATCCTCTCGGAGCTCGACACCGAGGCGCTGCTCGGCAGGGTGGCCGCTGAGCGGGCCCGCCTCATCAAGGCCCTGGTCGACGAGAACCTCTTCGATCGCAACCGGCGCCTCCCCGTGCCCCGCCTGCCTCTCCGGATCGGTCTGGTGGCCAGCCCCGGCACCGAAGGGTTCCGCGACTTCCTGGGGCAGCTGGAGGCCTCCGGGATGGCCTTCGACGTCCGGGTCGCTGCCACCCAGGTCCAAGGTCGCGAGGCCGCCGCGTCGGTGGCTGCGTCGCTGGAACGGTTGCGTGCCGAGCAGTGTGACCTGCTGGTGGTGGTGCGGGGCGGCGGGTCCAAGGCGGACCTGGCGACGTTCGACGCCGAACCGGTGGCGCGGGCCATCGCCACATCCGACACTCCGGTCTGGACCGGAATCGGTCATACCGGCGACCAGTCGGTGGCCGACGAGGTGGCCAACCGTTCGTTCATCACGCCCACCGAGTGCGGGCAGGAACTCGCCCGTCTTGCCACCGACTACTGGCGCATGGGCCTGGAGGCGGCCATCGTCGTCGGCCGCCTGGGCCGTGACCAGGTGGCCCGCTCCGAGCGCACGCTCGACCGCCACCGCCACGGGATGGCGACCGGGGCCCGCTCGCAGCTCGACCGCCACGCCGAACGGCTCGTGCACCGGACCCGCACGCTACGGGGCGCCGTGCGGAGCCAGGTGGACGCCCGCGAGCGCCAGCTCGCCGTCGCCGGGACCGGCCTGGCCCGGTGTGCGGTCCGGTCACTCGCTTCCGGCGAGGAGTCGCTGTGGTTTCGCACGTCGCGACTGGCTGCGCTTCCCGACCGCTGCCTGCAGGTGGAGGAGCTCCGGGCCGCCCAGTGGCGTCGCCTGCTCGGCGCCTTCGACTACCGGCGCCAGCTCGAGCGCGGGTACTCGGTGACCCGCGACGGCAACGGACGGGTCGTCCGGTCGGCCGCCGAAGTGACTGCGGGCGAGCTGCTGCTCACCCGGCTGTCCGACGGCGAAGTGGCTTCACGGGTCACCGACGAGGTCGTCCCCGCCGGTGGCAGTGGTGGCACCTCCACGACAGCCTCGGGTTCGACGGCGATCCGGCACACTGGGGTGGGCGACGCGACAGGATCCGAAAGGCAACAGGACGAAGGGATGCGGCGATGGTGACACGCGGAAGTGGGCGCAGTGCGTCGGGAGCAGCGGGGGAGGGGACCCCGGTGAGCGACCTGAGCTATTCGAGCGCGGGTGCAGAGCTCGATGCCATCATCGAGGAGTTCGAGACCGGTGTCGTCGACGTCGACCGGCTGGTCGACCAGTTGGAGCGGGCCACAGACATCGTCGACGAGCTCGACCGGCGCCTCCGGCGGACGCGCATGCGGGTCGAGGAGCTTGTTCCGCGGCTCGAGGCCATCGGCCAGTCTGCTGCCACCGACGCCGTGCTCGACGCGGTCGAGGCCGACGAGATCGAGTCGGAGCTCGAGGAGGAGGAGGATGCCGGCGACGAGGACGGTCCCCCCGGGCTCTTCTGAGTGCCAGTGGTCTGAGCGCCACCGGTCTGAGCGCCAGCCGCCTGCGTTGCATCCGTGTGCGCGGCATCCGCGTGAGTGCCGCCAGTTGCCGTCCCGGCCGGCATCAAACCAAGGAGTCGCGTACCCTCAGTGGATGTTGCGCTCGCTCTGCTCCCAGTACGGCGCTCGCAGCTCCCGCTTGAGCACCTTGCCCGACGGGTTCCGGGGCAGTGCTTCGACGAAGTCGATCGAGGTCGGGCACTTGTAGTGCGCCACCCGAGTCCGTGTGGCGGCGATGATGTCGGCGGCCAGAGCCTCGCTGTCATCGGTGGCACCGGGGGCCCGGACGACGACGGCCTTTACCGTCTCGCCCCACTTGTCGTCGGGAACGCCGATGACCGCCGCGTCCGCCACCGCCGGATGGGCCAACAGTGCGTTCTCGACCTCGGCCGGGTACACGTTCTCCCCACCCGAGACGATCATGTCCTTGATTCGATCGTGCAGGAAGAGGTACCCGTCGGCATCGATCCATCCCGCGTCGCCGGTGCGGAACCAACCGTCGTCAGACAGGACCGCGGCGGTCTCCGCCGGTTTGTTCCAGTAACCGAGCATGTTTTGATCGGACCGGGTCCAGACCTCCCCCACCGCGCCGACAGGCAGGTCCCCGCCCCCCTCGACGTCGACGATGCGCAGCTCCACGTGGTCGAACGGCCGTCCGGCCGACCGGAGGAGGGCGGCGCGTGGGCCGTCGGGGTCGTGGTCCTTCGGCATCAGCGAAGTGATCGCCCCCGTCGTCTCGGTCAGGCCGTACACCTGGGCGAAATCGCACCCGAGCGCGTTGATGGACCGAACCAGGACGTCCTCGCTGATCGGCGAGGCGCCGTAGAACACGGTCCGCAGCGAGCTGACGTCGGCATCCGCCAGATCGGACGTCCCCAGAAGGAACATGAGGACGGCTGGGACGACAAAGGTCTCGGTGATCCGGTGCTCCTCGATGAGGCGCAGTACCGTGGCCGGGTCGATGTCGCGGACGATGACCGAATGGCCGCCCCGCGACATCCCGCAGAGGGCCCACCCCGAGCCACCGATGTGGAACAGGGGCATGGCCACGAGCGACACAGTGTCCGGACCGATATGGAAGACCTGATCGGCCTCGGTCAGGATGCAGGAAATGTTGCGGGCAGAGATCATCGCCCCCTTGGGGAGGCCCGTCGTCCCCGAGGTGTACAGCTGCGTCACCACGTCGCCCGGCGCCGGGTCGAAGCCCGGGTCTTCGACGCCCGTTGTCCCGCCCGAGTCGCGCCACTCGGCGAACGTGTCGAGGGGGACCCAGGCGCGGACGCAGGTGACCGAGGGTGCCAGTTCCTTGACAGCGGCGTCGTAGCCGGACCCGTAGAAGAGGACCGAGGCGCCGGCGTCCTCGATGATGGCCGCCATCTCCGCCGGGGCCAGCCGCCAGTTGACCGCCACGCTCACCGCACCGAGCAGGGCGCACCCGAAGAAGACCTCGAAGTACTCGATGCCGTTCCGGTCGAGAAAAGCCACCCGGTCTCCGGGTCCGACGCCTTCACGCTCCAGCGCCCGGCTGACACGATTGGCCCGTTCGTGCACCTGGGCCCACGTGAGCGTCGTTTCCCCGAGTGTGAGCATCGGTGCGTTGGGGGTCTCCCGGGCCCAAGTACGCAACATGCCCGAGGCGGTCCGGAGGCCGCTGGTGTCGGGATTGCCTGCCTGAGTCACCATGATCCCCTCCTGGTTCCGACGGTCCGACCACCGCCCGGGCACCGGTCGGTGGTCGGGCGGTGCCGCGGCGTCCCTCGTGGCACTGTAGATCGATTCGGGGCACCGTCGGCCATGGGCGGCCTCTCGTCGATCGGCCCGGTGGCCACCGGCGGGTGGTGCCAGTTTCGGCCCCGGGCCCGTTTGGGCTACAACGGGGAGATGATCCGGCGGCGGGGGACAGCGTGAGCGACGTGGACCATGTGGCATTGACCGCGGTCGGGGTCGACCAGCCGGGCATCGTGGCCGAGCTCAGCGCCGTCCTGATGGAGCTCGGGTGCAACCTCGAGGACTCGTCGATGAGCATCCTGCGGGGCAACTTCGCCGTGTTGCTGATCGCCGCCCTCCCGGATGGCCTGGCCGCCCCCGCCGTCGAGGAGGCCCTGGCCCCGGTGGCTGCGGCCCTGGACCTCGTCGTGACCGTCCGCCCCCTGGCGCCCGACGGTTCCCGATCTCACGCCGCGGCGACCGGCGCCGCGGACGACACGCACGACGGCCAGACCTTCGCCTTCTCGGTGCACGGCGCCGACCGCCCCGGCATCGTCCACCACGTCACCCGGGCATTGGCCCTGGCCGGCGGGAACGTGGTGGATCTCTCCACCCGCCTGGTCGGGACCGACGCCGACCCCGTCTATGTCCTCACCATCACCGTCGGGTTCCCCGACGGTGTGGACGGGCAGGCTGCAGCCGAAGAGGTGCAGCGTTCGGCCGAGGCTTTCGGCGTGCAGTGCCACGCTCACCCCGTCGACGTCGACGTCCTCTGAGCGGAGCGGACCAGCCCACCCGTGCCGATCCGTCCTGTCGTCGCGCTTCCCCACCCGGTGCTGACGGCGGCGTCCTCCATCGTGGGGGACATCGACCAGCGGGCTCGCGAGCTCGCCGTCGACCTCGTCGACACCATGCGGGTGTCGCCGGGTTGCGTCGGCCTCGCCGCGCCCCAGATCGGTGTCGGCCTCCGCGCCTTCGCCGTCGACGTCACCGGGCACCGGAAGGCGCAGTCGTGCAACGGGATGTTCGTCCTCTTCGACCCCGTGGTCGTCTCGGCGTCGCACCCCGAGGTGGCCCGCGAGGGCTGCATGAGCGTGCCCGACTTGACCGGCGACGTAGCCCGGGCCACCCGGGTGACGGTGACCGGCACCGACCCCGAAGGGCGACGGCGCACCCTGGACGTGGATGCCTTTGAGGCCCGGGCCGTGCTCCACGAGATGGACCACCTCGACGGCCTTGTCTTCCTCGACCGGGTGGCGGGCCCCCACGCCGTCTTCCCCCGTAAGGTGTACCGATGACCGATCCGAGCGCACCGGTTCCTCTGACTGACGCCGCCGACCGCCTCTACTTCCGCCAGCTCCTGGCCGGGCGCGACTTCGCTGCCGACGACCCGGTTGCCCAGCAGATGGTCAACTTCGTCTACCTGGTGGGGGACCGCCGAACCGGCGAGGCCGTGGTGGTCGACCCCGCCTACGCTGTCGACGAGCTCCTCCGGATCGTCGAGGCGGACGGCATGCGGCTGGTCGGCGCCCTCGCCACCCACTACCACCCCGACCATGTGGGCGGCGACATGATGGGATGGGGCATCGAAGGCGTCACCCGGCTCCTCGAGCTGGTCCCGGTGCCGGTCCACGTGCAGGCCGACGAGGCGCCGTGGGTGATCCGCTCCACCGGGGTCGGGCAGGCCGACCTGGTCCTCCACGGCGGCGGGGACGTCGTGTCGGTGGGGTCGGTACCCATCACCCTCGTGCACACCCCCGGCCACACACCGGGGAGCCAGTGCTTCCTCCTCGACGGCCGGATCATCGCCGGCGACACCCTCTTCCTGGAGGGCTGTGGCCGGACCGACCTGCCCGGTGGGAACCCCGAGGCCATGTACGAGTCGCTCACCACCCGCCTGGCGCGGGTGCCCGACGAGACCGTGCTCTACCCTGGCCACCGGTACTCGCCCGACCCGTCGGCGACAATGGGGCACACCCGCTCCCACAACTACGTCTTCCGCCTGCGCACCCCCGAGCAGTGGATGACGATGTTCGGGGGCTGAGCCCCGCGACGGGCACCGACCTCGTGGTGGGCCACCGAAGACCCGGGTGGACGCGCCGCCGGACCGCGGCCCTACGATGACGCCCCATGGACGAACCCCTGGCCCCTGACGCCACCGTCGTGGTGGTCGGCGCCTCGCTGGCCGGCCTGCGAGCCGCCGAGGAGATCCGCCACGAGGGCCACGCCGGCCCGGTCATCGTCGTCGGCGACGAGATCCACGCCCCCTACGACCGTCCGCCCCTGTCCAAGCAGTTCCTCGCCGGCACCTGGGACGTGACACGCATCCACCACCACGCCCCCGACAAGCTCGACACGCTCGGACTCGAGTTCCGTCTCGGACGGCGTGCGGTCTCGCTCGACACGGCCGGGCGGCAGCTGGCCTGTGACGACGGGACGGAGCTGCGCTACGACGGGCTGGTGGTGGCCACCGGCGCGGCGGCCAGGCAGCTCCCTGCCGCCGACGGGATCGCTGCGGTCCACACCCTACGGACACTCGACGACTGCCTGGCCATCCGTGCCGGCCTCGACGCCGGCGGTCCGGGCGCCCGGGTGGTGGTGATCGGCGCCGGGTTCATCGGCGCCGAAGTGGCGGCCACCTGCCGGGGCCTCGGGGCAGAGGTGACCATGGTCGAGGCACTCCCCACGCCGATGGGCCGGGTGCTCGGGACCGAGATGGGCGAAGCCTGCGCCCAGCTGCACCGGGCCAACGGCGTGCGTGTCCGGACCGGTGTCGGTGTCGACCGCCTGTCCGCGCTCGGCGGGTCGACCCCGGTCGTGGTGGACCTGGCGGACGGCACGCGGCTCGAGGCCGACGTGGTGGTGGTCGGCGTCGGGGCTACGCCGGTCACCGGATGGCTCGACGAATCGGGGCTGACCGTCGCCGACGGGGTGGTGTGCAACGAGTCGCTGTTCGCCGCGGACCGGGTGGTCGCCGCCGGTGACGTGG
>JBKQRT010000272.1:0-8166 GCA_052143895.1 Acidimicrobiales bacterium | reverse complement strand
TGGATCAGCCAGTTCTCCACGGTGGCCGCCGGTCAGGCGACCGGGGTACCGCCGACGGACGGCACCACCTCGACCGCCGGAATGCCGTCCCCGACGACCACTGCTCCCTCGAGTGCCCGGCGCCGGGCCCCGCCGAGCATCTCGTCCGGCCCACCCTCGGGGTGGGCGCCGGCCACCAGCGGCGAGCGGGCGAGCACGACCACGCCGGTGACGAGGACGGCCAGCGCCGCCACCTCGACGGTGATCCACAGCGGGCCGGACCGGAGCCGGTCGGCGAAGAGGGTGACGCCGAGGACGATGCTCACCAGCGGGTTGAGCGTGACCAGCGTGGTCCGCGACGCGGTGATCGGCCCGGCGTGGAGCGCGTTCTGGAGGAGGAAGACGGTGCCCAGCCCGGTGACGGCCAGCATGTAGGGCTGGAAGTGGGTGAACACGTGTCCCCACCCTTCGGTGGTGTAGGTGGTGATGGCCTTGGTCAGGGCGGCGGTGTAGGCGGCGGTGACCGCAGTGGCGGCACCGAACGACGCGGCCCGCCACCAGCGGGGCCCCCGCAGGGCGGCCACGATGAAGGTGGTGATGGCCCCGATGAGCACGATGGAGGCGACCAGCCACTGGTGGTCGTCGGCCACCGCCTTGCCACCGCTCGGCGCGGCCGCCAGGAAGAAGCCGCCCAGGCCGGCCACGATGACCACCGAGCCGAGCCATTCGCGCCAGGTCAGCCGGTAGCGGAACCAGACGCCGAGGATGAGTAGGAGGAACAGCAGCTCGGTGGTGAGCACGGGCTGGACGACGCTCAGCTCGCCGAAGCGAAGAGCGGTGGCCTGCAGCCCGAACTCGACCAGCATGAGGGCGAAGCCGATGAGCCAGATGCCGCGGCGCACGGCGTGGGCCATGAGGCTCATGCGCATCGCGGTCGACTGCGGTGCCGTCTCGACGCCGATGCGCTGCAGGACCGACGTCAGGGCGTTGACGGAGGCGGCGATCGCTGCCAACAGGTAGGCCACCCCACCGTTGTAGTCGCGAATCGTGCGCCGCGCCCACGATGCGGGCCCACGGACGGACCGACCGGCGTCGGTGTGCGGGCGGTGCCCGGTCAGGAGCCGGTCGGTGACGAGCACTGCCGGAGCCAGGCCCGGTCCCCGCCGACCAGGTCGGTGGCCCGCTCGTACCCCAAGGCGCGGAGCGAGTCGGCGGCCAGCGACGAGGCGTAGCCCTCGGAGCAGACCACCACCACCGGCCGGTCGAAGCCGGTCACCTCGGGCAGGCGGTGGTCGCCCGACGGATCGAGCCGCCACTCGAGCACGTTGCGCTCGACCACCAGGGCGCCGGGCAGCTCGCCCTCCGACGATCGCTGGGCCGCCGGTCGGATGTCGATGATCAGGCCGCCGTCGGCGGTGACCGACGCCAGCCGCTCAGGGGCCGTCCGGCCGATGCGCCGGCGCGCCCGGGCCACCAGGTCGTCGGACGACGGGCTCACGAAGGATCGTGGGCACTGGTGGTGTCGAAGGGGCCGACGGGCACCACGTGCTCGGTGCGTCCGGCCTCGAGCCGGCCACGCCCGTCGAGCCGGTAGTAGGTCATGGTGTCGAGCCGCGGCCCGTAGACGTGGACGCTGACTGCGTCGTCGTCACCGTCGTTGATGATGTCGTGGACGTAGTGCGGCCCGAACCGCCGGTACTGCCCGGCCGGGATGCGATGGGTGCCGAGGAGGGCCACGCCGCGGGTGGTGGGCTGCACGATGGTCTCGACGAGCGCGCCGGTGGCCACCGCCACGGCGCCGTGTGACTCGCCGTGGTCGTGGAGCTCGATGCGACCGCCCGGTGGCCACCCGATGGCCCAGGCCTCGAACAGGTCGGTGACGGCGAGGAGGATCCACGAGCGCCGGGCGAGTCCCCGGAGCTCGGCGATGTCACCGGCCGAGGCGGCGAAGCCTTGGGCGACGGCCAGGAGGTCGACCTGGCGTCGTGAGCGGGTGTCCCCGCGGAGAGGAGCCCTCGATCCGGCCGGCAGGTCCGCGGAGCGGTGAGGGGACGAAGCATGATCGGGACCTGCGGCCGGATCGAGGTAGGCGAGGGCCATGCCGTCACCCTAACGGGCAAAAGTAGACTAATCAAGTCGAATTTATAGGAAAAACCGAATTCCGGGACTCGCTGGCGTCGGCGTGACCTTGCCGCACGGTCACGGTCGGAAGCCGGCGACCCCGTCGGCCTGCTCATCGCGGTCGAAGGCCACCAGGCGACCGGCGTCGGCGACGTCGCCGTCCAGGCCGGTGGCAGGCATGTGCAGACCCAGTGCGTAGCCCTCGAGGAAGGCATCCGCCTCCCGCCGCCTCGGGTAGCGGTTCTCGAGCTCCCGGAAGCGTGGGGAGTGGTTCGCCTCGACGAGGTGGGCCAGCTCGTGCACGATGACCGCGTCGAGCACCCACGCCGGCGCCATCCGCAATCGTTCGGAGACGCGGATCTCGCGGGTGGCGATGGTGCACGAGCCCCACCGCTTCTGCTGGTTGGTGGACCAGCGGATGGAGGCGGGGGTCGTACCCTCGAGGTACCGCCGGCCGAGGGCGGTGGCCCGCCGTGTGAGCTCCTCGTCCGACGAGTGGAGGTGGGGACGATGGCGGGCCACGCGGCGGGAGAGGCTCTCGACCATCTCGTCGCGCTCGGCGCCGCGCAGGTGGGCGGGGACCACCACCACGATCCGGTCGCCCTCCCAGTGCGCGCCGGCGGTCTTCTTCCGGCGCTTGCTCACCCGGACCTCGACGTGGGGATGGAACAGCGTGGGTGGTTGGGTCGTGTAGGTCATGGCGACGACGCTAGGGGCGGGATGTGACGGCTTCGTAGGCATGGCTCACCCCCAGTGTCTAGCCGCGCCCGGGCCCGAGGACACCGATCGTCCCGGCGTCCTGGCCGCCCGTGCGCTGGTGCGCTGATTCCCGTGACCAGTGCGGGTGCACGCCCCGCGGGTGCACGCCCCGGAGAGTCGGTTCGGGCCTCCGGGGATGTCCGGCCGCCGGCGGGGGGCGCGAATGGGAGATCGTCGGGAGCGACGGTACGATGCCCGGGTGCGTCGGTACTTCACGCCCAGGTGCATGGGGATGCACCTCACCCTGCTGGTCCTCCTCCCCGTGTTCGGGTGGTTGACCTGGTGGCAGCTGGGGCGAGCGCTCGGGGGCAACACGCTGAGCTGGGCCTACACGTTCGAATGGCCACTGTTCGCCGGCTACGCCGTCTATGTCTGGTGGCAGCTGATCCACGACCAGACGACCGCCGTCACCCGGCGAGCCGTCCCGGGCAGCGCCGGTGGACCGGCCGACCTGGCCGACCTGGCCGACCTGGCCGACAGCGCCGATCACAAGGAGCCCGGTTGGGCCCTCAGCGGCGGCCGCCGGAAGAACGTCTCCATCGCCTCGAGCATGGCCGTCGACGACGAGGAGGCCCGCCATCGCGAGCGGTTCGCCGAGCAGACGCCCGAGGAGGCCGCCGCCCTGGCCGAGTACAACCGGTACCTGGCGGAACTGAACGCCGCCGACGCCGACTCGTCGGGCCGGTGACCGTCCGGACCGGGGCCCCGATGGCACACCGGCATCCGGCTCGCATCGCCCGGCGCCGACCGGAGGCCGTGTGCACGGAGCCCTGATCCGCTACCGGGTCATGACCTACATCGTGGGTTCCGCCCTGATCATCCTGGTGTGCCTGGGCGTGCCGCTGCAGGTGTGGGCGCACTTCTCGCTGGTGGCGAGAGTCGAGGGCACGATCCATGGCTACCTCTACCTGGTGTACCTCTTTACCGCCGCGGACCTGGCCCGCCGGGCACACTGGCGGCTGGGGCGCATCCTGGCCGTGGTGCTCTCCGGGTTCGTGCCGGGCCTGGCGTTCGTCGTCGAACACCGCGTGGTGAAGCAGATGCACGCCCAGTGGGCGGCCGAAGCTGCGGCAGCGGGGGAAGCTGGTGCCGCCGGCACGGGGGCGTCCACCGGGGGCGCGTCCGCCGGGGGAGCGAGCACCGACCGGGACACGGCCATCGCCGGCCCGGGCACGGAGCCGGGCTGATCCCCGGCCGGTCCTCGGGCCCTCGCCAGGCGCTCAGCGGGCGCCCCGCAGCAGTGTCCCGGGTCGGGCGCCGGTCTCCTTGCCATCGGCGAAGGTGGTGACGCCCGACTTGATCGTCTCGACGTAGCCGGTGGCCCCCTGGAGCAGTCGTCTGCCGCCGGCCGGTAGGTCGGCGACGACCTCGGGATTCCCAAGCTGCAGGTGGTCGTAGTCGATGAGGTTGAGATCGGCCAGGGCGCCGACCTCGATGGTGCCCCGGTCACCCAGTCCGTAGAGGCGGGCGGTGTCGTGCGTCTGCTTCTTGACCGTCCACTCGAGGGGGAGACGCTCGCCCCGGACCCGGTCCCGCGTCCAGTGGGTGAGCATGAAGGTCGGTTGCGAGGCGTCGCAGATGACACCGCAGTGGGCGCCGCCGTCTCCTAGCCCGGACGCCGACCGTGGGTGCAGGAGCATCTCCCGCGCCGGCTCGAGGTCGCCGTCCGAGTAGTTGAGGATGGGGACGTAGAGCAGGCCGCGCCCCTCGTCCTCCAGCATGGCGTCGTAGGCCACCGACAGGGGCGTCCGGCCGGTGGCCGCCGCCACCCCCACCAGCGACCGCTCGGGCCCGGGCTCGTACTCGGGCGGGCTCCCGAGGGTGAACGTGGTGCGGAACGCCTGTTCCATGCGCTCGGCCGTAGCCGGGTCGGGTTCCCACGACTCGATGGACTCGCGGACCTCGGCCGTGTGCAGCGCGGCGACGAGCTCGTCGGGGGGAAGGTCCTTGGCCTTCAGGCTCTGGTAGGCGGGGATCTGGTCGAGGAGGCAGTAGGTGGTGAAGTGCCCGGACAGGAGCCCGAAGCCGCGTCCGGCCACCTGGGGCCACAGGTCGGCGCCCTCGGCCACCGCTCGTTCCGCCTCGTCCAGCAACTCGCGCCACAGCCCGGGAGCGCCGTCCACCTGGACGAGGGCGAAGGTGACCGGACGGTGGATGGCGGCCGACAGGCGGCGCATCCAGTCCACCTCCTTCTTCGGACTGACCACGTCCTCGCCGGCGGCGCCGGCGGGGGCGAGCTCGAAGATGCCAGTGCCCAGCTCGCCGAGAGCGGCGCCGATGCCGAAGAGCTCGTCCTCGGCAGCGTAGGTGCCGGGCACCGGCTCGCCATCGATGGCGCGGTGGGCGATGGTGCGCGAAGTGGAGAAGCCGAGTGCGCCGGTGGCGATCGCTTCCTTCACGATGCGTTTCATCGACTCGATGTCCTCGGGTGTGGCCGCCTCGTTGCGGGCCCCGCGCTCGCCCATCACGTAGGCGCGCACGGCGCCGTGGGCGATCTGCGTGCCGACGTCCACGGTCCACTTGCGCTGGCTGAGGGTGTCGAGATATTCCGGAAACGTCTCCCAGCCCCATTCGAGCCCTTCGGCCAGGGCCGTGCCCGGGATGTCCTCCACCCCTTCCATGAGGCCGATCAGCCAGTCGTGCCGGTCCGGCGCCGCCGGAGCGAACCCCACGCCGCAGTTCCCCGTCACCACGGTGGTCACCCCGTGCGAGCTGCTCGGGGCGAGGATCTCGTCCCAGGTGGCCTGCCCGTCGTAATGGGTGTGGATGTCGACCCATCCCGGCGTGACCAGCAGGCCCTCGGCGTCGACGGTCCGACTGGCGGCCGCAACGGCGAACTCACCGACGCCGCTGATCCGGCCCCGGTCCACAGAGATGTCGGCGGTGCGGGCCGGTGCGCCGGTCCCGTCGACGACGGTCCCCCCTCGGATCACGAGGTCGTGCATGGTGTCTCCCCCTTGAGCGCTGTCCCGCGATGCTGGCACGGACGCACGCGGGACGCAATGCACGTCCGGGCGGACGAAGGGCTACCGCGGCGGGATCGAGTACGTGACCTGGGCCTTGGCCACCACGGCGTCTGAACCGGCCGAGTACAACGCCACCTCGGCCACCGCCAGCCGCTTGCCCAGCTTGAGCAGGGTGGCCTCGGCCACCACGTCCACCAGCTCCGGCTTGCGGAGGAAGTCGATGTGGAGGCTGGTCGTCACCGACAACACCACCGGGCCGATCTGGCTGGCGATCACCATCCAGGCGGCGCAGTCGGCCAGCGTCATGAGGGTGGGACCCGACACCGTGCCGCCCGGCCGGCTGTCGAACACGCCGATCTTCTGCCGCATCCGCAGGGTGGTCGTGGTGACGTGCTCGATCACGTAGGGGATGTGTGCTTCGGGGAACGACCCGTCGAGCATGGCCTGGAGCTCCTCGACGGACATCACCGGGGCGGTGGGTGTGGGGTCCGGGGTCGGTGGAGTGGCCATGGCTCGGTGCAGCGTAGCCAGACGGGCGGCGCCCGCCGCACGCATCCGCCCCCGAGGGCCGAACCGGCCCGCGGGGTCGCCGGCGTCGGGCAGACTGTGGCCCGTGCGAGGTGCAGCCGTGCCGTCGTCGACGGTGAGAACGGGGAGGACCGTGCAGGACGAGAGGAGCACCGCGTGTTGAACGCAGAGCACGAGGCGGCCGCCGAGCTGGCCGGCGAGGCCGGGGAGGTCCTCATGGAGATCCGGGCCCGATCGGAACCGGGTAAGGCACTGGGCAAGGAAGGCGACCAGCGGTCCCATCGCCTGCTGACCGGACGACTCGCCGACCGCTTTCCAGACGACCGCATCCGTTCGGAGGAGGCGGACCAGACCGCCGCCCTCGGCTCCGCAGCAGGTCGGGTCTGGATCGTCGACCCGTTGGACGGGACACGCGAGTACTCGGAGGGCCGCGAGGACTGGGCCGTGCACGTCGCCCTGGCCATCGACGGCAAACCGGTGGTCGGGGCGGTAGCGCTCCCCGCCCTGGGCACAGTGCTCTGGACGGGCGATCCGCCACCGGTCCCGGACCCGCCACCGGTGCCCCGCCTGGTGGTGAGCCGGACCCGGCCACCGGCGTTCGTGCCCTTCGTCGCCGACCGGCTCGGGGCGACCACGGTCCCGATGGGATCGGCAGGGGCGAAGATCGCCGCCGTCATCCGGGGCGAGGCGGAGGTGTACGTCCACTCCGGCGGGCAGTACGAGTGGGACTCGGCGGCTCCGGTCGCCGTGGCCCTGGCCGCCGGGTTTGACGCCACCCGCCTCGACGGTTCTCCGCTGCGCTACTCGCAGCCGGACCCCTGGCTCCCCGACCTGGTGGTCTGCCACCCGTCCCTGACCGCGGCGGTGATGGCGGTGCTCGGCGATGCCGACCTCTCCGGCGGGGAGGACGCGGCAGCGGGGACGGCGAGATCGTGAGTCCCGACGCACCCGACGGGGGAGGCCCGCCGGTGTTCGGGCGGGCACGGCTCGGACCGGTCACCCTCAAGAACCGGATCATCAAGGCGGCCACCTTCGAGGGGGCGACGCCAAAGGGCGCCGTCACCGACGAACTGATCGCCTTCCACCGGCGGGTGGCCGACGGGGGAGCGGCCATGACCACCGTGGCCTACCTGGCCGTTTCGCCCGAGGGCAGGACGGACCGACACTGTGCCCTGCTCGGTGAGGACATCCTGCCGGGGCTTCGCCGGCTCACCGATGAGGTCCACGGCGCAGGGGCGGCGGTGTCCGCCCAGATCGGGCACGCCGGCCCGGTGGCCAACAGCCGGTCCAACCGGACCACGTCGCTCGCCCCCTCCCGGCGGATGGGTGCGAGCGGGGCGATGACCCGCGCCGCCTCGCCGGGCGACATCGCCCGGATCACCGAGGACTACCGACGCGGCGCGTCGGTCGCCGTCGACGCCGGCTTCGACTGCATCGAGGTCCACCTGGGCCACGACTACCTGTTGAGCGCGTTCCTGAGCCCGAGGCTGAACCGCCGGACCGACCAGTGGGGCGGCAGCCTTGCCGCCCGGGCCCGCTTCCCGCTCCAGGTGGTCGCCGCCGTCAGAGAGGCGGTGGGCGATCGGGCGGCGGTGACCGCCAAGCTCAACATGTCCGACGGTGTGCCCGGCGGCTTCTGGCTCGAGGAGAGTGTCGAATTCGCCCGCATGCTCGAGGCACAGGGTGCGCTCGACGCCATCGAGCTGACCGGCGGGAGTTCCCTCTCCAACCCGATGTACCTGTTCCGGGGCGAGGCTCCCATGACCGAGTTCGCCGCCACCCTGCCCGCGCCGCTGCGGCTGGGATTCCGGGT
>JBKQRT010000271.1:0-16907 GCA_052143895.1 Acidimicrobiales bacterium | reverse complement strand
GTACCCCGGTCATGGTCCGACTTCTGAACATTGTTCCTCCCTAGTGACTTCGGATGATTGGTAACGCATTGAGACAAACCCGGGTGTGTCCCCGTGCGGCACGGCGACCTCGGTCGCTCCGTACCGTCCCCGGCACCATCGCCGGCTATTCGCCCGCTCCCGTCGCCACGGGCGGCAGCTCAGACTCCGCCTCGCCCAGATACCGGTCCAGGACCTCCTGGCCGGCCTCCGAGGCAGGCCCGGCCCAGCCGACCCGGCCGCGGGTCAGGATGACGCAGCTGTCCGCCATGGTGAGCGCCCGGTGGACGAACTGCTCGCTCAGCACAACGGTGATCCCGGAGCTCCGGGCCTCGTCGAGGCTCTTGAAGACCGACTCCGTCACGGCCGGAGCGAGGCCGAGCGACAGCTCGTCGGCGATGATCAGCTTCGGCGAGACGGCGAACGCGCGGGCGAGCGCCAGCATCTGCTGCTCGCCACCGGACAGGCTCCCGGCACGCTGCGACGGGCGCTTGCCCAATACTGGGAAGCGCTCGATGGCCCGCTCGATGGCCGAGGCCCGCACGCTGCGTGGCTCCTGGCCGACCGCCATGCGCAAGTTATCCGTCACCGACAGTCCGGGGAAGATCCCGCGCCCCTCGGGGATGTACGTCAGCCCCAGTCGGCGGATGCGGTGGGCCGGCAGCCCGGTGATGTCCTGCCCGTCGAAGGTGACGCGGCCGACGGTCGGTGCCACCAGACCCGACACGGCACGGGCGAAGGTGCTCTTTCCGGCACCGTTCACGCCCAGGACGGCCAGGACGGATCCCGGCACCACGGCGATCGAGACACCGAACAGCGCCTGGGACGGGCCGTAGCGGACGTCGAGGTCCACCACCTCGAGCAGGGGTGCCGTCATGCCTCGTCACCTGCTACCCGGGAACCGAGACCGGCCGCGTCCCCCGGCTGCTCGGCCACCGTGCGCTGCGGGGGTTCGGCGTCACCGAGGTAGGCGGCGCGCACCGCCGGGTCGCTGCGGATCTCCTCGGGAGTGCCCACGGCGATCCGCTCGCCGAAGTCGAGGACCACGACCGAGTTCGACAGGGCGAGCACGGCGGCGACGTCGTGCTCCACGATGACGAGCGAGAGCCCGTTGTCGCTCTGGTCGACGATCCTCCGGAAGACGGTGATCAGGTTCTCCGAACCGTGGAGGTCGAGTCCGGACAGGGGCTCGTCCAGGAGGAGGACACGCGGCTCGCTGGCCAGCGCGCGGCCGACCTCGACGAGCCGGATGACCCCCAGGGGCAGTGCCGCCACTGGGGCCATGGCGACGTGCGTCAGATGGAGGAGCTCGAGCAGCCCCTCGACCTTCTCGTTCTCGCCCGGTGAAGTCCGGAAGAGGGCACGAGGATCGAGCATGTCCCGCCACATGCGATGGGGGACGACACGGGCCCGGTGCGCCAGCACCAGGTGCTCCCGGACCGTGAGTCCCATGAACAGCTCGGGCTGCTGGAACGTGCGGGCCAGGCCTCGGGCGGCCCGGTGCCGGACGGAGACGTCGGTCACGTCGTCGCCCTGCAGCCAGACCTTCCCGGAGTTGGGACTGAGGAGTCCGGACACCACGCCGAGGAGCGTCGACTTCCCGGCGCCGTTCGGCCCGACCAGCCCGACGATGGTGCCCCGCTCGACCTCGACCGAGACACCGGAGAGCGCGGTCAGTCCGCCGAAGCGGACCGTGATGTCGTTCGCCGCGAGCGCGGCCGGACCCTTGTCGGCGGCGGCGCCCGTCGCGCCGGTGTCGGTCACGGTCGTCATCACGAAACTTGTCCCGCGACCTCGGGGGCCACCCCGACCGCTTCGGTTTCGGCCACACCGGCCTCCACGACCTCGGCGAAGTGGTCGTCAGCGAGGCTGTCCGGCGCCACGTGCTCCAACAGCCGCCGCAACCGCCGGCTCTGCTCGGCCAGGATGCCGTCGGGGTACTTGGCAGCCGAGATGGCGCCGAGGCCGAAGATCACCGGCAGCAGGTTCGCCGTCCATGTGGGGAGGTATGCCTGGGCGATCGCCGGGAGCATCACGAAAGCGAGCCCGGCCACCAGTGCCGCGGCCGTGGACCGGATGCCGATCGTGACCAGCGCGGCGAACCACACGATCCCCGCGAACGTGGCGAACTCGTTGGGCACGACCGTCGACTGCGCCACCGCCAGCAGCCCGCCCCCGACGCCGGCGATGAATGCGGCCGTGGCCCCGGCCAGCACCTTCATCTGCACGACGCTGATACCGGACGTCCGGGCGCCGGCTTCGCTCCAGCGGGCCGCGTTCAGGGCGAGGCCGGTGGTGGACCGACGGAGGTTGACGATGAAGAGTGACACGATGACGAAGGCCACCAGGCACAGGTACGCGTACGAGATGTCGGACGACGCAAAGTTCGGTCGGTTGAGGGTCAGCCCGAGGCCCTGGTTGACGAAGCTCGGCAGGGTGAACACGAGGTTCTCGATGAGCAGCCCGAACGTCAGCGTCACCAGGGCGACGTAGAGGTCGCCGAGGCGGATGCTCAGGAAGCCGATGAGTGCGCCCAGACCCAGCGCGACCAGCCCCCCGACGACCATGGAAGCGAGAACGGGCCACCCGAGGTGGTTGGCGAACTCCGAGGTGGTCAGTGCGCCGACACCGGCAAAGGTGATCTGACAGAGCCAGAGCATGCCCCCCTCGCCGGTCACCAGCGTCCACGAGAGGAAGATCACGCCGAAGGCGAAGGCCTGGGCCGTCAGGCCCACCCAATAGCCTCCGAGGATGAGCGGCAGGGCGATGGCGAGGGCGATGAGCGTCAGCGGGCCCGCGTACCGGCCGAAGAAATTGAGCGAGGCGGTCTCGACAACGCTGGACGTCGATGCCGCGAGCTTGCTCTCACCCTGCGGCGTGATGGCCCGGTCCAGCGCTCCACCCCACCCTTCGGTCTCCCCCACCCGGCCCCGGCGGACGAGGTTGTAGATGAGCACGATGGCGATGACGATGAAGGGGACGGCGTCTATGAACTCGCTGGTCCAGGCACTGGCCGGTGGGAGATAGCGCTGGATCAGCGATGTGGCCACCCCCATCAGGAGCGCGACCCCGACGGCGACCGGCAGGTTCCGGAGCTTGGCCGCGATGACCGCGGCGAACGACGCGGCGATGAGCAGCGTGAAGTTGACCGGGTCGAGCCCGATGATCGGCGCAGCGAGCACGCCGGTCAGGCCGGCCAGGAAGGTGCTGACCGCCCAGACGCCGATCGAGATGGCCGTCGGATTGGTGCCCGACAGGTCGGTCATCGCCGTGGAGTCGACCATGGCCCGCACCTTGAGGCCGACGTCACTGTACTTCAGCACCAGTCCGCCGGCGACCACGATCACCACGACGGACGCGTAGACGATGATCTGGTCCAGCGTCACGGGAACCCCGAGGAAGCGGAACACCTTGACCGGCTCCGGGGCCAGACCCGGTGCCTGCTGGATGGCCTCGCTCCCGAAGATCAGGGTGGCGAGCGCCGGGAGGGCGACCGAGAGACCGACGGTCGCCACCACCTTGGTCAGTGGGGACGACAGTTTGAGGTAGCGGAAGAGGACGGCGTACAGCAGTACCCCGAGTGTGGGCGCGGCGATCGCGATGGAGACGAAGGCGGCCGCCAGGATGCTCCAGCTCTCCTGGGTGTGGAGGTAGTAGTAGAAGCGGGCGATGAAGAAGGCCATCGCGCCGAAGGCGAAGTTGAGGATGCCGGAGGATGTGTACGTGATCACCAGGCCCGCGGACGCGATCGCGTAGATACCGCCGAGCACCAGTCCCGCGATCACGAATTGAAGCACCCCGAGCTCCCCCTTTGTGCCGCCCGACTCCCCGCCCGAAGAGACGGGGTGTCGGCTACTCGTTCATCCGGTCAGCCTTGCCGCCGGCTCGACCGACGACGACCTCTTCACTCGTTCTTTCTGTGACAGAACACCGTATACCAAATGAAAGAAACTCACTTGCTGGATGTGGGCGACTCTGTTTCCGCCACGCACTCGGCGACGGACCGTCCACCCGGGCTGGGTCCACCGGCCGTAGGGGCCCCGCCGCCGGCCGCTCAGAGAACGGGGATTCCGCAGGGAGGCCCGTCCCCCGACGCCTTTGTGTCCCCCGACGTCCCTCTACGCACGCACCCGGTCAGTCTTGCAGGCCGGTCGGGACCGGGCAGGTCACCCGCCGGGCCTTGCGTCGGGAGGCGGCACCGTTGCGGTCTCCGCGGCACCGTTGCCACACAGACGGCGATACGTTCGCGTATGGCACGGGGGTGTCCTGCTCGACATCGACGGTCTCCTGGCGGTCTCATGGCGACCCCTGCCCGGCGCGGCCGACACCATGGCGTGGCTCGCGGAGCACGGTGTCGACTTCGGGCTGGCCACGAACACGTCGTCCAAGTCCCGACGCCTCTTCGGCGCCGTTCGCCTCTCCGGAAGCGATAGGCGGGCCCAACCGGCACGGGCGGCCTCAGCCAGCCACGGCGGGCATCACTTCGTCGACCACGGTGCGCAGGTAGCGCCACGCGACGTCGGGGGGAAGGCCGCCGATCAGCGGGTGGAGTTGGAGCGGCTGGCCGGAGCGGATCAGGGCGACCGCCTCGTCCACCGTGACGATCCTGTGGCTGGTGTTCTCCGCACGCAGCTCGTCGGCGGTGGTCGCGGAGGACAGCGACGCGCTGTGGGCCGACCCTTCGTTGAGCCACGCGTACATCGTCACGTCGTGCATCAGGTAGGGACCGAGCTCCTCCCAGGCGAGATCGACGTCCTCGGCGACGAACAGTGCCGTCGTCACGTCGTCCTCCGGCAGCATGCACATACCCGGCTGATGCCCGTGCGCCTCCGCCTCCTCGCGGTACGCGAGCTCCAGCGCCGGGTCGCCGCGTTGCGCGAGGAAGTCGAGGCCGTGCCGTCCGGCCCGCCGGGCGGCGGCGACGCTCCCCCCGCCCCACGCAATGCCGGGGCCGCCCGGCGTGACCGGGCGCGGGGTGACCTGGATGGCCCGGCCCTCGTACTCCAGGGGCTCGCCGGACTTGGCCCGGAGCAGCACCCCGAGGTAGTCCTCGGCGATGGCGCCGCGCCGGTGGAAGTCGACCGCGTGCATGTCGTACTCCTCGGGCCGGTACCCGATGGCTGCCACGTAGCTCACCCGGCCCTGGCTGACGATGTCCAGGACCACCATCTCCTCGGCCAACCGGATCGGGTGGTAGAGCGGCAGGACCACCGCGGCCACCATGATCGGCAACGTCGTAGTGCGGGCGGCCATGGCCGTGGCGAGGATCAGTGGGGACGGCAGATAGCCGTCGGACATCCCGTGGTGCTCGCACAGGACGGCCACGAGTGCCCCACGGTCCTCCGTCCAGTGCGCCATCTCGAGTGCCGCCTGGTACAGCTCGGTGGTCGGCGCACCGGTCGCCGGTGCCCGCATGTCGAAGCGCATCATGAACACAGGGCCTCCTGGGATCGTGGGGCGGAGGTGACAGGGGCGGCCGTCCGCCCGGACCAGCGGTCACCGAACGCGAGTTCTACACCAGGGAGCGACGGCGCACACGGACGGGGCTCGACCGGCGACCCATTCGCCGAGGGAACCCAGCCCGGAGTTCGCCACCAGCGGGCCCCGGCGAGGGGGTCCGGCGCTACACTCCGCACGGTCGTGACCCGAGAGCCTGGAAGGACACCGGAGTGATCTTCATCGTCGTCAAGCAGAAGGTACGAGCCAAGTACGCCGACGACTGGGTCGACCTCGTCGCGGACTTCACCGCTGCCACCCGTGCGGAGCCCGGGAACATCTGCTTCGAATGGTCCCGGAGCGTCGACGACCCCAACGTCTACGTCCTGGTCGAGGCGTTCAAGGACGCGGCCGCAGGTGAGGCGCACGTCCAGTCGGAGCACTTCAAGACGGCCAGCGCACAGCTCGCCAACTGGCTCGCCGCCGTCCCGGAGATCGTGCACGTCGAGGCGCCGGGTGACGGCTTCGCCCAGATGGGCTGAGCCGTCCGTAGGTCTGACGCCTCAGGAGCCCCCGGCTCCGTCTAGGGCGAAGCCCGGTTCTGCAGGTCGTCGTCGAGCTCGACGCCGAAGGTGCGGAACACCATGGCGAGGAGGTCGTAGGCGCCGACGGTAAAGACGACGTCCATGAGCTGCTGGGTGTCGAGCTCGGCGGCCAGGGTCGTCCAGGTGCCCTCGGAGAGGTAGGCGTCGCGCAGGAGCTCGTCGGCAGCCAAAAGCAGGGCGGCCTCGAGCGGTGACCAGCTCCCGGCCCCGGGTCCCGACCTGATGTGCTCGAGTTCGGCGTCGGTGATGCCGGCGTCACCGGCCAACACCGCGTGCTGCGCCCACTCGTACGCCGCGTCGCGGAGCACGGCCACCCGCAGGACGAGCAGCTCGCGCTGGCGGGGCGTGATCGTCGATGCGAACAGCACATGGCCGTTGAAGTGGTGGTAGGCGGTGGTCAGTTCCGGATGGTGGGCGAGCAGACCGAGCGCGTTCAGACCCTTCGGCCGCGACGGGTCACGGGACGGGAACGGGTACCGGGGGTTGGGCGGCCGGAGCGCGGCGATGGCATCGGCCATCTCCGGCGGCCACTCGCCGGGCGGGATCGGATCGACTCGACCCATGTCAGGTGTTGCGTCCGCCGTTGACGCCGATCACCTGACCGGTGATGTACGACGCCTCCTCGGTCACCAGGAAGGCGGTGGCCGCGGCGATGTCCTCGGGGCGGCCGACCCGACGGACAGGGGTGCGTTGTTCATGCTCCTCGACACCTCCACCGAGACGGCCCTTCGACTCACTGGCGCGCAACATCGGCGTGTCGATGAACCCGGGCGGGATGGTGTTGACGGTGATGCCCTTGGGTCCGAACTCGAGCGCGAGGGACTTGGTGAGCCCGATGACGCCGGCCTTCGACGACACGTACACGGCCATGTAGGGCTGGCCACCCTGGGCGCTCGACGAGGAGATGTTGACGATGCGACCCCAGCCGGCCTCGAGCATGTGGGGAATCGCGACCTGGCAGCAGTGGTAGGTTCCCGTGAGATTCACATCGAGCACCCGCTGCCACGTCTCGAGGTCGATCTTCAGGAACGGGCCGAAGTGCTCGAGCCCGGCGTTGTTGACGAGGATGGTGGGGGCCCCGAGGTACTGCGCGACGTGGGCGACTGCCGCCTCCACCCCGGCCCGGTCGGTGACGTCGGCCTCGACGCCGATCGCCGTCCCGCCATTGGCGTTGATCTTGGCTGCGGCCTCGTCCGCCGAGGCGGCGTTGCGGTCCAGTAGGGCGACGGCGGCACCGTCGGCGGCCAGTCGCTCGCTGATGGCCAGCCCGATCCCCGAGCCGCCGCCGGTGACGACGGCCACCTTGCCGTGCAGGTCGCGTGCGGCCGCAGGGGCGCCCACGTCACTCACTGGATCGGCTCGTCGCCGGCGAAGGTCGTGCGGTGCATGTCCCGGGGCGAGCCCGGGTCGTACGGCAGGGCACGGTGGAGCACGCCGCGATTGTCCCAGACCACCACGTCGCCGACCTTCCACTCGTGCCGGTAGACACGCTCAGGAGTTGTCGCACGGGCGAGGAGGTCGTCGAGGAAGGCCCGGCTCTCCTCGGGGGGCATACCGACGACGTGGTCAGCGGTGGCGCCGAGCACGAGGGACTTCCGGCCCGAGCGGTGGGTCCATACGAGCGGGTGCTCCTTGGCCGGCCGCTGGCGCATCATCTCGAGCGCCTCGGGGGAGGGATTGGGGTTCTGCAGGCGCTGAGACGCCTCGATGGTGTGGACCACCCGGACCGACTCGCACCGCGCCTTCTCCTCGTCGGACAGGTCCTCGAAGGCCCGGTAGGAGCTGGCGAACTCGGTCTCGCCGCCCGATTCGGCCACGGCGTGGGCACTGAGCATGGTGGCCATGATGGGGACGTCGTCGGTGCAGCCGTCGATGTGCCAGTCGAAGGTGCCCTTCAGATACGCCGCCGCCGGGTTCTTCGTCGGGTCGAGCGTCACCAGGAAGATCTCGGGGTTCTCACCCCGACCGAGCTTCTCCACTCTGCCGAGCTTTCGGCTGAACGCCACCTGGGCCTCGTCGTCGAGGTTCAGGTCGCGGAAAACGAGCGCCCCGTTGGCCTCCAGAGCCTCGAGCGTCCACCCCGGCAGGGATTCGTCGTGCAGGAGCTGGTCGCGATCGACGCCCTCCACCAGGGCACCCACGGTCGGAGTCAGCTTCTCGGTCGTGATCAGAGCCACGCGTGATCCCCTTTCATCTCCAGTTGTCGTTCGATTGTGATACGGACACTCTACTGAGGTGTGAACGCCATTTCCGCCGCGAACACGCAACGGCGCCGACACGGCCTTGTCAGGTGATGAACTCCGCCGTCCGACGATGGAAACGCCACGTCCCCTCCGATTGGCGGAGGACGTCGTGGTACCGGCCGACGAGTTGGACCGACCAGCCCTCCTTGCCCTTCAGGAGGAAGATCACGTCGCTGCTGGCGCGGGCCTCGTCGGCGTTCCAGTCGGTGACGTGGGTGTTGACGACGACGTGGCGTTGGGGCCGCACAGGCGTCCACTGGGCGAACGCCTGGCGGAGAGCGTCATGGCCTTCGTGGGTCCCGAAGCCCGGGATCTCGCAGGCGCCGTCCGGGCAGAAGGTGGCGACGATGTCGTCGGTCCGACCGTCGTCCAGTGCCTGCGCGTAGGCGGCCAGGGTGGCTCGGATGCCCTCTGCGGCATCTGCGTAGTTCATCGGCGGACTCGTCTCCGGCGTCGGCAACCGCGCTCAGAAGCCAAGGTCGACGACCGGCCGCTCGAGCGGGTTGAGGTTGATCTGACGCAGGGCCGGGAGCAGCTTCTCGTACGGGAGGCCGGCGAGGAAGCCGTCGACGGTCCGCTCGAAGTTGGCGACGCCCCCTTCGATCCCCTCGGACAGGCGCATGTACTCGAAGCTCTTGGCGTGCAGGCCCCGCTGCTGGCGGGGAAGGTTCGAGAAGTCCTGGATGGGGATCGGAGGCACCCGTGGATCATCATGGTCCCACGGCTCGGGCGGCGTGGGCTTCTCCCCCGTGCTCCCTTCCGGGAACCGGGTGAGCGACCAGATCTCCATCAGCGTCTCCTCCGGTCCGAGGGGACGGAACCGGTAGGACGAGGCGCTGGAGTACATGGGCAGCACGTAGAAGTGCGGGAAGCAGTAGCCCATGGGCTCGTTCAGGCCGACCGCCTCGAGCTCGTTGAGGTCGGGGATGTCGCAGCCCTGATCGCGGTGCCAGCGCACCACGGCATCATTGAGCGTGCGCTGCCAGGTCGCCAGGGCCAACGTGGGGTCGGCGGGCAGCTCGATGTCGCGGAGGCCCTCGGCGATGCGCACGTCGTTGGCGTGGACCATCCCGGCCATGCCGTCGCTCATCGTGCGCAGGTAGTGGATCTCCGACTCGACGATCGTCCGCGGGTCGAACGCCGTTGGGTCGCGCGGCGGGTACCTCCCGGGGATGACCAGCTGGGGATGTGTCTCGACCACGTGGTACTGCTCCAGGAACGCCTCTTCGGCGAGCTTCCAGTTCACGGGGAGACGGAACGAATACCACCACTCGGCCCGGAACGACTCCATCTTCCAGGCGTCGAGGGTGGTGGCGAACGGCTCGATGCACTGCCGCAGCAGCGGTGCATCGTCGTCGAGGTTGATCCACGCACACCCGCCCCACACCTCGCAACGGACCGGAGTGAGGTCCAGGTCCTCCGGCTGCAGGTTGTGCTCGGCGAAGGTCCGCGCCCTCGAGACGAAACTGTTCGTGCCGTCCGGTCCGTAGCACCAGCCGTGGAAGGGGCAGACGAACCCGCTCTCGCACGTCCCGCTGCCCTCGACCATCCGCACGCCGCGGTGCCGGCAGGCGTTCTGCAACGCTCGGACACCCCCGTCCTCGGTGCGGACCACGATGATCGACTGGTCGAGGATCTGGTACTCGGTGAAATCGTTCGGCTGCGGGATCTCCTCGAGCCGGCACGCCATCTGCCATGTCCGGGACCAGAGGAGGTCGACCTCCATCTGGTAGAAGTCCGGATCGAAGTAGCGCTCCTTGGGTACCCGGTCCGGGAACTCCATGGCGAAGGGCACCGGGAGTGCCGACCACCTCTGATCCACGATCGCCATGTGGCCCGCTTCCCCTTTCCGAACGTCCCGCGAAGTATACTAACCGGTCGGTACAATCTTCAGAAGACGCATCTGGCGGGACCGAAGCCGCGGATGAGACAGTGACGGGACGACGCGCGGCTCCATGATGAACCATCCCGAACCCACACGCGATCACGACGCGAGCCGGCTCGATGCCGACGTGGTGATCGTGGGTGCCGGTGTCACCGGCATCTACCAGCTGTACCTCGCGCTCGAAGCCGGCTTCTCTGCCCTGGTGCTCGAAGCCGGGGGCGGCGTGGGCGGGACGTGGTACTGGAACCGCTATCCCGGGTGCCGGTTCGACTCGGAGAGCTACACCTACGCCTATCTGTTCTCCAAAGAGCTCTTCGACGAATGGGAGTGGCAGGAGCAGTTCGCCACGCAGCCGGAGACCGAGCGTTACCTCAACCATGTGGTCGACCGGTTCGACCTTCGTCGCCACATGCAGTTCGACACCACGGTCACGTCCGCGACGTACGACGAGCCGTCGGGCACATGGAACGTGGTGACCGACGACGGCTCAGAGTTCCGGACGAGGTACTTCGTCGCCGCCACCGGCGTCCTCTCGGTGCCGTACTACCCGGACGTACCCGGCCGGGAGGACTTCCGCGGTGACTCGTTCCACACGGGGCTGTGGCCGGCGACACCGGTCGACTTCGCCGGCAAGCGCGTCGCCGTGATCGGCACCGGATCGAGCGGCGTGCAGATCGCCCCCGTCATCGCCGCGGAGGTCGCCTCGTTGACGATGTACCAGCGCAGTGCCAACTGGTGCACCCCCCTGAACAACGCCCCGATCACGCCCGAGGAGCAGGAGCAGCTCCGGGCCGGCTTCGAGGCGATGCGCGAGGTGCTGAACACCTCGACGGCCGGGTTCCTGCACCCTGCCAACGAGCGTTCCGCCTTCGACGACTCCGCGGAAGAGCGTCAGGCGTTCTTCGAGACGATGTGGAGGAGCCCGGGCTTCTCCAAGCTCTCCAGCAACTACGCCGACGTGCTGTTCGACGACGCGGCCAACGCCGAGTGGTGCGAGTTCATCGCCCGGAAGGTCCGGGGCATCGTCGAGGACCCCGAGACGGCGGACAAGCTCATTCCGAAGGACCACGGCTTCGGTGAGAAGCGACCCCCCTTCGTGATCGGTTACTACGAGATGTACAACAACCCGAAGGTCTCGCTGGTCGACCTCAAACACACGCCGATCGTGCGGGTCACCGGGCGCGGGATCGAGACGGCCGACGGCGAGCAGGAGTTCGACATCATCGTGTGGGCGACCGGGTTCGACTTCGGCACCGGTGCCCTGTTGCGCATGGGGATCCGGGGCCGGGACGGCTTCGCCCTCGAGGACCACTGGGCCGACGGTCCGAGGACGTTCCTTGGCGTGCAGACGACCGGCTTCCCCAATTTCTTCTTCCCCGGTGGCCCGCACGCCGCGGCCGGCAACAACCCTCGGTACAACGGCGACCAGGTCGGATTCATCACCGACGCGCTCACGTTCGTGCGCGACCACGGCTTCGACACCATCGAGGTGGGCCCGGAGGCCGAGGGCGAGTGGACCGCCATGGTCGACAGGGGCGCGGGACAGTCCCCCTTCGGGGAGGCCAGCTACTTCTTCGGGACGAACATCCCCGGGAAGCCCAAGAAGTACCTCCTGAACTCGGGCGGCCGACCGAAGCTCTTCAAGGAGATCGCCAAGGTCGTGGCGAACGACTACGAGGCGTTCCGCCTATCGCGCTCGTCAGACGGTGGCGACGGGCGTCAGGGGTGACCCCACGATCCCGGGCATCCGGAGCGGCGGTGCGGTGAGCAGGAACCGGCTGCGGCCGTGCTCACGCAGCCAGGACGCCAGCTCGTGCAGGTACCACATCTCGCCCAGCGGAAGGCCCAGCTTGAACAGGCAGAGGTTGTGGATCGGGAGGAACGAGTGCCGGCTCTCGTCGCGGTCCCTGCCGGTCAGCCCCTCGACGGCGTAGTTGTCTGCCACCAGCGCCGAGATCTGCGACTCGGCGATCCACTCGAGCAGGGTCTCGTCGCGCGCGTCGAGGTAGGAGCACAGCGTGTGGATCTTCACGGGATCCGGGTCGCGGTTCCACTCGAGGATCTTCGTGGCAAATCCGGTGTGCAGCAGGAGCATGTCCCCGGGCTCGACGACGACGCCGTCAGCCGCCATGATCTCCTCGAGTGTCTTGCGGTCGACCCCGCGCCAGTCGTGGCCGAGGTGGTGGGCCAGGTCGACGAGGACACCCCGCCCCTGCACGCCGTGGTACGCCATGTGCTCCAGGCCGAGGTGGTGGGCGAAGCAGCGGTGTGGGCCGCCGTCACCGGCGGCGTCGGGCTGCGGTCCCACCAGGTCGGTGCCGGCGCGGTACCCGTTGTAGTACACGGGCTCCTCCACCCCGTCGCCGTTGGCGTCGAACTCGGCACCGACGTGGGCAAGGGAGTCCCACTGCGTCGAGTACTGCAGCGACAGGGTGACCACGTCGTCCGCCCAAACGTCGACGTACCGCGGGTCGCCGTACTCGTCCATCTCGCTCATGTGGATGTTGTAGAACGTGCCGGCGTTGCCGTCCATGTCCTCGGTCGGTGCGAGGACCGGCGGGTGGCGCCGCTGGTTGAGCGCGGTCCCACCGGGGTAGTCGAGCGGCAGACTCAGGCAGAAGCTGATACCTGCCTCGACCTCGCGGACGCCCTCGAGGACCTTGTCAGGGGTGACCAGGTTGATGCGGCCGAGCTCGTCGTCTTCACCCCAGTCGCCCCAGGTCGAGCCAGCCGGGCGCTGCTTCCACCGCTTCGTCATCGCTCCTGCTCCTTCCGGGCGTTTCGGTCCGCCCTGACCATTGGTCCGCGTTGCACTGTACCGACCGGTTGGATTAAGTTGCGAACGCGGTTCGCGTAGACCGCGAAGGCGCGTTCCGGTCCTGACGGGCGATTTCGGGTCCGGCGCAAGGAGGTAGCAATCATGTCGCAGAATGAACTCGTCGTCTCCGCCGATGGGCACGTGCTCGAGCCCATCGATCTGTTCCGCACCCGCCTCCCGAAGCACCTGCGGGACCGGGGGGTCTGGGAAGAGGACTTCGAGATCGAGCCGCTCGTCGAAGGTGGCGCCCGGATCTTCCGGCGCCTGCACACGCCGGGGTACGAGGGCTGGACGATCTCCCGGTACCGCCAGACGGGCGGGCGGATGCCAGAAGGCGATCCCGAGATCATCCTGGACGACATGAAGCTCGACGGGGTCGATGTCCAGGTGATGCACCCGAACCTGTCGCTGTTCGGGCTCTACTCGGACGATCACGAGCTCTCGATGGCGCACGCTCGTGTGTACAACGACTACATCATTGAGCGGTTCACGCCGTACTTCTCGCAGATCGCTCCCACCGCTCCGATCCCGTTGACCGACATCGACGACGCCGTGGCCGAGATCGAGCGGGTCGCCACCGCCGGATTCCGCTCCATCCTGCTCCCGTCGATCGCGCCGAAGCCCTACTACTCGCGGGACTTCGACCCGGTGTGGGCAGCGGCAGTGGCCAACGGCGTACACGTGTTCATCCACACCCAGACCGGTGGCGTGAAAGTCAACGACCCGGCGTCCACGACGCTCAAGGTCGTCATGGAGTCGGCGGCGCAGGTCAACCAGCCGATGACCGAGAAGTCGGCCTCGAAGCGGATGATCACGCAGTGCATCTACAGCACGATGGTCCCGCAACAGATCATCTGCGAGCTCATCGGCGGCGGCGTCCCCGAGCGCTACCCCGACCTGCACTTCGCGCTGATCGAGTTCAACGCCCACTGGCTGGCGTCCTTGACGGGGTCGATGGACAAGTGCTGGGTCACTGGCATCGGCCAGGACGCAGACTGGTGGCTCGGGTACTGGGACGAGAATCGCCCCGCCGACGACCAGCCCAGCATGGCCCAGCTGTTCCGTCTGAACGAGAAGTGGCCCTACCCGTTGAAGCCGAGCGAGTACGTCCGGCGCCAGTTCCACATCTCGTTCCAGGATGACCCCGTGGCCGTCGCCTGCCGGCACATCACCGGGTTGTCGACGATCGTGTGGGGCAACGACTATCCGCACGCCGAAGGGACGTTCCGCGGGAGCCGGGAGCTGATCGCAACGCAGCTCGGCGGTCTCCCCGCCGACGAGCGGGCTGCCATCGTCGGTGGCACCCTGGGCCGGCTCCTGGGGTTCGAGGCTGCGGTGCCGCTCTGAGCCAGCTCGCCTTCAACGGACGCGTCGCCGTCGTCACCGGTGCGGGGCGCGGCATCGGCCTCGCCTACGCGCGCCTGCTCGCCGAGCGGGGGGCACACGTCGTCGTCAACGACCTGGGCGGCTCGATGGACGGCGTCGGGGCGGACGATGAGCCGGCAGTGACCGCAGCAGCCGGCATCGTCGACGCGGGAGGGGTAGCCGTCGCCGACACCAGCGATGTGGCGTCGGTCGTCGGCGCAGAAGCACTCGTCGGTACAGCGGTCGAACGGTTCGGAGGCCTCGACATCGTGATCAACAACGCCGGCGTCATCCGGTGGGCCGGTCTCCCGGACGCCGACGCCGACAACCTGGCGCTGCACCTGGCGGTCCATGTCGGCGGCTCGTTCAACACCACCCGCGCCGCCTGGCCCCACATGGTCGAGCAGAACTACGGCCGCATCGTCATGACGACCTCCACCGGGATGCTCGGACTGCCCACCAACACCTCGTACGCCACGGCCAAGGCCGGGGTCATCGGGATGACCCGCAGCCTGAAGACCGCGGGTGCCGCCCACGGCATCAAGGTCAACCTCATTGCACCGGCGGCGATGACGCGGATGGCCGGTCAGGGTTCCGACGACCCCCAGATGGCGCCGGCGCTCGTCGCCCCGATGGGGGCCTACCTCGCCCACGAGAGCTGCGCGGTCAGTGGGGAGATCTACACCGCCGGCTTCGGCCGGTTCGCCCGCCTGTTCATCGCCTCGACCGAAGGGTACGTCCACCCCGGGCAGGAGCCGACGATCGAGGACGTCGACCGGAACTGGGAGACGATCAACGATGAGACCGGCTACTACGTCCCTGCCGACCTCATGGACTGGTCGGCTACCTTCATGGCCCACCTGCGGGTGGACGGCGCATCCCCCGGATCCTGAGGGCGGAGCGGCGGAGCTACTCGTCGAGCAGGTCGGGATGCTGCTCGACGATCCAGTCGTAGAGGGGCTGGAACTGCCGCCACCCGGTGCGGTGCCCCCCGGTCTGGCCCGCGGTCGTCTCGGCCACGTCCGGGTCGATCAGGACGGGGGTGCCGGCCGCCTCGGCCGCCAGCTGGGCCTGGCACGTGCGCTCCATCGTGACGAACCACCACGCCGCCTCGTCGACGGTGTGGCCGACGGTGAGCAGGCCGTGGTTCGACAAGATGGCCGCCTTGCAGTCCCCGAGGGCCTGGGCGATGCGCTTGCCCTCCTCGATATCGAGCACGGCGCCGGTGTAGTCCTCGAAGACGACATGGTCGTCGTACAACGCACAGGCGTCCTGGGTGAGCGGGTCGAGCGGGCGGCGCAGTGACGACCACGCCTTGCCGTACACCGAGTGGGAGTGGGCGGCGGAGACGACGTCGGGGCGTGCCGCGTGGATCTGCGAGTGGATCACGAAGGCCGCCTTGTTCACCGGCCAGGTGCCGTCGACGACCTCGCCCCGGTGGTTGACGAGTAGAAGGTCCATCACCCGGATCTGCTTGAAGTTCATGCCCAGCGGGTTGACCCAGAAGTGGTCGGTCAGCTCGGGGTCGCGTGCCGTGATGTGTCCGGCCGTACCCTCGTCGAAGCCGAAGTGCCCGAAGACCCGGAACGCCGCGGCCAGCCGCTGTTTGCGGTGGGTGCGCTCCTCCTCCACGGTGTCGAACTTCGGGTACGCATGAGGGGTGCGGTCGGACGCCATGGGTCCGATCGTACCGCTCGCGTGCTGCTCTTGTACCGCTCGGTCCAATAGGATCGGACGATGGACCTCGAGCTCAGTGGACCGGAACGCGACCTGGTCCGGCTGTGCCGCGACTTCGCCCAGAAGGAGATCGCGTCACGCGCCCCCCTGGCGTGGGAGGAGGCCAGGTGCCCGACCGACCTGCTCCGGGAGATGGGCGAGCTGGGCCTCCTCGGCATGCTGATCCCCGAGGAGTGGGGCGGGATCGGCATGTCGACGATCGGCTTCGTCGCCGCCATGGAGCAGGTCGGACTGGCCGACCAGTCGGTGGCCGCCGCCTGGCAGGCCCACGTGACGATCGGCTCGTTGCCGCTGTACCTGTTCGGCAACGACGCACAGCGCGAGCGGTGGCTGCGTCCACTGGCCGAGGGACGTGCGCTCGGTGCATTTGGGCTCACGGAGCCCGACGCCGGCTCGGACGCACGGGGGATCCGCACACGCGCCGTGCGGCGTGACGGTGGCTGGCTGATCAACGGGAACAAGACGTTCATCTCCAACGCCGGGACGGACATGTCGTTCGGGGTGACGCTGCTGGCCCGCACCGAATCCGAGGAGGGGAAGGCACCGAGGTTCGCCAGCTTCGTCATCGAGAAGGACACCCCCGGCTTCACCACCGGCCCGAAGATGCGCGGCATCGGGTGGCGGGGCCTCGACACCCGTGAGCTGTACTTCGACGACGTCGAGGTCCCCGACGATCACCTCGTCGGTGACCCGGACCTCGGGCTCAGCCAGTTCCTCCGGACGCTCGAGGTCGGACGCATCTCCATCGCCGCCCTGTCGCTCAGCCTCACCCAGGCCGTGCTCGACCTGGCGACGGACTA
>JBKQRT010000270.1:0-11631 GCA_052143895.1 Acidimicrobiales bacterium | reverse complement strand
CCCATGGGTGGAACCGGAAGACATCGCCAACCTCGCTGTCTTCCTGGCGTCTGACGAGTCGAGGTACATCACCGGCCAGCAGATCCGAGTCGATGCGGGCTCACTGCTCAAGTGGGCGGGCGGAATGCCCTCGTAGGCCACCACGAGCTTTTTGCACGATCTTCCATGTTTCCTAGGAACTCGTCCCGGGAACGTCATGGCCACAGACCGGTTGCGACGAAATGGGGACGAATCCCGAGGGGTGTACTTGCAGAGCCCAGACGCAATCTGGCGAATCGTGACCGAAGATCGTCGTGTAGTCGATCGTGGTTGAGAGCAGGCCACTTGCGTTATAGGCCGTTATGCCGCGCAAGCCCTTGACGACTGACGCGTGGGTCGGATCGGATCCGGCACGCTGAATTCCTTTGATCATAAGGTCCAATCCGACCCATGATTCGTACTCACCGAAGCTCGGGAACTGGTTCTTGGTGAAGCCGGCGTACTTCTGCATTGTCGCTGCCATCTCCTCGGTACCAGCGTTGGGAAGTGAGAAGGGACGGAAGATGCTGAAGAAGTACGCTCCCTGCAACGCCGGCCAGTTGGGCGAATGGATGACGTCAGGTTCATAGCCGGTTGCGAACAGCGCGACCTTGAGCTTCACGCCGGCTTGCTCGAAGGCTGTGTCAAGCGCGTAGTTTGAGCTGTTCTGCAGGCTGGGGAAGATCGCGTTCACGCCCCGTTCCTTGCCGACGAGTGCCGCCGATGTGAAATCACTTGAACCATAGGGAACCGTCGTGTCCAGGACGCCGACCTTGCCTCCGGCGATTTGGAACGAATGAGCATTCCCAATCGTCGATGAGGTGGAGATGGGCGAAACGCTATAGCCGTACGTCCCGATGACCGTTCCCCCATGCTGTTTGGTGAAAGTTCCGATCAAGGTGTTGACCGGGTACTTGGGATCAACACTCCCGTGATCAGAGGAGAACATGTTCGTGTACGGCTGTTCTCCCCATTCAGGGCCATCGGCGAACGAGCCGGTAACCGGAACACCGGCCTGATTCGGGTACTTCGCGGCGAGAAAGAAGAGCGGGCTGTCCGTGACGATGCCAATCACGCCCTTTGAAATAGCGAGCTGGACTGCCGATGTGATCGTGCTCGGGCTGCTCTGATCATCGAGTACCAATGGCACGAGCCTGTGCCCGTTGACGCCACCAATCGAGTTCTGGTAGTCGATCCTGGCCAAGAACCCGGCCTGGGAACCGGCATACTCCGGTCCAGCTGCTCCAGTGAGCGACGAGACGTAGGCAATCGTGAGAGGCGACCCGGCAGGAGCGGCTTGCGATGAGGTGTCAGATGTGGCCTGAGACGAAGTGGAGCAAGACGCAGTACTCAAAACGCCCACTAGTGCGACAACTACCAGTGACGACTTCAAGCCGCGTGAGCGCATGATGTTCTACCTCCCCTAGGCAATGTACAGATTGACCGACATACGGGACCTGTGTGGATCGCTCAACACCAGCCTGCGGGCTGGTTGATCGCATCAGGCGGAGGACCCTCGACACCGGTGCGCTGATCTCGTGGCCTCGGAATCGACCGGATGTAGCCATCCGAGCCGCCTTTGATCGCCCATGACCTGCGAGGACACAGCCATCCTGTACACGTATGGGTCATCTGGGCTTTAGCTCCTACGCGGTCGGAAGGCTCGAGACCAATGTCAGGACGGTTACCGCCTCGGTACCTTCCTTCTTGAGCCGGGCCGATGAGCGGTATCCAAGGTCCACGTCGGTGGCCTGGGCGCGGAGAGCACCAACCTTCGCCTCCTGTTCGGGCACGTGCAGGAAGGCGTCGAAAGAGAAGATCCGGAGGGCATTCTCATGCGTGATCTTGGCGATGTCCTCGTCAGAGATGCTTCCCAGGGAGGCGGCCAGAGTTTCTGGACCCGTCGGCCATGTGGAGTCAGAATGCGGGTAGTCGCACTCCCACGTGATCATGCCCACATTCAGGCGATCGCGTGAGGCAATTCCAAAGGCATCGTCGATGAAGCACGTTACGATGCGCTCGAGGAAGACCTCGCTCGGCAGCTTGTCTCCGAAGTTCTGGTGTGTCCACGCCCGATGGTTCTTGTAGACCGAGTCGACTCGTTCAAGGAAGTACGGGATCCATCCGATTCCACCTTCGCTCAGTGCAAACGTGAGATCGGGAAACCTTCGGAGAAGCGGGGACCAGACAAGGTCCGCGGCGGCCTGCACGATGTTCATCGGCTGCAGGGTGATCATGGTGTCCACAGGTGCATCCATGGAAGTAATCACCACTTGTGAAGAAGAACCGATGTGCAGACATACGACCACGCCCCCGTCGCTGCAGGCTTTCCAGAATGGGTCCCAGTGCTCACTGTGAATTGACGGATAGCCGAGTCTTTCGGGATTCTCTGAGAACGTCACCGCATGGCACCCCTTGGCCGACATCCTGCGCACCTCGGCCGCCATCAGATCGACGTCCCAGATCGCCGGCAAGGCAAGGGGGATCATGCGGCCGGGGTAAGTCCCGCACCATTCATCCACATGCCAGTCGTTGTAGGCGCGCAGTACGGCAAGGGCGAGGTCCTTGTCGACGGCACGGGCGAAGTACTGGCCGCAGAACTGCGGATAGGAAGGGAAGTTCATCGACGCGAGCACCCCGTTTGCGTTCATGTCTCGGATTCGCTCGTGGATGTCGAAGCATCCGGGTCGCATCTCGCTGAAACTCGTCGGTTCGACGCCGTATTCGTCAGGTGGACGGCCGGCTACAGCATTCAGACCGACGTTGGTCGCCTCCTGGCCTTCGAATACCCATGCGTCAGTGCCATCCGGCTTGGTGATCACCTTCGGCGCCTGATCTTTGTACCTATCCGGGATGTGCCCCGCGAACATGTCCGGCGGCTCCACGACGTGGTCGTCGACGGAGACGAGAATCAGATCGTCGATATGCATGGTTGCACTCCTAACTGGTGATCGGGCTGAACGAGTTCGACCATCGGTACGCCGGCGCTAGCCGAAGAGCACCGGAATCGCCGTCGGCGATCGGAAGACCTGGCCCCGTATGTGAGGGTCATCGCCTGCGGGGTCGAGACGGAGGTTGGGCAGCCTGTCAAAGAGGAGATTCAACGCCACCCGAATCTCCATCCGCGCCAGGTGCATGCCCAGGCACAGATGGGGCCCGTGTCCAAACGAGATGTGGGGCTTCGTCTCCTCTCGGTCGATCCGGAACTGGTCAGGATCGGGATAGCGTGTCTCCTCACGGTTGGCGGCCGCGAGCATGAGCATGATCGTCGACCCTGCAGGAACGGGCACACCGTCGATCTCCGTATCCTTGGTCGCCAGCCGGGTGATGTTGAGGAGCGGTGTCTCGTAGCGAAGGGCTTCCTCGATCGCCTCGGGGATGAGGCTGCGGTCGCTGCGCACTGCCTCGAGCTGATCCGCATCGGATAGCAGCGTCAGGAGCAGGTTGCCCGTCGACCGATACGTTGTTTCCACACCAGCGGGGAGAAGCAAGCGCACGAAGGAGAAGATCTCCTCGTCGCTTAAGTGCTCACCATCAAGCTCGGCGCGAGCAAGATCAGAGATGAGGTCATCGCGCGGTTGGCGGCGCCGGTCTTCGAGGATCGCGGCAACGTACTCCTTCACCTGCTGCGACGCTGCGATGGCCTCTTCCTGCTTACTCAGGAAGCCGAGGATATCGATGGACCAGCGCTGGAACTGCCTGAAGTCCTCCCTGGGCAAACCGAGGATGCCGGCGATGATCTGGGTCGGGTAGGGGAAGGTGAACTCGCGAACGAGCTCCGCGCGACCTCGTTCAGCGAACTTGTCAATGAGAGCGGTAATGATGCCGTCGGCGAGCTCGCTCTCCCACCGGGCCATGGCCTTCGGGCCAAATGCCGTAGAGACGAGGGCCCGGTATCGACGGTGCTTCGGGCCGTCCATCCCCAGCATGATGTGCTCACCCATGACGGGACCCATGATGAGGTCGATGATGTGACCAGAAGAGAACGTCTCGGAGTCGCGCAGCACTCGAGAGACGTCGTCGAAGCGATACACGAAGAAGACGGGAGCCGACTCCTCATGGGGCATGAGCGAGGTGTCGAGCCGCTGTACGGGATGTTCGAGCCTGGACTGGGCGAGTTCGGGATACGGGTCTCGCGTGTCGCCGGCCACTGCGTCGTCGAAGAGGCCGAACTCCTCCTCGTCACTCCCGCCCTCATGGCGATCGATAGCCGCTCCTCCACCACCTGCAACTGACTCCACGTGACCCCCAACTCTGGAAAACCAAATATTCGTTCACCGACAAGCTACGGTGGGGTGAGGGTGAAGTCAATGCCGCTCGCGAGCCAAAGGGGGACCATTGATGGGTCCGAATACTGAACTCGACGGACGTCGTGTCCTCGTCACCGGTGCCTCGAGCGGGATCGGTGCCGCCACCTGTCGGTCGATCGTCGCCGGAGGTGGAACCGTCGCCATGCTGGCGCGCCGAAAGGAACGTCTCGAGGAGCTACGGGCGGAACTCGGCGAGCGGTCCGTTCCCGTTCCCTGCGATGTCACTGATCTCACCGCACTGCAGCTCGCGGTCGACCAAGCGGCTCTGGCGCTCGGCGGCCTCGACGGCGTGATCACAGTGGCCGGCAAGTCCATGGTGGGTTCCATCATGACCGGCACTCCTGAGCGCTGGCAGGAGCTGATCAACCTCAATCTCCTGGGCCCGCTCGCGACGATTCGTTCTGCTGTGGACCACTTTTCCGCTGAAGGCCGCCGCGACGTGGTGATCGTCGCCTCCACAGGTGCGATCACCCCGATGGCGGGTGTCGGCATCTATGCGGCAACGAAGCGTGGACTTCGTGCCGTCTTCGACGCGCTTCGGCTGGAGCTCGCTCCGGCTGACATCAACGTGAGTTGCGTGATGCCCGGAATGTTCGACACCGAGGGTCTCACCATCGAGGGCATGACCTTCGACGGGGACATCCCACCTTCCGATATTCCATGGTTTGCCGGTGATGGTGGCCCCGGATCGGCAGTCGACCTGGCCGACACAATCGCGTTCATGATCAGCCGGCCTCAGGGCTTCTGCATCAACGAACTTGTCGTGCGACCGACGCAGCAGCTCAATCCCTGAAAGCTGTTAGCCAAAACACTACGGGCTGCAGCGACCTCTGTGTGCGGGAGGGTGCACGACGGGCCGGCCTGACTGACCTGTCTCCCAGCCGTCCCAGATGCCCGCCGAGTACGGGCCGGGTTGACCCGCCTCTTCATAGAGGCCCTGGGGGTCGTAGACCTTCGCTTGAGGATATGGATATGGACACGCCACCGATGTCGCCGCTCCGCTTGCCCGGACGACGGCGAAGCCGCCGCCATAGAGGAACAAGTAGGCGGCGTTTACGATGAGGAACATCACCACGAAGGTGGCAAGAGCCGGACGTCCTCGGAATATGCGAAGCCGGATTTTCAGGGCCAGCTTCTCGGCAACAGTGCGCCCCGTGTCGTCCCGATACAGCAACACACCGACCGGGATCATGACAGCCGTGACGAGTGTCGACTCCCAGATCAACGGGAACTGATAGGTGTGGCCGGTGAAGATCGAGCCGAACGGGATGACCTGTGAGTAGACGTACATGCCCGTCCGGACAAGGAGAATCTCCTGGGCAGCGTCGTAGATGAAGCCGACAGCGTAAATGAGCATCCCCAGGCTGAGGAGCGGGTGTTTCCAGACGAACGATTCGACGTCGCGCCCCCGTTGGAGTCGTCTGAGGATCCATATCGCCGGGAAGAACGGTGCCAGGTAGAACATTACGTAGCCGATGACGACGAACGGTTCGACCGTCGGCGACAGCGACACCAGGGGCCAGGTCTCCGGCCAGTGCCAGAGATGCGGGTTGTACACGGCATACGGCGCCCAGTTCATGATGGGGTCTTGCCACACGAGAGTTGTACAGCAAATTGCCATGAGCAGGACCGGGTGCTTTGGATACCTTCGCCACAGGGCCGCGAACACCACCACGATCAGCACCATTGCGATGATCGTTCCGATCTGTTCTGCCACGAGCCAGTGCGTCCATCCGAAGAGCGGTGTCACGGGACTCGGTGTTGCCTGCCCAGCAGGGTTCGCGATCCGGGCCGCCACCGCGCCTGTACGTGCATTGTGGGCGATGAAGATGAAGGCGAGGATGACGGCGCACCCTAGGAGAGCCCAGCCGGCAGCGGCCTTCTCGCCTTTTGACCAACGAGTTTGGCGCCTCGGCGTGGGTACCGTCACTCTCTCAGAGTCGGTCAGCTGCACGCTCACGAATCAGAGTTCCCCGAAGCGTCCCACGAGGCGCGCCTTACCGAACTCGGGCTCGAGTTGGCGCGCCACCAGGTAACCGGCGCCCACCCATCCTCGGCGCGTCCAATTGCCGAAGGACAGGCGAGTACCACTCGCTCCTGATGCAGCAGGCAACATCTTCACCCGCTCGAGTGCCTCCTTGACCCCACGGGGTGACAACGGTTGCGCGTCGGCGAAGGCATGGAGGAGCACAGTGGCCAGGTCGCGGTTGACCACTGGGACGCAGTACTCGGGCCGACGCCCGTAAGCCTCCTGGTACCCGTCGAGGAACTGCTGGCCGACGGGATTGGATTCGTCGTACTGGTCGAGGCCCGTCCACCCGAGGATGGCGTCCCACATGATCTGGTGGATCCAGGCGTTCTGGAATGCCGTGCCGAGTAGACGCGGCGGGTCCCAGTCGAGCTCTTTCAGCACCCGGTTCACGTTCAGCAGACCGAATCCAAATCCACAGTGAACAAACGCGGTCACCTTGCTCTGCTGCAACGCACGAACCTGTTCGGTGATGTCCTGGGCGGTTTGGGGAATCCGCTCCTCAATGACCACGCGGATGCCCTTTGCGGCAGCAGCCGTTCGAAAGTTCCGGATATAGGACTCGCCAACCAGGGACGCTTCGATGAGGGCGCCGACCTCGGTGTGGCCGCCATGGGCCAGCAGCTCGGCCCAGAAGATGGGCTCGTCTGTCATCGACCCCATGGAGAGTGCAAACGTCCACTCACCGAGCCACTCCTCCGATCCGGTGACACTGATGGCCGGTACTTGGAATCGCTGTTCGATGGCTTCGCGTGTTGGCACACAGTTGTCCGTGATGGCCGGACCGAATACGGCCAGGCAGCCCTCGTCCACAAGTTCGCCGTAGGCGTCGATGACCGCCTTCACCGACCCCTTGGGTAGTCCTTCCACCTCTCGGAAGATGATCTGTACGGGACGATCGATCAATCCCTGCTCAAGCCCTTGTTTGAACACGAGCTCGAATGGCAGGACGAGGTCCCGACGGGACTCCTCCGGATAGCCGTCGGGGAGTTTGAAGTCGAATAGATATCCGAGTTTGATCGGCTCGGCAGTGCTCTCGTATGACACGATCCCCCTTGCGGCGGTCACATGAGGACACCAGTCCCGCACGTAACCTGATATTTGTTCCACAAGCTACCGACCAGTTGGCAAGCCGTCAATCAGTTCGGTCCGACAGATTCCCCGCTCAAATACGCGTCGATCATCTCGAAGAGCCCGGCGGTGACAACCGGGTCGTCGGTGAGCGGTCCGGCGACCGCGGCCCGGCAGGCGTCGCGCATACTCAGACCCTCCATTGCGAGTCGACCGGCCGCGATGAGTACGCGGGTCGAGGCCACCTCGCGCAGGCCGACCGTGTCGAGCCGGCGGATGGCCTGCCCGAGCTGCACGAGCTGCGAGGCCGTCTGCGGATCCACCCCCGCTTCTTCGGACAAGATCTTCTCCTCGACATCCGGTGGGGGGAAGTCGAACTCGATGGCTACCATCCGCTGGCGGGTCGAGTCCTTCAGATCCTTGAGGACACTCTGATAGCCGGGGTTATAGGAGACGACCAGGCAGAATCCCTCCGCCGCCTCCAAGGTGATTCCCAAGCGGTCGATCGGCAGCTGTCGCCGGTGGTCAGCCAACGGGTGGAGCACGACCGTCGTGTCCTGGCGTGCCTCCACGATCTCATCGAGATAGCAGATGGCGCCTTCGCGTACGGCCTTCGTGAGGGGTCCGTCCGCCCAGATCGTGGCGTCGCGCTCGAGGAGGAACCGGCCCACCAGATCAGCCGTGGTCAGGTCGTCGTGGCACGCGACGGTGACCAGTGGACGATCGAGGTCGAAGGCCATGGCCTCGACGAAGCGAGTCTTGCCGCACCCCGTCGGCCCCTTGAGGAGGACAGACAGATCCTGTCGAAAGGCGGCCTTGAACACCTGCTCCTCGTTCCCGATCGGCACGTAATACGGCCGCTCACCTCCTCTCATGCGGTTCCCCTGTCGAATTCGAGGTGCGCTCTTGCCCGCGCTCGTTGGTGGAAATTTCTTCGCCGCAGTTCGGCCGATCGGAGGGCCGATCGGAACAATGGTCCCACCACTGTCGGAAGCAACTCCGTCCGTGGAATGGCGGCGTAGGCTGCCGTGCCGAACACGCGGCGCAGCGCCCTACTGTCGGTGTCAGATCCGATGCTGAGACACACGCAGCCGATCCCCTGCCGGCGCGCCTCCGCCAGCGCCCGTCGAGCATCCGCCTCGCCGTATGCCCGCTCGTATCCGTGGTCGTAGGCGAGCCCATCGGAGATCACCACGAGGAGTCTTCGTGCCGTGCCTGCCTCCTGCCTGAGGGCGGCCGTGCCATGGCGCATCGCCGCACCCAATCGCGTGTACGCGCCCGGCACGAGTCCTCCCAAACGCTGCAGTACCGTCATGTCAAACTCGTCGTCGAATCGCTTGACCGGCGCGACGTGCACGGCCGAACGCCCCTGCGATCGGAACCCATACAGTGCTACGCGGTCGCCGAGCTCAGACAGGGCCACAGCCAGGCTGCCGGCCGCGTCGCGCTGATGGACGTGCACGGACACACCGTCGGCGCCGGGCTCCCCGGCAGATCCTGAGATGTCCAGAAGTACGAGCACGGAGAGGTCACGGCGTCCGCGCACGGAATCGATGTAGACGGCTCCGTCAGAGCCCGACCCTGCCTTGAGCTCGGTGACCGCCTCCACGGCGGCGTCGATGTCGATGTCGTCTCCTTGCAATTGACGGTGACGCCGCTCGAACTCCATACCCAGCCGTCCGAGCGGGCGCCGCAATGACCGGGTGTCCGGCGGCCGGAATGCGGCAAGCTCGCTTGACGCGGGCTCGACCTCCTCGACCGTGCACCAATCGGGCTTGTAGCACCGTTTGTTCTGATCCCACTCGGGGTACATCGCCACTTGGTGGTGCCCCATCCTCGCCAAATCGGACAATCGTGCCGCAGAAGTGGAGAGCGCCACCGTGGCGGCCCTCCGCGTGGAGCGCCGGCTCCCGTGAGTTGGAGCGTCCGCACCCGGTGGACCGCTGGTCTCGGAACGGGCATTGCCGAACAGCATCTTGAGCAGCCGTCCCAGGCCACCGCCACCGCCGACCGGACTCCCGAGCATGTCGAACCCGGGGCCAGCCTCGTCGTCCACGTCATCAAGGTGGCGTAGCTCCGATTCGGCCTCACGCCGTGGAACGTGACGTCCGGCGGGATCCAACTGCTGGAGACCTTGGGTGGGCAGTCTCATATGGCTGGGTCGGATCGTCCCGAAGACGGTCGGAGCCTCCTCGATGGGATCACGGCCGCCGGCAAGTGCCAGGGATGTCGCCGGAGAGTCGGTGCGCATCGCGACGTCCCGATTGACCATCAGTCTCGCCTGTGGTGGCAACAGAGCCTCGTGCGCCTGGAGGGCGCGGTGGCCCTCGATGGCGAGGTAGCGGCGTCCCAACGTCGGGCGACGGACGAGGGTAGTAGTTACCTGCTGGTCCAGACTGCCGGCGCCGAGCAGTGCCGCCTGCACGGCAACGCTGGTCAACCGCTGGTCGATTGGGGTGTCGGGGTCGAGAAAGATAGATGAACCGTCGGTCCAAGCCGCTTCGTGCGGTGTTCCGGCAGCCACCTCGACCGTGCGCCCGGCGATTGCCGATGCGAGCAGTCGATAGCGCCATAGCCCGGTGCCACTCTCGGCGGAGAGGCTCGCAGCACGATCTTGCTCTGCCGCCGCAAGGAGAACCGATGCCGGTCGGCCCTGGTCGGCATACGACGACCTCCGCATGGTTGTCCGTTACACCTTGGCTCGTTGACGGGGTACGGCGCCACGCAGCACGGTGTCCCTGGCCAGGGCTTGCGCCGCTCGGGGTCCTGCGGCACGCACGATGCTCGGGGGGAAGACGATCGCCTCCTGCACGCAACGCGCCCGGATTTCGGCACTGCGGCCCTCGACGCGCAGGCTTCCCGTCTTCTCTCCCTCCGAAAGCAGTGCCTTGATCTGGCGAAGATGCCAGGCGAACGAAAGACCGAGGTTGGGGGTGTTCGGCGGCGATTGGCGGAGCCACGCCAGCTGGATCCGAAACTCTTCGCTGAAGCGGTCCATCACGTGCACGTTGGCCCACATCAGCCCGTCGAGCTTTTCGAGTGGAGAGGAACGAGTGCTCAGCACCGCCTCCCAAGCCGACTTCACTCGCTCGGTATAGGAGCGCATGATGGACAGTAGGAGCTGGTCCTTCGACTTGAAGGATCGGTAGACGGTGCCGGTACTGAGACCGGCGGCCGCAGCGATGTCGCGCATGGTCGTAGCCTCGTACCCCCTCCGACCGAACTCCTTCCGGGCTACCCCTCGCAGATGTTGCACCCTGCCGTCCTCATCTACAGGTTCCTCCTCCCAACCCACGATGAGCTTTTCCACGGCCTGGATGGCATGCGAGCGATCGAGCTCTGCGTTCGACGGTGTACGCGCTGCGATCCCGTCAAGCAGGATTCGCAGACGCAGCTCAGGAACCTGCTCTTCACCAGGGGTCATGTGTGACACGCCCACTCCGACGTGGAGCATGCTTTGGCAGAGGCGGTCACTGAGCAACGTGAGGTCGATTCCCGGACGAATGGTGCCCGATGCCCGCCCTTCGCGCAGCATGTCGAGCATGGTGGCTTCAACGGCTGTTGGAGCTTGGCTAGCTAGATGGGCCAGCTCGTCGCCCAGCACAGCCGGCGGCTCGTACAGACTGAGGAGCAGGGCGGCACGATGTCGCACCCCGCAGGCTGCAATGGCCTGACCGAACTCGATGATGCGCGCTTCGACGGGTCTGGATGCCGATCGTTGAAGATTTTCAGCAACGTCGTCTGCCAGGCGGTCGAGGTCGTTCCGATACCTCCGGACAAGCTCGATGATTATGGCTTCCTTCGATTCGAAGTGGTGGTAGAGACTTCCGGGCAGGATTCCGCAGGCATCGGCGATTTCCTTCAGCGACACCCGCATGCCCGCGGTTGCGAAGAGCCTCGCTGCCGTCTCGAGGATCTCGGTCTTTCGGGTACCGTCGGTGGACATCGACTCGATCGTAATCACGGGGGCCACCCATCAGGCATTCCTGTCTGCTCGTTCACAGTGTCCACCCAATGGACCCTATCGAACCTAACTCTTGGTCCACAACGTGATTCGAGTTATGGTGACGAACGGTTCGGCAGCCCAGTCACGTAGCGGCATGCCGCGAGCGAGGACGCCATGACCACTAAGGATCCACCCTGGAATAACACGCGAGATGTACTCTTGAGGTGTGGAGCTGTCGCCCGAAGGTCTTGCCGGGT
>JBKQRT010000269.1:0-47812 GCA_052143895.1 Acidimicrobiales bacterium | reverse complement strand
AAGCCGACGAGCAACTCGCACATGCGTGTAGGGTCGCATTCCACGGGGGCGGTCCCAATCTGTTGGCGTTCGACACCTTCAGACTGGCAGGGCCCCCGCTACGCGCTCAGGGATCCCTGCACCGCACTCATTTCCGAAGCGCCGCTTACCGGCCGCGGTGCCGACCAGCACGAGGCTCCCCACCAGCCGGGGATGCTGCAGAGTTAGCGCCATGGCGATGCGCCCGCCCATACCTTTTGAGCCGGCCGACGGCCACCGTGGGCGCGGCGACCATCTTGCTCGCTTGCCCGGACGGCGTGTGCCAGTGCGCTCCGGCCGTGACCGTCAGGCGTCCCGGGTCATCATCCGCCAGGCGCCAAGGACGGTCCAGCCCACCAGCCAGGCGACGATCACGATGATCGCCACCTCTCTTGATTCGGGCACCAGCGCCCCCGGCCCGCCAGGCCCTCCGCCGCCCCCGCCGCCGTGGAATTGCGGGGGCAGTCCGGCCGGTTCCAGATGGTCAGTGGCCAGTCCCACCACTCCGCGCTCGGCGTTCATGAAATGGGGAATGACGTGCGTCGAGATGATCGGCGTCAGGATGACCTCGAGCACGATGATCAAGATCACCGCGACCGTCCTCTGCCCGAGGAGCGACGCGAGCCCCAGGCCGACGATGAACCCGATGGTCGCCTCGAGCTCGAGCCACAAGCCCGATCTGATCATCAGGGAATACGAGGGTGTGAGGAACGTCTGGGTGTAGTCGGTGTAGTCCTGCCGAGCGATCATCACGGCCGCAGCCCTGATCTGGGCCGGCGTGGCCTTCTTGACAGAACTTCCCGACCCCGGACCCACCACCTGCCCCGAACCCCCGTTTTGGTTCTGGATCAGAGCGGGCGCGCCGCTGGTGATCGGTCCGTTGGGGCCGCAGGGGACCGCCACGTTGATCGGTCCGTTGTAGTTGAAGTCGCAGATCACCAGTTCGGCGTGATTGGCCGCCCAGGCCTCGAGCCCTGACTGCGACAGCCCGATGGGCACGTTCGTTCCGTCGTAACTCAGCTGGGTCGGGGCGGCGAACACGCACACCGTGCAGACGATGAGAAAGCCGATCGCTATCAACGACCAGACGATGGTCAACCCGGCGGGGATCCGGGCCAGGTACAACGCGAGCCGGGAGCGGCCGGTCACCACCAGGTGCCGGAACATCCCGTCGGTGAGATCGCTGGATCCCGCGGTACACCCGAGGGTTGCGGCCATGATGAAGCCGAACACGTACATCACGCCGGCTACCAGGCTGGTGTAAATGGAGTATCCGCCGGCGGGGCCGTAGGACTTGGGGTCGACGGCGTGAGAGATCAGGCGGACCACCAGGAAGATCGTCGGGATGCCGATGATCACCGCGATCATGGCGATCATCAGCCCCCGTCGCTTACGCAGCTCCATGAGCCGGGTGGCGATCAGGCCCCAGGTCGGGATCCACGACCCCCGGTGGTCATGGGGCATGCGGACCGGCGCCACCTTGGGAAGGGGCGCGGGAGCGGGGCCTCCCACGTCGGGCAGGGTGGTCATTCCGTCTCCCCGAGTCGGCTCGTGACCTGCAGGAACCACGCCTCGAGCGACGCCTGCACCTCCTGTAGGCGGTACACAGAGATGCCCCCTTCCACCAGCACCCGGTTGATCTCGGCGATGACGTCCCGCGTCGTCCCCGTTGGCATGGTGATTCCGAGTCCCAGCGGGTTGGGTTCCGCGTGGGCGCCGATGGCGGTGGCGTCGAGCAGGGCCTTGGCCCGATCGGGTTGGGAGCACTCGATCTGCAGCTCGAACGAGGCCCCCGCCAGCAGCTCGGAGATCGGACCCTGCCGGATGACGTTGCCCCGGTCCACGATGGCTACCGCGTCACAGGTGCGCTCCACCTCGTCGAGGAGGTGGGACGACAGCACGACCGTGCGCCCCTCGGCCACCAGCGAGAGGATCATGTCGCGCATCTCATGCATGCCGGCCGGGTCGAGACCGTTCATCGGCTCGTCGAGGATCAGAAGCTGGGGGTCCCCGATCAGGCAGGCGGCAACCCCGAGGCGCTGGCGCATGCCCATGGAGTACTTCGAGACTTTGTCGTCGGCTCGGTGGAGGATCCCGACACGCTCGAGCGCCGGCCCGATGCGGTCCCTTGCTGCGGGCTCGCGTGCGGCTGCGAGGATCTGAAGGTTCTGCCTTCCCGTCAAGTGCCCGTGGAACCGGGGCTCGTCGACGATGGCACCCACCCGGGCCAGGGCCACGTCGCGATGCTTGGGGACCTGGTAGCCGAGGAGCGACATGGTGCCCGAGTCGGCGTGGGTGAGCCCGAGGAGGACCCGGATCAGTGTGGTCTTGCCGGCGCCGTTGGGGCCGAGGTAGCCGAACGCGCACCCCCGCGGTACGAGCAACTCCACGTCGTTGACGGCGACGTTCGGTCCGAACCGCTTGGTCAGCCCGTGGGTCTCCACTGCCCACTGGCCGTCGGCGGCCTTCCTTCCCGTGGTGTCGGGGAGTGTGGTCGTGCTCATCCCTTTACCGCCGCCTTCCGTCGCGTCCCCTTCGGGAGGGGTGCCGGTAAGGGCGCCAGCGACAGCGGCTCCAGGAAGGCGGCGCGCTTCAGTCGGCCCTCCACACTGTCGAGCCAGCGGATGACGCCATCCAGCCGGAACTGTTCAGCCTCGACTGCCATGGTGAACGCGAGGTCGCTCTCTTGCTCGCCATCATTCCTGAGGCGAGTCCACTGCTGCATCACCTCCACCAGGTAACGACGGTGTGCCTGGACCACCACGTGCACGTCGACACCCGGCAACCGCGCCGCCATCAGGACCTTGATGACGAGGTCGTCGCGGGGCGGCGAGCTGAAGTCGGGCGGGGTCCGCAGCCAGTCGGCCAGCTCCGCCGCACCGGCGGCGGTGATCAGGTAGTCCTTCTGGGGGCCGCCCCCGCAGCTGTCGTCGGACTCGACCAGACCGTCGCGCTCGAGACGCTGGAGGGTGACGTACACCTGGCCCACGTTGAGGGGCCAGACCTCACCGGTTCTGGCCTCGAACTCCTGGTGCAACTGGAGGCCGTACTTGGGGCTCTCGCTCAAGAGGGCCAGGAGGGCGTGCCGGACGCTCATTGGGCGGAAGATTAACTGACATGCTAACGGGTATACCAGCACCACCGCAGTGTGCTCGGATCCATGTGGGGGCGAGTGCGGCGTCGGCGTGGCTGCAGAGCTCACGGACGGCCTCTGATCTGTTACCCGGCGTGCCCGGGCGAGGGCCACCTCGCCTTTGGGGTCGTATGGTCGGTCTCCACGGGGACTCTCCAGGATCGTTTGGCGTTGGAACCTCCCGATTCCGGGAACCTCTGCCTCACTCCTGGTGGACCACCTCGTCCGTTCCCACAGCCCGCTCATTTCCGAAGTCCCCGCTTCGTCTCGTCGTCCCCTGAGAGGTTCAACCTTCGGCGAAGGACCCATTCGGGCAGCCGGCCTCCGGACACCACCGCTGGCACCTGTGCCAGACCAACCTGGTCGACCGACCAAAGAGCGGCAGATCGACGAGATCGACCCGCGGGCGGTTCTTCACCCCGGCGATGACCTGGCGGGGCCGGACCGGCGACCACTCGGTGGGGCGAGGAGGTGATCGAGAAGCGATCCTCCTTCGCAACGACCAGCATGGCTTCGTCAACGCCACATCCATATTGAGACCACCGTCGATCGCACGGCGTGCTCGACCCGCGGGAGTTGGCAGGCGTCATGGCAGCGAACCAATGAGTCCCTTCTTGAACAGGGTCGCCAGATGCGAATGGAGGACCGCCCCTTCCTTGGACGGCGTACCCTTGTAGTTGGTGATGAGTGAGGGAGTGGTGCAGGCCCAACTTCCGGGACTGATGGCGTCCCGCGCCCAACCCAGGTAAGAAATCCCCTGGCCATCTGCGAACTTCATGTACGCCTTCGAGTACGGCGTACCGCAGTCGTATTCACCGAACTCCCCCGTGACCACCGGCGTCGTTGTCGCAAGAGGAACGATCGTGCTGTCCCAGCAGCTCACGGTATTGCAGGCCGCCGTGTTGTAGGTGTGGAAGCTGACTATCATCCTGTCGTCAGGATCCACTGGCCGGTACGCCAGCCATGAGCTCTCGTCGTCGGAGTGATCAAGACCTCCAAGCATGATCGCCTGCGTGGCGCCCGTGCCGCGCACCGCAGCTACCAGAGCAGCCATGCCGACCGTCTGGTACGTGCCGTAGCTCGTGCTCACGGTGCATCCGGACTGCCAACACGGCCAGCCGATGGCGTTCGGTTCGTTGTACAGGTCGAACAGGACCCCGGGATCGCTCTTGAAGTAGGAGGCAACCGACGCCCAGAAGGTTGCGGAGTGTTGACTATCGGCCATCGGTGCAACGAAGAGGCCACCGGGAGCGTCGAGGCTGGTCAGTGTCAGGATGGCCGCCATGCCGTAGCTGTGAAGGAGGGTCACGTAGGCGCCGATTGCCGATTGGTAGGCGGCTCCTTCGAATGGCTCCGGATTGCCGACGGCATACGGATCATTGGCCGACGTGTAGTCGTCCAGCCAACACCCCTTGTTCAGCAGGATCCTCGCCGCGTTCACGTGCCACCGGGCCATTGCCGCGATCGACGCCGCGTCCGATGGTCCGTCGAAGATGCCCCACCCCTGCTCGCAGGCGTACTCGGTGCCCGACCGGTCGACCCCCAGCAGTCTGATGGTTTGTCCTTGCGCGTTGACAAGGTGGTTGCCGACCACCGATACCGAAACCGATCCGGAAACTGAGCGAGGCGCCGGCGTTCCCACACCCGGGTGCGGCCAGGTGCCGGCCGTCGCAGCGCCCGATCCAGCTGAGGCGACGAACAGGCATCCACTTAGTGCGAGTGCCGAGGCAAGCGCTGCGCAGCGTCGATGTACTTGCCACGTCCCATTGGATACAGCCGACACGGGCGCTCCTCCGGTCAGACGAACTCGAACATGTGCCTCATCGTGGGCACCAACGGATTGACCGCATTGATCTGCACCCTGCCCCTGTCCCGCAGCGACCACCGATGGCTCAAACGATCCCAGTCGGACTGCGATGCCTGGTCGGCCCCCACCGCGGTTCCGAACCACGCGTGCCCTGGGTCGGATCCGGGGGACGCGCGAGGCCGGCCCTGAGGACTGCGCAACTCGTGCAGTGAACAATTGGGGACGTCTCCGTGTGGGTCGATAGGTTGCTTGTCCGGTCTGTGACGTGAGTGTGGCCGATCGGAACCAGAGTGGATCTCGCACAGAAGTGGAAGCCTTGCGGTCGGCCACATCGGCGGCCAACGCCACGGGGTTTGGGTCGACGAACGTCGCGTACCAGGTCACCGAGAACGCCGACCGGGACATTCGCACCGTCACCAGACAAGGGGAGCGCCTCCGGCGGCTCGTCTTGGACGCCGGGTGCGACGAGCAACCCCGCGGAAAGGCTCGAGCGCTAGCCTCTCTACACGTCCAGGTGTCGCCGATGTCTCGCCACGGCACCTCGTGGGGACGGAGTCTGGACGGAGTGGGGACGGAGGGAGTCGAACCCTCACTGGAGGCGGTTTAAGCGCCCTGCCTCTGCCGATTGGGCTACGTCCCCGAGGCGGTCCACATGGTGGTTCAGGCAGCCACCCCCGAGAACTTACCCTCTAGCTGGGATTTCGCACGACCGGCATCGCCAGGAACTGACAGCGGCGGAAGGCAGGGCTGAACGCCGCTCGTCGGGTACCATCGGCCCGATGGCGAACATCCGCTTGGGATCGATCGCGCTGGACTGTGCCGATCCGGCCGCTCTGGCCAACTTCTGGGCCGATCTGCTCGAAGGCGAAGTCGCGTTTTCGAGCGACGAGTTCGTGGCGGTGAAGACGGACCGGGTGTGGATCGCAGCCGTCCGGGTCGACGGATACCGCGAGCCCACCTGGCCGGAGGGGGACCTCCCGAAACAGATGCACCTCGATCTGGCGGTCGACGATCTCGGACGTGCCGAAACCGAGGCGCTCGACCTCGGAGCCACGCGAGCGGACATCCAACCGGCACCCGATCGCTACCTCGTGCTGATGGATCCCGCCGGGCACCCGTTCTGCCTCTCGACGCAGATCCCGGAGTGATCCAGACAGCGGCGTGATCCGGACTCCGGAGTAGCGCCGCCGGCTGACCGTCCACCGCGCTCGCCCGCTCGGGCACCGTCAGACGCCGGGACGGCTGGTCAGACGATCGGGCGGGTGGTCACGACGGACGCCACCGCCTCCAACTCCTCGTCCCGCGGGCGGTCGACCCGGTGCTCGATCCCGTCCCGTCCGGGCCAGGGTCCGAGCACCCGTACCGGCCGTCGCCCGACGTCCCACGCCTCCCACCCCTCGGGTGCACCGGAGCGGGCAAAGTCCGTCCACGCCCGGCGCATGGCCGCCGACAGCGCGAACGCCTCGTCCCCGCCGCCTGCGAACCCCTGGATCGCCGGATTGTGGACCGTGCCGAACACGAAGGGGATGTCCAGCGCATGGCACGAGCCCAGGTAGCCGCCGAACGCCGGGGACTCCCAGGTGAAGAGGTACGCGTACGTGCCCACACCGGGCTCGGTCGAGCTGGCGTGGGCGTCGGCGAAGCGCACCGTGGGCAGGCGGAAGATGAACTCGGTGGCGATAGCCACCCAGAGGTCCCGAGGCGCCACCGTCTCGCCCCGCGCCGTCCGGGCCGCGCCGACGGCGGCGACCACACGACGGGCCTCGTCCCGGTCGGGGGTCAGACGACGCATCCACCGCAGCAGTCCGTCGTCGTCGAGCGAGGCCAGCGTCGGGTTGCCCACGGTGAAGAAGGCCGACTCGTCGCGGGTCGTGCCGATGAGGAGCGGGATCCGGGCCGCCGATCCGGACGCCACGACGTCCTCGGGGTGGGCGGGTAGCAGCCCCCCGTCGGCCACCGGCAGCATCAGCAGGCCGGCGTCGTCGTGGTTGGCGCTCACCTGATCGAACTCGGCAGCCGCCCGCACCAGATCGTCCGCCGGGACCTGCTCGAGCGCGGCCCGGGTCAGCGGCACGCCCAGATGATCGGCGAGCTGCTCGGCGCGACGTGCCGCGACCTCGGCCGAGCCGGCGTAGGGAGGCCCGCTCTGCACGATGGCCCGGTGGAAGAGGTCCCTGGCCGACGGCACCGCCAGGAGGGAGGAGACGCTCATCCCCCCGGCCGATTCGCCGAACAGGGTCACGCTTCCCGGGTCACCTCCGAAGTCGGCGATGTGGTCGTGCACCCACTGCAGGGCGGCCACCTGATCGGCCAGCCCCCAATTGCCGAACCCCGACCACTTCTCCCCACCGAGCCAGGTCTGACCCGGATCCTCGAGTGCCGGATGGGCCAGGAAGCCGAGCAGTCCGAGCCGGTAGTTGATGGTGACCACCACCACGTCGCCCTCCCGGGCCAGCATCCCGCCCCGATAGAGGCTCCCCGCCCCCGAGCCGGAGAGGAACGAGCCGCCGTGCACCCACACCATCACCGGCCGGCGCCCTCCGTCCAGCCCCGGCGTCCACACGTTGAGGCTCAGACAGTCCTCAGCGTGCTCGTCGGGTTCGCCGCCGAGCGACATCTCGACGAGGCCGGGTGACTGCGGCGCAATCGGCCCGAACACGTCGCACTCCCGGATGCCGGCCCACGGCTCCGGCTCGGCCGGCGGCCGCCAGCGCATGCCCCCCTCGAGCGAGCCCGCATAGGGAATGCCGGAGAAGGACCACAGCCCCCGGCGCCGGACGCCACGCACGCGGCCGCTGCGGACCTCGACGACACCGTCCATGGATGGGACCTCCAGTTCGCGCGCACAGCTGCCGATACAAGTGGCAACTTATCGAGTGGGATGGTGTGATGAACGCCGGGGTCACGACCGTGACGCGGGGACCGTCGTCCCGACGCGGCGGTGCCGACGGCCGATCGCATCCGGATCCGCTGCCGAACGGACCGTCGAGAAGAGTCTGACCAGGAAATTCCCCCTTGGCACGGGGGAGAGGGGCAAGTACCGTGACAGTCGTGGCTGAGGTAGAGCAGGGGCGACCGGCCGCTCGTCGTGGGGCGCGTGCGCGCCGCCGCGGCACGGAGCTCGAGAGCGCCGGGCACTCGACCCGGCGCGCCCGGCGCGGCGCCACCTCGCTGGTACTGGTCTGTTCGGCGGGCCTGCTGGCCATGAGCCTCGGGACCGGGGTGGCCGGGGCCACCGGCGGCGGCGCGGGCACCACGACCACGGCCCCGACGGCCGGTACCTCGACCACGTCCAGCTCATCGACCACCTCGACCACCTCGGCGGCACAGGCCCAGATCAACGCCGGCGAGGCAGCGGTCACCGCCCTCGAGGGCCAGATCTCCCAGGAACAGGCCGTCCTCGACCAGGCCGACGAGCAGTACAACCAGGCGGTGGTCAACCTCGACACCACCAAGAGCTCTCTCGAGACCACCGAGGCGTCGATCAGGGCGACCGAGCAGACGCTGGCCCAGGAGCGCTCCAACCTGCGTCAGGACGCGGTGGAGGCCTACATGGACGACACGTCGTCCTCGGCGGTGGCCGAGCTCTTTTCGGCGCCGACGACCGCCGCCCAGATCCGTGACCTCTACCAGCGGCTCGGAGCGGGGAACGTCGCCGCCGACGTGGCCAAGGTGCAAGCCGGACAGCGGGTCCTCGCCTCGACCCAGGCCAAGCTGCTCGCCGAGCAGCAGGCCGAGACCACCCAGCTCGGCGTGGAGAACCAGGCGCGGCAGAGTGCGGCGGCGATCAGCCAGCAGTCCGAGGCCACCCTGGCCCAGGTGAAGGGAACGCTCGCCGCCCAGATCGCCCAGCAGGCCGCGGCCCAGGCGGCGGCGGCGGCCCAGGCGGCGGCGTCCGCCACCACCCCGGCGGCCGCGCAGCAGGCGGCCGCACAGGCCTCGCAGGCCGCCCAGGTGGCCAGCACGGTCAGTGGCGGAAGTGCGGCGGCGGTCAACGCCACGGACGCGGCCAACCAGGCGGCAGGCTCCGCCTCGGGGGGGAGCGGCGCCGCCGGCGGCAGTGCCATCTCGAGCGGGAACGATCCCCAGGCCGCAGGTCTGGCCGCCGTCCACGGAGCCATGCAGTACCTGGGCGTCCCCTACGTGTGGGGTGGGGCGAGCATGGCCGGCGTGGACTGCTCCGGCCTGACCATGCTGGCGTGGGCCCAGGCAGGGGTCACCATGGACCATTCGGCCGCCGACCAGTACGCCGAGTTCCCGCACGTGAGTCTCGACGCCCTCGAACCCGGCGACCTGCTCTTCTACGACTTCGGGGGCACCGGGATCGACCACGTGGTCATGTACGTGGGACCGGTGCTCGACGGCAACCCGACTCCCTACGGGGCGGACACCATCATCCAGGCCGCCCACACCGGCACCGTCGTCACCTTCGACCAGTTCTGGTCGGAGGGACTGGTCGGGGCGGCCCGACCCTGAGGCCGACGACCGATCCGACCCGGTACCCGATCGATCCGACCCGGTACCCGATGCCCGGACCCGGCCGGGGGTCGCCCCCCGACCGGCTACCCGACGTTGGCGCGACCCGGGACCGCCGTCGGCCGGCCGTAGGGTCGGTCCCCGCAGACCCATGACACTCGAACTCACCATCATCGTCCCCGCCTTCGACGAGGCCCACCGGTTGGCCGACGGCGTGAAACGGTTCGATGCCGCCGTGGACGCGGGGGCGATCGACCTCGGGAGCACCGAGGTCGTGGTCGTGGACGACGGCAGTACGGACGGCACCGCCGACACCGCCCGGTCGCTTCTCGCCCATCTCCCCCACCACCGGGTGGTGAGCCTGCCGGTCAACCGCGGGAAGGGGGCGGCCATCCGGACGGGCGTCTCCCTGGCCGAAGGCGACTGCACCGCCTACATGGATGCCGACATGGCCATCGACCCCCGGGCCGTCCCGGGCCTCCTGGCGGGACTCGGGACGAACGACGTGGTCATCGGGTCCCGAGCGCTGGCCGACTCCATGGTCGACGGCACCTACGCACTGCGGGCGGTCATGGGCCGGCTGTTCAACCGGATGGTCACTACCGGCACCGGGCTCGGGCTGCACGACACGCAGTGCGGGTTCAAGGCGTTCCGGACACCGGTCGCCCGCCTCCTGTTCCATCTGGTGCGGATCGACCGGTTCGCCTTCGACGTCGAGGTGCTGGTCCGGGCCCGGAGGCTCGGGCTCCGGACGTCCGAGATCCCCGTCCACTGGAAGCACGTCCCGGGCAGCACCATCCACCCGCTCCACGACTCCGTCACCATGCTGGCCGACGTCTATCGCTCGAGGCTGGGCCTCGTGCCATCGCCACCGCTCACCGCCGTGGTGGTCGCCGACCCCACGGCGGAGCGACCCGGTTCCTCCCCGTTGCGCGACCAGGTCGCCGACGTCGTCGCCGGCACCCTGGTCGGGGTACCGGTACCCGTGGTGGCTGACGGCTCCTCGGTGCTGGCCCTGCTTCCCCTGGTCGATCCAGACGACGCCGCCACCGTGCTGTCCGCCCTGCGGGCCGAGTTCGCCCCCCTGCCGGTCTTCCGAAGGGCGATGACGATGGACGCCCTCGCCGAGCTCGGCCCGCTCACGGGTCGGTTGCAGGCCCCGTGGCGCCCGAGCCGGAACGAGCGGAGGCCGTCCTGACCGGCCGGACACCAGCTGACAGGGGTCCGGCCGACGGTGGGCAGGCACCCTCCCGGCGGCGGACGGCACGCCCGACGACCGACGCACCCGGCGGCGGTACCATGCACCGGGTGAGCGCGGAACCGACGGACACCTCCCGGGAAGACACTTCCCGGCAAGACACTTCCCGGCAAGACACTTCCCGGCAAGCCACCCCCGCCGACTCGGCGCTCACCGGCAAGCCGGGCGGCGACCGGTACGTCGAGGCGACCGCCGAACGTGCCCACCCCGGGCGCGGTGCCCGCTCGGCCGCGGGCGCATCCCGCACCGGTCCTGCGCCCGCCACCGGCACTACCGACGGCGTCGACGTGGACGACCAACCTGACGAGCCCGTCGCCGTCGTGTCGGCCGACGGCGGGGGCATCGCGGAAACGGCCGGGCGCACCGCCTCGGTGTCGATCCTCCCGGTGGCCAGGCCAGCGGGGTCGGCCGGACCGGAAGATCCGCGGCGCTCGGATGTCGACGAGTGGGGTCGCTCCGAGCACATGCGCACGATCGTGCGACGGCTCTACGACCCGATGTACCGCTACTGGTTCCGGGTCGAGTGGGACGGCCTCGAAAAGATCCCCCAGCACGGCGGCGCGCTGCTCATCGCCAACCACGGCGGTGCCATCCCGCCCGATGCGCCGGCCATCATGCACGGCATCGAAGAGGAGATCGGTCGCCCGGTCTACGGCCTGGCCGACTACTTCTTCCGGACGATCCCGGTGGTGGGCACGTTGTGGTCCCGGACCGGCGGCGTCCCGGCCCATCCCGACAACGCCTACCGCCTGCTGCACGACCAGCAGCAACTCGCGCTGGTCTTTCCCGAGGGGACGAAGGCGACCTCCAAGACGTACACCGACCGGTACCGGCTCCGCCGCTTCGGCCGGGGAGGGTTCGTCGAGATCGCCATGCGGGCCGGCGTTCCCGTCATCCCCATCGCCGTGGTGGGCGCCGAGGAGTCGATGCCCATCCTCTTCCGCCTGGGCGCCGTGTCCAGGGCCCTCAAGCTGCCCTACTTCCCGGTGACCGCCAACGCCCTCCTCATGGGCCCCCTCGGCTACGTGACCTACTTCCCCGCCAAGATCAAACTCCGGGTGCTCGACCCCGTCACGTTCGACGTGGAGCCGGGACTGGAGCGGTACTCGCGCAGCCGGGTGATGGACGAGGCCGAATCGATCCGGGCCACCCTCCAGGACGCGCTCCACGACATGCTGCGCGAGCGCCGCAGCATCTGGTTCGGGTAGTCATGGTCCGGCGCGTCCTGATCACCGGGTTGGACACCTTCTGGGGTGGGCGGATGGCCCAGGCCCTCGAGGCGGAGCCCGACGTCGAGATGATCCTCGGGCTCGGCGCGGACGAGCCCCGGGTCCCGCTCGAACGCACCGAGTTCGTGCGCTCGGACCAGAAGTACTCGATCCTCAGCCGGATCGTTCGGGCGACCCAGGTCGACACCATCGTCCACACCTTCCTCGAGACCAACTCGATCGGCATTCCGAGCCGGGTGCTCCACGAGATCAACGTGATCGGGACCCTCAACCTCCTGGCCGCGGCCGGCTCGTCGGGCTCGTCAGTGCGCCAGGTGGTGGTCAAGTCCTCGACCCACGTCTACGGGGCGGCCGAGAACGACCCCGCCTGGTTCCGCGAGGAGACCCCGCGCTCGGGCCCCGTAGGGACCCGGCTCGAACGCTCGCTCGTCGAGGTCGAGGCACTGGTCAGGGACTTCACCGAGGACAATCCCCACCTGGTGGTCTCGGTCCTCCGGTTCGCCAACGTGCTCGGTACCGACATCGTCACCCCGATCAGCTACAACCTCCGACGGCGCCTGCTGCCCTGCGTCGCCGGCTTCGACCCGCTGGTCCAGTTCATCGAAGAGGACGACGTGGTCCGGGCGCTCAAGTTCGTGACCGAGCACCAGGTCCCGGGCGTGTACAACGTGGCCGGGGCGGGCAAGCTCCCGTGGAGCGAGGTCGCCTCGATCGGCAGCGCCTTCCTGCTCCCACTCCCGCCGGTCATGCCGCGGCTGTTCGCCGACCCCCTGACCCGGGTGGGTGCCATCCAGTTCCCTCCGGAGATGGAAGGGGTGGTCCGCTTCGGCCGTGGCGTGGACACCTCCCGACTGGTGCTGGCCGGCTTCGAGTACCGGTACACGAGCGCCGGCGCCGTCGAGAGCTTTGCCCGGGCCAACAACCTGCGCCGGGCCACCGGTTCGGGCGGCCCGACTTACCGGTACGAGCAGGACGTCGAGCAGTTCTTCCGGCACTCGCCGGCGGTGGTCCGGGGGATCGACGGCTGAGGGCGGCGGGGCGTGGACGACGCTCCGGTCAGCTGTCCTCCCGGTCACCTCCCAACGCCGGCGACCGTTGCCTCCTGCGGAGCCGTGACCCAGCCGCCAGCGAACCGACCAGCACTGCGGCAGCCAGTACCGCCGCCGCCAGTGCCAGGTTCTCGTGTGGGGGCAGGTACCCGAAGTGGAGCGTCGTCGTCCCGGCTGGAACCGCCACCTCCTGGAACAGACCCGGCGGTCCACGGGGGTCGTCGTGCACCGGGAACGTCCCCCGGCTCGACGACGCCGTCCATCCGGGAAGGTACTGGACCCGCCGGATGAGCACGGAACGATGGCCGCAGATCACCCTGGCGGTGTCCCATCCGTCGCCGTTCACGCGGCACCCGGCCGCGCCGTTATGCCCCACACCAGGGGATGCAGCGGCCAGCGAGAACACCGGGGCGGCGGCGGGGAGCTCCCAGATCTCGGCGAATCCGTCCCGGTAGACCAGGCGGGACCCGTCTGGCCACGCGGGTGCTCCGTGGGCCGGGAAGGGCTCACCGGCGACATCGGTGCCGCTCGCCGGTTCGACGACGTACCGGACTCCGACCGCTTCGTAGTCCGAGAGGTGATCGGACAACTCCTCGGCTGGGGTCGGGCCCGCCGGATCGATCCGGGCCAGCGACGTGAAATTGTTCGCCGGCGCGTTCGGGTCCAACCGTGCCGCGACCTCGTTGGTCCAGGCCGCAGGAGTCGGGAGGTCATTGATGTTCGCCTCGGCAATCCCGAAGTACGACCCGTAGTCCGGCTGGATCGGCCCCAGCGTCACGAACCGGAAGGCACCGAGATGGGACTGGAGATAGGCCACGGACCCCAGCTGCAGCGGTGTGGGTGGCGGCGCGGACAGGTAGGGGAACGCGAACAGCAGCACCGACTCGGTCCCGACAACCGCGGCCATCATGACGCGGCCGCGCCTGCGGGTCCGGTCGTAGCGCACGCGCGCCTGCGACCGCGCTCTCGCGTTCGGACCCAACCTCGTCCCGGCCAGGACGGCACCCACGATCAAGCCGAACAACAGCACGAGACTGGCCACCAGGCTCCCCAGCGCGTACCAGTGAGGATGTGGGCTGGGCGCACCCGTCGGGGTGAGCGCGCCGGTCAACAGGGGCCATGCCGTCGCCGTGGCCCACCCGGCCAGCACGGCGCTGACGAACGCGCAACCGATCAACGCTCTCCGCGGGCTGGCGGCGCGGGCGATGTCATCGAGGCCTAGGGCAGCCAGCACCACCACCGCCAACTCCCACGATGCGTCCGAGTACCGGAAGAAGGCAGTGGACCGGACACCGGGAATGGTGGCCATGACACGGACGACCGGGAGAAAGCCGTAGGAACGGAGCAGGCAGATCGCGATCCACCCGCCCAGACCCAGCCGCAGGACCCGTAGTCGGCGGCCGACGAGTCCCACCAGGCCGGCGGCGATCAGTGTGACGGACAGGAAGCCTCCGACGTTCCCCCAGAGCACCGAGATGGTGTCGTTCGCCGCCACCGGCGAGTGCAGGCCGAAGATCGGTCCGAGCGAGTACGGAAGGATGAGTTGCGACAGTCCGGACGGCGACAGCGTGCCGAATGCGATCGCTCCGCCGTGCGTTCCGACGTTGGCGTACGGGAGATAGTCGCCGAAGGCCGCGAGAAGCGGGGCGGCCAAGGCAACGCCGACGGCCGCACCGACCGCTAGCTTGAGGACCATCGGCCGCCAGCATGCCCGCCCGCCCTCGGCAACGCGCAACACCGACCACCATCCGACGAACAGACCGTCGATGAGGGCGGTCTCGGGAAAACCGGCCATGATCGACAGCGCCAGGGCCAGCGCCAAGAGCTGCCATCCCCCGGCCCTCTGTTCCCTCGAGGCTCGCAAGACCCGCTCGACCCCGAGGAGGCTCAGCGGCAGGAAGGCGATCGGACGGATCGGCGCGTGCGCAAGCCAGGCATATGTTCCACATAGACCGAAAGCGACCCCTGCGGAGGTGGCGATCGTGCGTCCGACCCCCAATCGCCGGGCCAGGAAGTAGGCGGACCATCCCGTGATCGCCTCCAGCAATAGCTGGAGAACGAGCGTTCCCTGATGGAACACCAGTACAACGGTGAGGGGAAAGAACGCGCCGCTCTGCATCTCCCCGGCCAGTGGTGAGCCAGCGCCTTCGTACGGGTTCCACCACGGGATGTGCCCGTGCAGCCAGTCCAGCGCGGCCAGGTGACCCAGGGCCTGCATGGTGTAGCCGGCGTTCGGGTCGATGTAGGGCACGCCGGGGAGCAGCCCCGAACCCGGAGGCGACAAGTCGGCGTTGATGTGCAGCGGGTTCGAGGTCACCAGGTGCAGGAGCACCGGGAGATTCCCGAGCAGCGCGGCCACCAGGATGCAGCCGAGCGGAACCGCGTCGGACGAGTGCTCATAGATGGCGCCGCGGATCCCCATGTGGAACTGCACGGTCACTCACGTCGCCTTTGTCGTCGGGGAATCGCTCGTCGAACCGCCGAGATTGGCCAGCAGTATAGGAGCGAATCCGGACGACAATCGGGCTTCCCGGTCTCTGTTCCCGGCTCGGGGGAGCGCGTGTGTCGCCGGTCGCGAGCTGGAAGAGGAGTGACCGGCCACCGGATGACAGGCACTGTCCAGCGAGACCATTTTGCTAACGTCCCAGCGATGGCGGACCAGCTTGGCGACGTCACCGAGGGGCTTCAAATGCAGGCAGCAGGGGTCGACTACGAACCGCCGGCTCGGTCGCCGGAGCATCCACGGCCGAGCCAGTCCCTCACCACGTTCCTGTGGGGCTTCGTCGCCGTCGGGCTCGCCATCGGCGCCTGGTCCCTCGCCACCCCGCTGATGGCAGCTCCCGACGAACCCACCCACGTGATTGCGGCGGCGGCAGCCGTCCGGGGGGAGATTGACGCTCCCCACCGCCCCACACCCTTCGGCCCGATGTCAGTCGTCACTGTTCCGAGCTGGGTGGCCAGAGCAGCCATTCTCCCCAATTGCTTCGCGTTCAAGCCGCACACACCTGCCGGTTGCCAACCACACGTGAATTCGAGCACGATCGGTTCGTCGGCCCGCACCCAGTTCTCGAACTACCCGCCCCTGTACTATTTCATCGCCGGCAGCCCTTCTCTGGTCTGGAAAGGCTCCCTTGGCCTCTACATGATGCGGCTGGCCGGCGCACTGGTCAATGCCGCCTTCATCGCGGTGGGTCTCACCCTGCTCGCACGCTTCCATCCGCGACGGCTCACCCTGGTGGGGGCGCTCGTCGCGTTGACCCCTATGGTGCTGTTCGTCACGTCGGTGGTCAATTCGAGCGGGATGGAGATCGCCGCAGCATTCGCCGCATGGTGCGGAGGATTGTGCATCGTCGCCCGCTCCCATGTGCCCCGGACGCTCACTCTGGCCACGGGTATCGCCTTCGCCGTGCTCGTTCTGAGCCGACCAATCAGCCCGTACAACGCCGCCGTCATCGTCCTGGTGCTCCTCACCCTGGCCGGATGGTCTCGTGCGAAGACACTCGTCCGCCAGCGCTCATTCCGGTACCTGTGGGTGCCCGTGCTCAGCGCCGTGCTGATCGCAGGAGCCCTCCTCGTGATCGGAGGACCACCAGGTCTCCTCGGAACGGCCACCAAACCACCGCTCGGTTGGACTGCGAGCATCTGGATGACTCTGCACCTGACACAGGAACGTCTGCGGCAGACCATCGGCCAGTTCGGGTGGCTCGACGTCTCGGTGCCATTGTTCGTCTTCGTCGTCTGGCTGTCGGCAGTGGCAGCTCTCACCACCTCGGGCCTCGTCAACTCGATGAGGACGCGTTGGGCGCTCGTCGTGCTCGCCGTGGCCGTCGTCGTCACCCCGCTGTTCTTCGAGCCCGCCAACCTCAACGCCGTCGGTCCGTTCTGGCAAGGTCGCTACTGGTTGCCGCTCGCCATCGGACTGCCACTCGTCGCATCCGCTGCCGAGATCGGTCGGCACCACCGGCGCTCCCGGTTGTACGAACGTCCCGGCATCAGGGCTACCAGCGCTGCCGCCATCGGGATCGTCCTTGGTGCCGCCCAGCTCACTGCGTTCCTGACCGCGCTGCACCGCTACCAGACCGGCACCGGAGCGAGACCAGGCACTCCGGTACGGTGGGTGCCGCCCGGCGGCGTGCCACTCGTGGTCGGAATGCTCGTCGCCGGACTGCTCCTACTGGTGGGCCTCGTCGTCCGGAACGCGGTGCAACGCAGTCCGGACGGCGTCCCGGACTCGGAACCCGGATCCCATGGTCGTGTTCCCGTAGGCTCGTGTCGCTGACGGCATTCCCCACGGCGGCGGCGGTGACCGGCCGCCGCCGTGGGACATCGTCGGTGCAGATCGACGGATCCGGCCAGGCAGAGCACCGCCTGCGACGGAGCAACCCGGGCGCGGTCCGCCCACACCTTCACCACGGGCCGGGGACTCACCCGATCGTCTGAGAGAAGAACGACATCCATATGGCGGCCGACGAAGTCCCCAGTACGCAGCGGATCACCGATCCGCCTGCCGTGATAACCGTCGGGAGGCACACGGTGTTGGTGTCGGTGCTCGTGATCGTCGGCTACGTGGCCATCGGCATGGTCGCCTACTGGCCGGTGTTTCCGGAGATCTCCCACAAGCTCTTCAGCGTGGAGACCGATTACACACAATCCGTGTGGTTCCTCGCACTGATCCCGAGCGCCATCGCACACGGGAACAATCCCTTCGTCAGCAACGCGCTCCTCGTACCGCACGGGGTGAACCTGGCACAGAATACCGCCAGCCCGCTGCTCGGCCTGTTGACCGCTCCACTCACACCCGTCCTGAACGCTGTCGCCAGGGCAAACCTCTTGATGGTGCTGGGCATGCCGTTATCAGCGGCGGCTGCCTTCATCGTCCTGCGAGCGTGGCAGGTATGGATCCCGGCAGCCGCACTCGGCGGGCTGATGTACGGGTTCTCGCCGTACATGGTCGGCCAGGCGACCGGTCACGTCGACCTGATCTTCGTACCGGTCCCCCCGCTCATCGCCTGGACGGTGTGGTGCATGGTGCAACGTCGAGGATCGGCGAGGCGCCTCGGCATCCTACTCGGGCTGCTCATAGTGGGTCAGTACCTCATCTCGCCGGAGATCCTCGCCATCGTCTGCATCTTCACGCTGGTCGCACTGCTGCTCGTCACGATCCGAGCCCGGGGCAACCTGGCAGCTCTCGTGCGCACGCTGGCCCGACCGACCGGCGTCGCTTTCGCCGTCGTCGTGGTACTCCTGGCCTATCCGGTCTGGATGATGGTCGCGGGACCGCAGCACTTCACCGGGCAGACGTGGCCCACGGCGAATCCCTTTCACAATGATGTGCTGAGTGCCGTGGTGCCGGGACCCCTGCAACGCGTCTCGATGGGCCTTCGATCGGTCGGGACCCGACTAGTCGGTGCCAGCAACGCCACAGAGGCCGGTGGATACATCGGCATTCCGGTGCTGGTGCTCGCCGGGTTCCTCGCCTGGCGGTCCCGGCGCCGCCCCCGCACCCAGCTGACCGTCGCCCTCCTTTTCGTTGCCCTCGTGTGCTCGCTCGGGCCACGCCTGTCCATTGACGGGCACTTGTCCGGCATACCTCTTCCGTTTGCGCTCCTGGACCACATCCCCTTGCTCGACAACATCCTGCCGAGTCGCATCAGTGTCGCGACGGACGCCTTCGTGGCCGCCGTCGTCGCCTTCGGGATCGACGATCTCTACCGCGCGCCGGCGCGCCACCGTCATAGTGCCACGCGGACGGGGAACGCCCGGATACGGCGCGGGGTCGTGCTCGTCACTATCACCCTCGTCGTGCTCGTCGCCACCCAGCTTCCGCAGTGGCCCCAACACGGAATGTACGCCAAAGTGCCGGTCGACACGCTTCCAACGAGCCTTCGGACGGCCGTCCCGGCAGGCGATCCAGTGGCCATCACCTATCCCTACGCGACAGCGTTCAGCACCGAGCCGATGCTCTGGCAGGTCGAGGACGGCTTCGGCTTCCGACTGCTCGGGGGCTACGCCTACCACCCCGGCCCGAACGGGCACCCGACGCTGTCACCCGCCCGGATGGACCCGCCGGAACTACAGGAGTTCCTCGCCGGTCAGGGAGACGTACCGGGCTACGGACCCGCGGAGCCCCTCAGTCCGGAACTGGTGGCTGCGACCCGACGCACGTTGACCGACTACGACGTTCGGTTGGTCATCGTGGACCGGTCCGCGGCGGGCAGTGGTCCGGTCATGGAGTTGTTCACCGGCGCCCTCGGCCCCCCGACGAGTTCCTCGGGCACGCTCTCGTGGTGGACCAACCGACACGCTCCACTCGGCTCCTAGTCCGGCGGCCGACAACCCGATCGTCGGCTGGGCTCCCTCGCCGCGCGCAGCTCCGCACCTACGCGCACGGTCACTTCCGAGTCAGGGTCAGGGACCATCCTGGTGGCCGGATGTTGAAGGTGAACGGCTGCCCGGGGGACAGCGAGTCGAACCGTTGGACCTGCGCCGGCCAGCTCGGCGCCCCGACTGCGGGATAGCGGAAGTCCTCCCGGATCCCGAACGCCGCCAGCGCTATCAGCCCCACCAGGCACAGCAACCCTGCCGGGGCAGCCCACCGACGGGCCGACGTGAACTGACCGGCCAGCCACACCAGGTCGGCTAGCACGGCGAGCGACGGGAGCAGCCAGTAGCGGAGGCCCAGCTCCCCGGTCAGTACCTGCCACTGCGAGCCGATCGGCGCGATGACCGGGCTCCACAACGAGCCGGCCAGCACGAGGCCGGTGTAGAGGTTGAACATCTTGAGCTCGATGGGTCCGCGCCAGACGGCGAGCACGACGACCGAAGCGCCGAGCACCACGAAGAGCGACGAGTACAGCAGGAGATGGGACTCGAAGGCGACCGACCCGGTGGTCGACGTCCCGAGCAGCGTGTTGGCGACCAGCCGCCCACCGAGGATCTCGGCCAGGCGCGGGAGGGTGGCGCCCAGTGGCCCGAACCGGGGCCGCACCGATGTCATCAGGGACGCCACCTCCAAGGCGCCGGTCACCAGGACCATCGCTCCGAGGACGAGCGTCCATCTCTGACGCCGGTAGAGATAGACGAGCACCACGATCACGGCCAGGCTGAGATCGAACGGCCCGGTCAGCCCGGACAGGACGACGACCACCAGGTCGAAGATGCGCCACGTACCGCGGGCGGGCGCGGCCAGGACCACCAGGACGGCCACCAGGGCGAGGTGCCACTGGGCGTCGGTCAGATTGGCGTTGACCTCGGCCGAGTTGGGCACGACTAGGTAGATGGCAGCCAGCAGGAGTCGCACCCGGTAGTCGGGCACCACCGTGGCGAACCGGCGGCTCACCACCACCGCGGCCGGCAGCGCCTGCACGGCCACGGCCACGAGGACGAAGAGCAGCGGGACCAGGCGGAGCGGCAGGTAGAGCCCCAGATCGGCGACCAGCCGCGGGAAGACCTGGAGGTAGCCCGCGTGCGTTTCGGGGAGCGATCTGATCGGCCCGTCCGTGTAGGCATCGTGGAACCAGGACGTGCCGTCCTCCGCCCAGAAGGAGGGGTGCAGGACGACCGAGGGGCACCGCACGAACGTCACGAGACAGCCGACCACGAAGACGGCCGGAACGAGCACCCGATCGGCCGGTCCGCTCGGCCGGGGTGCTGCGTGCAGGCGCCGCCCGGGTGGCCGTCGGGCGGCGTCCGCTCTGGCCGGTGACGCCGCCGGCCTGCTCGGGGCTGCCACCATGCCACTCACTCGCGGAAGGCTACACGTGCCCCCCCGGGATCCCGAGGACCTTCACGGGCGCCTGGATCAGTTGCGCTTGAGCCAGGTGGCTTTGAGCTCCGGGGCTCGGACCGCCCATTCCTCGGCGGTCATGGCGTAGCGGACGTGGTCCTCCCACTCGCCGTTGATCTCGAGGAATCCGAGCGCGACGCCTTCGTTGCGCAGGGCGAGCTTCTCCACCACCCGGCGGCTGGCCGCGTTCCGGGGGATGATGGCCACTTCGATCCGATGCAGTCGGAGCGTCTCGAAGGCGAACTGGAGGACCACGACGACCGCCTCCGGGATGTACCCGGCACCAGCCATCTCCTCGTCGATCCAGTAGCCGATCGCCCCGTTCTGGAACGGACCGCGCTGGATGGACGACAGCGTGATCTCCCCGGCGAACCGACTTTCGACGAAGATGCCGAACCCGAACCCGGTGCCCAGTTGGCGCTCCCGCTCGCGCATCCCGCACCGGGCTGCGAAGCTGGTGGCATCCTCAGGGGCCAGCGGGGCACCCTTCGAACGTGGTTCCCACGGGACCAGCCACGACCGGCAACGGGTGCGGACCGCCAGCCACGCCTCGTAGTCGCCCTCGACCAGCGTGGCCAGGCGAACTCGCCACCCTGGCAGCTCGAGCGAGCGCACGGCGGGGGCGCGGAGGCTCGGGGTCACCGGGTGACCCCCGACGGCCGGCATCCCCCGGAGCCGCATCCCAGCGGGGCGGCCGCTCCCGGCGCGGGGATGCAAGCGGTACCCGGGCCGCGCCTGTTCGTCTGCCACCGACCGGAAAACACACAGGCATGGTATGCCAATGTCGGCCGACCCGGCCCAAGCACCGTCACATCTGGTCGACCTCCTGCGCCCGTGGCCTCCCGCTCCCGCCGGGGGCTGGGCTTCGGACGGCCTCTTGTCGGTGGTCGGGCCAGTGCGTGGAGCCAGCACGATGAACGGCGGCTCCGGAGCGGAGGGCATGGCGCCGCGGCTCCGGGTGAGGCGAGTCACGCCAGGGGCAGTGTGACCGGCGTGAACAGGTCGTCGGGCCCGCGCTCCGGCGGCTCGACGAGCCCGTCCACCAGCTCCAACCACTCCTCGTCCTCACCCGGCGGTCGGAACGAGGCGTAGCTGGTCAGCCTGCTCAGGTTGGGGTTGTAGTGGGGGTCCTCCCGTCGCAGGAGGCTGGTCCAGCGGCGAAGGAACTCTTGGTAGTCGGCGTAGTAGCCAGACAGTCCGCGGCTGACCGACTCGTAGTGGGTCAGTTCGGCGTGGGGGGTGTAGAGCACTCGGTAGCCCGCCTCGCCCAGGCGCAGGCAGAAGTCCACGTCGTTGAAGCCGACCGCGAACCGCTCGTCGAAGCCACCCATCTCCTCGAAGACGTTGCGCCTCACCAGCATGCAGGCGGCGGTCACCGCGCTGTACGACCGCACGACGCGGTCCCACGAGAAGTAGCCGATGTCGTCACGGGGCATACCGATGAAGAGGTGGCTGGCCACGCCGCCCAGGCCGATGACCACCCCGGCGTGCTGGAGCGTCCCGTTGGGGAAGATGAGGCGGGCGCCGATCGCACCGACCTCCGGCCGTTGCGCCTGCTCCACCAGGGCGCCCAGCCAGCCGTCACCCGTCGCCTCGATGTCGTTGTTCAGGAAGAGCAGCATGTCCGACCGGCAGGTCCTGGCGGCGGCGTCGTTGATGGCCGCCCAGTTGAACGCCCCCGGATAGTCCATCACCCTCAGGCCGGGCGTCGCCTCCCACGTACGTCGGAGCGCCCTCGTTTCGGGCTCGACGCTCCCGTTGTCGACGAGCACCACCTCGCCGATGTCGTAGCCGGGCGCCTTCTCCAACGACTCGAGACAGGAGACGGTGAGCGACGCCTGGTCGCGGAACGGGATGATGATGCTCACGGTCGGATGCGCGAGGATGCGCCGCCGCACGTGGTACGCACCGGGGAACGGCCCCTGCTCGACCACCGCGTCGATCCCCCGCCGGCGTACGGCGTCTTCGACCGCCCGTCGGCTGGCCAAGTGGGCCCACGGCTTGGCATCCGAGTCACCCGCTGCCGAGCCCTCGACCACCCGCCAGTGGTAGAGGACCTTCGGAATGTGCGCGACGCTCCTGGCCAGCTCGGTGGCGCGGAGCATCACGTCGTAGTCCTGGCTGCCGTCGAATTCCGGACGGAACCCGCCGATCCGCCGCAGCAGATCGTGCCGGATCACCGTCACATGCCCGAGGTACGGGTACGACAGGAGGAGATCGGGATCCCAGTCCGGCTTGAAGTGCGGCATGAACACCCGATCGAGCTCGTCCAGCTTGTCCTCGTCGGAGTAGACGACGTCCACGTCGTCGTCGGCCATGACCACCGAAGCGATCTCGGCGAGGGCGTCGGGGTCGAGGGCGTCGTCGTGGTCGAGCAGGACGATGAACTCACCGGTGGCCGCTTCCAGCGCCTTGTTGGTGGCCCGGGAGATCCCGCCGTTCTGCTCCATGGCCGAGGACCTGATCCGGGTGTCGTCGGCGGCGAACTCGGCCATGGCCGCGGCGAGCTCCGGATCGTCCGAACCGTCGTCGCACAGGCAGAGCTCCCACCGCGAGTAGGACTGGGCCAGCACCGACAGGACGCACTCCCGGAAGTACCAGAGCGACGGACGGTACACGGGGACCACGATGCTGAACAGGGGGCCGTCGGTCGGGAGGTCCCGCGGCGGAAGGAGGTCTGCGCGCTCGGCACGGTACACACGCCACAGGTGGAGCCAGTGCCAGTAGTCCGACGGCACTGCACCGGCATGCCTCCCCCAGGCGAGGGTCAGCTCGTCGCCGCCGTCGGGCGTCGGGAGGGCGTCGACCAAGCGGTCGGCCATCCAGCCGAGGGCGGCGAGGTACGAACCGTCCGTCGTCGGAGTCCTCCCGTCCCGATCGCCGGGGTGGCCGTTTCCGACACGAGCCATCAGCGCCCCTCCGGGCCGGGTTGGCGTCTGCGGGGCTGTCGAGGGACACTGGTCGCGCACGCGGGCAGGACGAGCGGCCGAGGGGCGACGCCAGGGTCGATCGATCTCCGCACAGGTCAGGGAGGCTACCAGGTGCCCCGGGGCCGCCCGGGCCCCGGTCCGCCCGCTCCGGGCGCTCCCCGTGCCTACTATTGACCGACGCCCGACACGAGGAGAGTCACGACGTGGGAACACCCTCACTCGACCCCGAAGAGTTCCTCGAGCAGTTGAAAGCCGAACACCAGACCTTCCAGTGGGAGCCGCTGCCTCCCGACGATCCACGACGGTTCAGCGGAAGCGAGCAGTCCCGCACGAGGCACTCTCTCCAGTACCTCCACGGGCACTGGGCGCTGCCCGACACGTTCGACCCTGCCGTAGCCGGAGGCGGGCCGCGTGGCAGGATCATCGCCCTCTTCGGGCGGTTGACCTACCGCGTCCTCGGCCCCTACTTCCGACAGGAGCGAGAGCTGATCGCCCACGTGGTCCGCGTCAACGACGCCCTCGAGAAGCGGTGCGACGAACTCGCCCTGCGCCTCGAGCAGCTCAACGACGACATGCTCAGACGCCAGGCCGCCGAAGCCAGCAACCTGGCGAGACTGGCAATCTGGTTACACCTCGAGCCGCCGGCTGGGGCCTCGTCATCGGCCGAGAACGGGCGCTCGGCGAGCAGGGACGACTCATCCGTCCGATGAACCCCCGCCCGCTGGTGGCGGTCCTGGTGACCCGCTGGGAGTCCAAGTCGGAAGAGGGCTGGCTCACCCGCCAGGTGGCGGGGGCGCTGGCCTGCATCGCCGACGTCCACGTGGTGACCCCCGAGGGAACCCGCGCCCGGATGTCGACGGACGGGCCCTTCACCGTGCACCGGACGGGGACGCCGGTCCCGCGGGACGCCGAGGCTCGGCGGGACCTCCTGGTGGAGAGCATGGTCATCACCGGCACCTTCAGTGACGACCCGGTGTCGCCAGACGCCGCAGCGCTCGTCGACCGAGACCTCGTGGAGCCGTGGACAGCTGCCGGCGGCCTGCTGGCCACCCTCCGACCCGACCAGTTGGTGATCGCCGACCACCGGAACGTCGGTGCGCTGGCCGCCGCGGAGCGGGGTGCGCCCGATGCGCCGATCACCCTCGTGTCGCTGGGAACGCACGCCGCCAGCCTCGCCTTCCCCCACTTCGACCCGCTCGTCAACCGGGCCCGCGGGGTGCTGGCCGTCACCGAGGCGGAGCGGCAGGCGATCATCGAGCGCCACGGCGCCGGGGGGACGACCTACCGGATCGGGGCACCCATGGCCGCCAACCCGAGCGCCCTGAGCGAGCCGAACACCTGGGTCGGTGACTCCGACTACGTGTTCGTGGTGTCCAGCGCCGCCTTCCGCGACGACGGCGAAGAGGCGGAGCTCACGAGGCTGCTGCGTCTGCGGTTCCCGGACAACCCGATCGGCATCGCCCACACCGACTGCTTCTGCGCCTGGCACCACGGGCGACTGAACCAGGGGTGGGCCATCGAGCGGTCGAGCGACATGGCCCGGCTGATGGCCTGGGCACGGGTGACGGTCGACCTGCGCAGCGGCCGGCTGTTCGCCCGGCGCTGCGTGGAGTCGCTCCTGTACGGGACGCCGATCATCGTCCCCCATGACACACGGGCCCGCGAGCACGCCGAGCGGGGTCGGGGCGGGCTGTGGTTCGAGGACGCGGCTCAGCTCACCTGGTGCGTGGAAGCGCTCCTCGATCCCTCGACCCGGGAGGCGCTCAGTGCCCAGGGGCGCTCCTACGCCGAGGACGAGTACGGATCGACGGACCGCTTCATAGCCCGGGTCCTGGCGGGGTGTGGCCTCTCGGCCGTCCCGGCGTCGACACCGGTCACCGCCTGACCAGCAGCGACGCCACGATGCCGTCGAGGATGTCGGCCTCCGACACCAGGCACTCGTCGAAGCCGAACCGGGTCATCACCGCGGCCAGGATCATGGTCCCGGCCACGACGACGTCCTCCCGACCAGGGTCCATGCCCGCCCGGTCCAGTCGGGCCGTCGCCACCTCCGATGCCAGTGCCCGGTACCAGGCAAAGACCGTCTCGACGGACAGCGTGGCGTGATGGATTTGGTCCCGGTCGTACTTCTCCAGTCCGAGATGCAGCGACGCCAGGGTGGTCACCGTCCCGGCCAGGCCGACCAGGCGGTGGCCGGTGAGGAAGCGGGGATGGTCGGCGATGGTCTGGTCCAGCAGATCCCCCACCATCGCCTCGGCGCTGCCCAGCTCGGCGGCGCTGGGCGGGTCCGAGCGCAGGTAGCGCTCGGTCACGCGCACACATCCGATCTGCAACGAGACGGCGACCAGATCGGGGTCGTCGGGGCTGCTGCCGATGACCAGCTCGGTGGATCCGCCGCCGATGTCGAGCACGAGGAACGGGCCCTGGGCGAGGTCGAGACCGGCGACCGCGCCGGTGAGGGACAGCCGGCCCTCGTCGGTCCCGGTCAACAGTTCGGGGGTCAGGCCGGTGGCCTCGCCGGCGGCGGCGAGGAACTCCTCCCCGTTCGTGGCGTCACGGGCGGCGGAGGTGGCCACCAGTCGTCCCCGCACCACGTCGAGGTGCACCATCAGGTGCCGGTACTCGTTCAGGACCGACAGGGTCCGGTACATGGCGTCGTTCGTGAGTGTCCCGGTGGCGTCGACCCCCTGGCCGAGCCGGGTGATGCGCATCTGCCGCTCGAGCGGATGGCCGTTGCGGTCGACGATGAGGAGCCGGGTCGAATTGGTACCGCAGTCGATGGCGGCCACGGGTCCCTCGGGTTGCATTCTTCCTTGCTACCACGGCCACAGTGACCGGACCATCAGCCGCTGCCACCCGCTGTTGACGGATGTGGCGGCCCGGAGCGACAGCGGCGGCGCTCAGCCGGGATGCAGTCCGATGCGCTGCGCGGTCCACTCGCCGACCGGGTCGTCTGCACCGGTCAGCCACCAGGCGAGGTGGGCGTGCAGACACTTAACACCCTGGCGCGTTCCCCCGACGCCGCCCGACGGCCTCGGACCCTGATGGCCCGCCGGGATCAGCGCGTCGCGCTCGGCGGCGTACCGGGCATGGGCGGCTTCGATCCGTTCGCCGGAGACGGCCGCCTCGGCCTCCCGCACGCCGCCGGTGGACTCGAGCCGGCTGACCGCCTCCCGCAGCATCGGGTCGACCAGCCAGTAGCGGGTGGGCATCGGTGTGCCGTCGAAGAGGAAGGGTGCATTGGCGATGACGGCCGGTGCGCCGTCGGCGGTGCGCACCACCACCTCGAACGCCCCGGCCGGCGGACGGCCGAGCAGTTCGGCGACGGCGGCCAAGTCGTCCTCGGACGCCGGCGGGACGTGATCGGTGTCCTCGCCCCCGTCCGGAGGCCTGTCGGTCACTTCCAGAATTCGACCGAGTTGACCACCCGCGACCAGAACCCACCGTGTGACTGGGCCGCCGCGGCACCTGTTGGCGTGACCGGGTCGGTGCGGGACGATCCGCCCGTGGCCGGGGGCGCCGACGTCGACGCCGGGGTCGCCGACGAGAGATCGGGGTCGGGCGACATATCCGGGGCGTGGGCCGGGGGCACCGGCGGCTGCAGGCCAGGATCGCCGCCGGCCGCTGAGCCGGCGGCGGCCGGGCTGCTCTCGCCGTTCGGCGGAAGGACGTCGTAGAGGGTCTGCCCCGGGGACACCAGCTGGTAGTCCTGCCGGGCGAGCCGGTCGACAGCCGCCTGGGAGTTCAACTGCTGCTCCTGTTCGGTCAGTGCCTGGTTCTCGTGCTGCAGCTGCTGGAGCTGCGCGGCGGCGGCCGACAGTTGGTGATGCTGGCTCAGCAGCGTCGACAACGGGAAGCTCGTCCCGAGTATCACGGCGGCGACCGCCGCCGCCAGCGCCACCGGCACGCGGCTCCGTCTGGCGTCGGTCGACGTCGGGCGCTTGGACGAGGTCGGGCGCTTGGACGAGGTCGGGCTCGACGCACGGGGCCACGTGCCGGCCGCCCGCAGCCGGCTTCGCTTGGCCGACCGTCCCGTGGCGGAGCTCCGGGCCGGATTCGAGCTGCGCGCCGGATTCGAGCTTCGCACCAGCGGCTTGGCACTCTTGGCACCTTTGACGCCTTTGGCGCCTTTGACGCTCTTGACGCTCTTGACGCTCTTGACGCGAGCGTGGGTGCGCCCGTTCATCAGGTGCTACCCCCGACCGAGAGCGCATCACGGCCCCGGAACATGGCCGTCTCCCCCAGGAGCTCCTCGATACGGATCAGTTGGTTGTACTTGGCGACCCGGTCGGAACGGGCCGGCGCCCCCGTCTTGATCTGGCCGCAATTGGTGGCCACGGCGAGATCGGCAATGGTGGTGTCCTCCGTCTCCCCCGAGCGGTGGGACATGACGCACCCGTATGACGACCGGTTGGCGAGCGACATGGTCCCGAGTGTCTCGGTCAGCGTGCCGATCTGGTTGACCTTGATGAGGATGGCGTTGGCGGTCCGGCGCTCGATGCCCCGTCGCAGGCGCTCCTCGTTGGTCACGAAGAGGTCGTCCCCGACCAGCTGGACCCGTGAGCCCAGCGCCAGGGTCAGTGCCGCCCAGCCGTCCCAGTCGTCCTCGGCCATCCCGTCCTCGAGCGACACGATCGGATACCGGTCGACCAGGTCCACGTAGTAGTCGACCATCTCGGCAGAGGACAGGGTCCGGCCCTCGCCGGAGAGCACGTAGCTGCCGTCGTGGAAGAACTCGCTGCTGGCCGGGTCCATGGCGATGGCGATCTCCTCCCCCGGCACCCAGCCGGCGGCCTCGATGGCCTCGACGAGGATGCGGACCGCCTCCTCGTTGGACGGGAGGTCAGGAGCGAAGCCGCCCTCGTCGCCGACGGTCGTCGAGAGCCCCCGTGCCTTCAGCACACCCGCCAGCGCGTGATAGGTCTCCGCGCCCCACCGGAGCGCCTCGGAGAACGAGGCGGCGCCCACCGGCATGACCATGAATTCCTGCAGGTCGATCGAGTTGTCGGCGTGCACGCCACCGTTGACCACGTTCATCATCGGGACGGGCAGGACGTGGGCGTCCGAGCCACCGACGTACCGGAACAGGGGGAGACCGACCTCGTCGGCCGCCGCCTTGGCGGTGGCGAGCGAGGTGCCCAGGATGGCGTTGGCCCCGAGGCGTGCCTTGTTCGGGGTGCCGTCCGCGTCGATGAGGGCGAGGTCCACGCCGCGTTGGTCGAGAGCGTCGGCCCCGTCCAGGATGTCCGCGATCTCGCCGTTGACGTTGACCACGGCGTCGAGGACCCCCTTGCCCCCGAAGCGCCCGCCGCCGTCACGGAGCTCCACCGCCTCGAAGGTGCCGGTCGAGGCTCCCGAGGGCACGATGGCCCGACCCACCGCACCGGAGTCGAGGACGACCTCGACCTCGACGGTCGGATTGCCCCGGGAATCGAGGACCTCGCGGCCGATGACCTGCTCAATGATGCTCACGGTACGTAGTCACTCCTGTTGGTGGTGTGGGAAAAACTACCACCCGTCCCCTCGCGGACCAGGGAATTCTTGCGTGGTGGCGACAGCTACGGCTCGCACCGGTCCACTTCGACCGCGTGTCGCCGTCGAAGTGACACCATGGTCGGTGCCGCCGCGCGCTCAACCCACGGCTTCGACGGACGACCGGAAGGCGGCGGCTCTGGCCCGCAGGGCGTTCTCGGGATCGACCCCGAGCGCCCGGGCCACGTTGGCCAGCGAAAAGAGCAGCTCGCCGAGGGCAGCGGCCTGATCGGCCCGCCCGCCTTCCCCGTCGACCGGCGGCGCGGTACCCGGCGGCGCCGGTATGCCCTCCACCTCCGTGAGGCGGGAGGTGGACGGGTCGTCGGACCCTGCCGTCAGCGCCGCGATACCGGCCGCCACCCGCTCGGCTTCGTCCGCCACGCTCGGGAGGACCATTCCCACAGCCAGGGCCTTGCGTTGCAGCTTCGTGGTCAGGGCCAGCGACGGGAGGGCGGCCGGGATGCCCTCGGTGACGCTCGTCCGGTTCTTCTCCGACTTCTTGAGCGATTCCCAGTTGCTGGCGACGTGCTCGGGGGTGTCCGCGGTCACGTCGCCGAACACGTGGGGATGCCGCGAGACCAGCTTGTCGTGCACCCCCCGGGCCACATCGGCCAAGGAGAACCGGCCCTCCTCGGCCGCCAGGGTGGCATGGAAGTAGACCTGGAAGAGCAGGTCGCCGAGCTCTTCCTCGAGATGGGCCACAGCGCGCTCCTCACCGGTGCCGTCATCGGCGGCGGACCCGACGGCACGGGTGCCGGCCGCGCCCGCCCCGGCATCGATGGCGGCGACCTCGTCGATGGCTTCAAGGACCTCGTAGGTCTCCTCCAGGAGATGGCGCGACAGGGAGCCGTGGGTCTGTTGGCGGTCCCACGGGCACCGCTGGCGGAGGACGTGGACGAGCTCGTCGAGCTCCACCAGCTCGGCGGCAACCGGCGCGGCCAGGTGCGGGATCCACAGGGACGTCAGGTGGTCGGGGGTGAAGGATCGATCGAGCTCGTCCCACGACACCTCCCACACCCGCTCGTCGGCCAGCCCGAGGTGGTGGAGCACGGTGACAGCGGCCACCGGAGCCGACTCGCTCGACAGCTTGATATCGGACAGTACCGAGTGGCTCCAGCACTGGGCCACGAGGAACGGGCCACGCTCGCCCGCGGCGTCGACGGCGAACGTCTCGCCATCGACCACCCGCACGCCGGCGTCGACCGGATCGACCCCGAGCCGAGCGAACGCCAGATCGAGGAACGAGACCGACGGATGGACGGCGAGGGTGATGCCGCCGCCGACGACCGCCGGGTGGTCCTGCAGCAGCGTCACCGTGAGCTCGGCGACCGTCGGCGACCCGGGCACCGCATAGACCACGGCGCCCCGCTCGCGGGCGGCGGCGACCAGGTCGTCGACGATGGCCTGGTAGACGCGGTCGAACGTCTCCTCGGCCTCGTAGTGGGCGTCGAAGGTTCGAGCGTCGGGCCAGGCGCCGGCTGCTGGATGCCGGGCGGTACGCAGGAAGAGCACGGGTGCCCCGGTCATCAGGGCCGCCGCGTCGATGGTGATCAGCTCGGGACCGGCAGGTCCGAGGCCCACGACGTCGATCCGCGGTCGGGCGTCGCTGCCGTGGTCCATGCGGCCGGGGGTGGTCAGCCGCCGCCGGTCGAGCCGGAGGCGCCGGTCGAGCCCGAGTACCCGGAAGCACCCGAGGCGCCGTTCGAGCCGCTACCGGTCGATCCGCTGCCGGCAGCCGACCCCAGCGAGGACGTCATCGAGCTGGACGGGGATCCCGACGCCGCAGCCAACAGGTACTGAGGTGGTGGCGCCACCGGGGGAACGACGGACAGATCCTTCCACTTGCCGTACTGCGGATCGATCGACACGTCGGATCGCCGGGCGAACGCCACGAGCTCCCGACTGACCCGGTCCACGTTGTCGGTCGACTGCAACAGCTCGCGCCGGGCCACCGAGCTCGCCGCCGACAGCGGCTCGACGGTCTGGCTGGTCACCTCGTAGACGATCCACTGGCCGGAGCTCGGGTCCTCGATCGGAGCGATGGGCGTGCCTACCGGGACCGACTGCTGCTGCAGGGCCTGCTCGACCTGGGCCAGGGTGAAGTCGCAGCCGAGCGCGCCGCCGTTGGGAGCCGACTGGGTGTCGAGCGAGTTCGCCTCGGCCACCGCGGCGAAGGATGCTCCACCCTTGATCTGGGTCACGAACTGGTCGGCGTGGGCCTCGCTGTCGGTGACGATCCGGCTCACGCAGGCGCCGGTGAACTCGGCCAGGTTGGCCTCGTAGTAGGCGGCCACCGCACTGGGCGAGATGTCGGCGCCGCGAGCCAGCAGCTTTTCGTCAACGGCCTGGTTGCGGATCTCGGCCATGCGGATGGCGGCGGGCAGCCCGGCGAGCAGTTCGGACCCGCTGATGCTGGCGCCGGTGGCGTCCTGGCAGAGGGAGACCGTGCCCTCCGCCTCCGACTGCTGCACGGCGGCGTTGATCTCCCCGCTGAGGGTCGACTCGAAGTCCGACGTGGCCGTCTCGACGTCGGCGGCGGTAACGGTGATGCCCTTCGAGGCAGCGTACTGCTCGGCCAGCAGATCCTCGACTTGCAGCTCGAGCACGGCGTTGGCGAAGGCCATGGTGTAGGTGCCGGGGCCACCTGCGCCCTGCCCGGACACGCTGGCGACCTCGGCGTCCTCCAGCTGCAGCAGGCATCCCCCTGCCGCCGTGTCCTGCAGGGCGCTCAGCTGGGAATTGAGCGTGCCCGTCGAGATGGTGGCGCCGTTGGCCGAGGCCGCCGGCGGGGTGGCGTCGCAGGCCGTGGCCAGCGCGCCCGTGCCCACGACGACGAGGGCGGCGACGACCCCGGAGAGATAGCGGTTCACGGCGGCGATGCTACCGGCTGGGTGCCGACCCCTTTGAACCGGCACCGGCGCCGTCGACCACCGTCCGGGCGGCTCGAACCGACCTCGACCAGGGGTCGGTCACGGTAGGGCCGGCACCAGCGCGCCGAGGAGGTCCACCAGTGCCGGCGCGTACGCGCCGTCGGTTGGCGCCGCCAGTGGCAGCAGCAGCCGGTGCACGTCGGGCTGGTAGGTGGCCCCCGGGGCGAGCCGGCGCAGCCGGACCTCGGCCGACGCCGGAAGGGTGATCGGGGACAGCTTCACCGACGCCCGCTCCTCCGGGCCGCGTCCCATCCCCCGGCGCGGCACGGTCACCGCGATGTCGGTGATCCCGAGCCGGAGGCACTCGACGCGGAGCCGGGCGACGTCGAGCAGCGCAGCCGCCGGCGTTGGCGGCGGCCCGAACCGGTCCTCCCACTCGGCGCGGACGTCCTCGATCTGCTCGGTCGTCCGGACGGCGGCCAGCCTCCGGTAGGCCTCGAGGCGGACGTCTTCCGCCTCCACGTACGTCGACGGCAGATGGGCTGCATCGGGCAGGTCGAGGGACAACTCGACCGGCTGAGGGACGGGCTCCCCCTTCAGCTCCGACACCGCCTCGGACACCATTTGCACGTACAGGTCGTAGCCGACGGCGGCGATGTGACCTGACTGGTCACGGCCCAGCAAGTTGCCGGCCCCGCGGATCTGGAGGTCGCGGAGGGCGATCTTGAACCCAGAGCCGAGCTCGGTGTGGTCGCCGATGGTTCGGAGCCGCTCGTAGGCCTGCTCCGACAGCACCCGGTCGACCGGGTGGAACAGGTAGGCGTAGGCCCGCTGGCCGGCCCGACCCACCCGGCCCCGGAGCTGGTGGAGCTGGCCCAGGCCCAGCAGGTCGGCCCGGTCCACCACCAGGGTGTTCACCGTGGGCATGTCGATCCCGGACTCGATGATGGTGGTGCAGACCAGGACGTCGTAGGCCCCTTCCCAGAAGTCGAGGACCACCTTCTCGAGGGATCCCTCATCCATCTGGCCGTGGGCCACCGCCACCCTGGCCTCGGGAGCCATCGTCCGGACGCGGGTCGCCACCGCGTCGATGTCCTGCACCCGGTTGTGCACGTAGAAGACCTGGCCCTCGCGCAGGAGCTCGCGCCGGATGGCCTCCGAGGCGGCGGCCTCCTCGAATTCGCCGACGTGGGTGAGGATCGGCCGGCGGGCGGCCGGCGGGGTGTTCACCATCGACAGGTCCCGGATGCCGGTGAGGGCCATCTCGAGGGTGCGGGGAATGGGGCTGGCCGTGAGGGTGAGCACGTCGACGCCCTCGGCCAGGGCCTTGATCGCCTCCTTGTGGGTCACCCCGAATCGCTGCTCCTCGTCGACCACCAGGAGCCCCAGTTTCTTGAAGGTGATGTCCTCGCCGAGCAGGCGGTGGGTCCCCACGACCACGTCCACCGACCCGTCGGCCAGGCCGGCGATCACCGCCTTGGCCTGGGCGTTGGTCAGGAACCGGCTCAGCATCTCCACCCGCACCGGGAACGGCGCGTACCGCTCGGTGAAGGTCTGGGCGTGCTGGCTGGCGAGGAGCGTGGTCGGCACGAGAACCGCCGCCTGGTAGCCGTCCTGGACCGCCTTGAACATGGCCCGGATGGCCACCTCCGTCTTGCCGAACCCGACATCGCCGCAGACCAGGCGATCCATCGGCTGGGGCCGCTCCATGTCCGCTTTCACCTCCTCGATGGCGCGGAGCTGGTCGGAGGTCTCGACGAACGGGAACGAAGACTCGAGCTCGGCCTGCCACGGGGTGTCCGGCCCGAAGGCGTGACCGGTCACCTGCAGACGCCGCCGGTAGAGGGCGACCAGCTCCTCGGCCACCTCGTGCACTGCGGCCCGGGCCTTGGCCCGCGCCCGTTGCCACTCCGATCCCCCGAGACGGCTGACCGCCGGCGAGTCGCCGCCGGCGTACGGGGTGAGCAATTCGATCTGGTCGGTCGGGAGATAGAGCCGGTCGCCCCCGCGGTACTCGAGCAGGAGGTAGTCACGGGTGGCACCTCCCATGGTGCGGGTGACCATGCCGCCGTAGACGGCCACGCCGTGCTGGCGGTGGACAACGTAGTTACCCGGGGCCAGATCGTCGAAGAAGCCGTCGACGGGACGGGCGCGGGTGCGGGCCTGGCGGTGCGGGCGGCGGCGGCCGGTGACGTCGGACTCGGTCAGCACCGCCACCCGGGCGCCGGGCAGCACGAACCCGCGGTCGAGTGCCGCCACCACGATGCGGGCGCCGGCCGTGGCGAGCCCGGAGGCGCGGTCGTCGGCGTCCCCGGAGACGACCGGAACGGTGAGCCCCTCCCCGGCCAGGATGCCCGACAGCCGTTCCGCCCCACCGGGTGTCGACGAGCAGAGCACCACCGAGTACCCGCTCCCGACCAGCGTCGACACCTGGGCTGCCAGCTTGGCCCCGTCGCCGAGGATCGGCTCCCACCCGCGGCTCTCTATGAGCGGAATGTCCGGCCCCTCGGCGGTCGGGACGAGCGACACCACCCCGGCACCCGTCCCGGTGAGGAGGCGGTCGAAGGGCACGTGCAGGCGAGGCGCCCCTTCCCCGGCCTCCGGCCCCCAGGTCGAGGCCAGGGCGTCGGCCAGCGCCGCCTCCTCGTCGAGCAGTTCACCGGCGCGGTCGCGCACCCGCCTCGGCTCGACCAGCACGACCACCGCGTCGTCCCCGAGCAGGTCGCAGACCAGCTCCTCGGTGTCGACCAGCCACGGCAGCCACGACTCCATCCCGTCGAACTGCTCGCCGTCGGCCAGCCGCTCCCACTGGTGGCGACCCCACGGCGCCGAACCGACCAGTTCCCGGGACCGCTTCTGCATGGTGTCGTCGGTGACCAGCTCCCGGCAGCCGAAGAGCTCAACCATGGGCATGTCGTCGACCGAGCGCTGATCGGCCACGTCGAACCGGGTGAGCCGGTCGACCTCGTCGCCCCACAGGTCGACGCGGACCGGTTCGTCGGCGGTGGAGGGGAACACGTCGACGATCCCGCCACGCACGGCGAGCTCGCCGCGGTGCTCCACGAGCGACTCGCGCCGGTAGCCCATGCCGACCAGCCGGCTGACCAGCTCGTCGACGTCGACGCGGTCCCCCTTCGCCACCACGACCGGTCGCGCCGCCGTCCGCCACGGGCCCAGCCGCTGCAGGACGGCCTTGATGGGCGCCACCACGATGTCCGGCCGTCCCCCGGCCGCGGTGCCCGCGTCGCCGGTGGGGTCGGGCACCCCGCCCAGCTGCCAGAGCAGCCGGAGGCGCCGGCCCATGGTGGAGACGTCCGGGCTGACCCGTTCGAACGGCAGGGTCTCCCAGGCGGGGAAGACCTCGACCCGGCCGGTGCCCGCCGGCCCGTCGGTGTCGCTGAACGCCTCGAGGTCGTGGGCCAGCTGCTCGGCGACCAACCCGGTCGGGGTCACCACCAGCACGGGACGGCGGGATCCGAGCCGGACCAGTCCGGCCAGCACGAACGCCTGGGCGGGCGTGGCCACGGCCAGCGTGGCTGTGGACGCGCCGACCACCCGCGTCATGGCGGGCTCGTTGCGCAGCAGCGGAGGAAGCGAGCGGAGGCTCACCTGGTCAGGGTAGCGGGACGTTCGTCGGGTCAGCCGGCCGCGTTGACGCGGTTCATGGCCGCCTCCACACCCTCGGCCACGATGGCCTCGACGGCGTCCGCCGCCTCTTCGACGGCCACGCCCAGCAGGGCCCGTTCGGCGGCGCCGGGACGCTTGAGCACGAACTCGGCCCCCGGCTGCCGGCCGGGGGGCTTGCCGATGCCCACCCGGACCCGCAGGTAGCCGTTGTCGTGCAGATGACCTTCGATCGACTTCAGCCCGTTGTGTCCGGCGCTCCCGCCCCCGACCTTCAACTTGACCCGGCCCGAGGGCAGGTCCAGCTCGTCGTGGACGACGATGAGCCGGGTGAGCCCGTCCGGAGCACGGGCGACGGCGCCGTCGGTGGCAACGGCGGGCTCGGGATGCTCGATGCCCGAACGGCGGACGAGCGGCGCCACCGACCGCCCCGACTCATTCATGTAGGTCTGGGGGACGGCGAGAAGGACGCGACGGCCACCCATGGTCACCGTGCACACCACGGCATGGAGGCCCTTCTCCGACCGGAGCCGGCCCTGGTGGCGCTCGGCCAGGACTGCGACCGCCTCCGCTCCCACGTTGTGTCGGGTCCCGGCATACTCGGTCCCCGGGTTGCCCAGACCGACCACGAGGAAGTCGGCGGCCGAGCCCGTCCGCGGGGATGAGGACCCGTGCCGGTTGCGAAGCAGGGTCTAGCCCTCGGAGGACTCGCCGCCGGCCGACGACGAAGCGGCAGTCTCCTCGGCCACCTCGGCGGCGGGCGCACCGGCGGCCTCCGCCTCTTCCTCGGCAGTGGCCTGGACCCGCGGCGGCTGGCCGGCGACCACGGTGGCCTCGAGATCGGCCTCCACCTCGACGCCCTTCGGCACCGCGATGTCCGAGACGTGCAGTGACCCCCCGATGGTCAGGCCGGAGATGTCGACGTCGACCGACGGCGGGATGTCGGCCGGCTTGGCCTTGATGCTCAACGTGAACAGCTGCTGGTCGACGATCCCGTCGCCGTGGTGGACCTCGACCGGCTCGCCGACCAGGTTGATCGGGATCTCGGCGGAGATCACCTCGTCGCGTCGGACGATCTGGAAGTCCACATGGGTGACCACGTTGCGGAACGGATGGTGCTGGATGTCCCGGGCCAGGGTCAGGTAGTTCTCCGTCCCCACTTCGAGGGAGAGCAGGGTGTTGAGCCCGGCCTCGCCGGACATGGCGACCTGGAACTCACGGGCCCCGATGGCCACCGGGATGGGATCGGCGCCGTGTCCGTAGACGACGCCGGGGATCTTCCCCTGGGACCGAAGGCGGCGGGTCGAACTGGACCCGGTTTCGCGGCCTGCTTCGGCGGTGAGGGTGACTTCGGGCATGCGGGGACTCCTCGGGAGATGCGAACACGGGGCGGCGCCGTCCCGGTCGACCGGAGGGTGGCGCCGACGATCGCAGGGGGCTGCTGCTGACGGCCCACCATGATAGACGAGTGCCCGCCGGAGCGGCCACAGGGGGGTGGGTCGGGCCCACGCACCGGTGACCCGACCGGGTCGGCGGGCGGTCGCGCCGGGCCGGAGGTAGGGGATCGCCGGTGCGGACAGCCTCCCCAGGCAGCGGGACCCTGGGACGGACTCGGGGGCTCTCGACCGACTCGGACGGACTCGGGGGGTCCGGAGGGGTTCGGAGGGGTTCGGAGGGATTCGGGTCAGGTGGTCGCCGACGGGTGCCGACCACGCAAGCGGCCGGCCGCGGCTCGCAGAGGCCGGGTGAGCCGCCAGCTGATCGAGTGCTCGAACGTGACCAATTCGGCACGCACCTGGGCGCGGTCGTGCTCGGATGCGGCGAGCTCGCGCTCGAGCCGTTCGATCTCCAGCTGCAACTCGTGCATCTGTACGCCGACACGCTGCGAACTATCGCGGTGCAGCTCGACCAGCCGCTGCTGCGCCTCGGCCAACTGGCGCTGAACCGTCACCATCGTGCTGTACGCGTCGCCCATACGCCCGAGTTCCGCCTCCATCGTCGCCACGGCCGAACTGTCGCGACGGACCTTCGACGCCAGGGCGAGCGGCTGGCCGAGGACCTTCCACCACCCGTCGGCATGACGGCGGAGCGCCTCTTCCTCGGACCGCGCCGCCGGTGCGAGCAGCGAGAGCTGGCGCTGGATCTCCGCCTCGCGCGCCACCGTCGGGGTGATCCAGCTCCCGTCGGCCGGCAGCCCGATCATCGTGCCGATCACCTGCACGACGGCACCCACGGTGAACCCGCCCCACCGCAACGGGGCCGTCCGCTGGGCGAGCCGTTGCCCGGTGACGAGCGCCCCGCGGGTGAGGATCGTCTCCCGATCGGCGCCGGCCTGCACGAACTTCGAGTCCACGACCGAGAGCTGGCCGTCGGGACCGACCACCAGGTTGTGCGGCAGGAGGTCGATCGGACCGGCGTCGTCTTCGATCGGGGTGGCGTCGACCAGCTCGACCCACCGGTCGAGCCAGCCGGCGAGCTCCGTGTCGGAGGCGCGGCTGAGCACGGACAGCAAGTCGTCGCCCGGACACCAGGGTGAACGTCCGAGCATCACCCGCACCTGCCCCGTCGCGGCTCCGTCCTCCTCGTCGGTTCCGTCCGCGCACCGACCATTGAGTCGGTGGCGTTCGAACACCACCTCGTGCTGACCGTCCCCGACGATGCGGGTGGCTACCGAGAACTCGGCGCGGCGGTCGATGGCGAAGTACGCGGCCAGCAGCTCCTCGGGCCAGAGGTCGGAGGTGCGGCCCGGCGAGGCCAGCACCAGGAACGAGTTCGGCGTCTCCGGACCGAGGCCGCTCTCCACCAGGGTCTGCCATGCCGCCGCTTCGTCGGCGACCCGCTCGGCGCCTCCCGCCCAGTCGGGGCTCGGGAACTGGGGGATCCTGACGGCGAGCGTCGAGTCGACCTCGAAGAGCCCCTCGGAGTGCACGAGCCGGGACATCTTGTAGTCCGGGAAGGCCGAGTACACAGATGGTCGGAGACCGGCCCCCGCGAACAGCTCGGTCAGTTCGTGGCGCGAGAACGTCCGGGCCGGCGAACCGAACGGATAGCCCTCGAGCGAGTCGAACGGCCGATTGGAGTGATCCTCTGGCGCGCCGACCAGATACTTGACCCCCAGGCGATTCTCGATCGCGACCACCAGGGTGCCCTCGGGGGTGAGGAGGGCCGCAGCGCGGTCGAGGAGCTCGCGGTAAAGGGCCGGTTCGGGGGATCCGGCCGCGGCGTACTCGAGCACCCCGACCATCACCACCACGTCATAGGTGGGCTCGGCGGGCACGTCGTCGATCTCGCCGACGAACACCTCGACCCCGGGAAGGTCGCGGGTTCGCGCCCGGGCCACCCGGGCCCGGGCCAGCACCGGCTCGAGAGCGTCGACCTGACCGCTCTGCTCGCCGAGGTAGCGCGTGATGGCGCCGCAGCCCGCACCCACCTCGAGCACGCGGGCCCCGGCATCGAGCTGTAGCGGACGGAGCACGTTGGCCCGCGCCGGGCTCAGGTGGTAGCGCTCGGGCCAGTCACGGGCGAGGCCGATGAGCTCGTCACTGGTCGAACCCAGATCGGTGGCGTCGCGCATGATGTCGAACAGCCGGTCCTCGGACCCGTCCCGGTAGCCGATCCGTGTCGACCCGAGCACATGGCACCCGTCCACGCGGTCGCCGGAAGTTGCTCGACGCAGCGGCGTGGCCTCAGCGTCGGTCATCCATCGGGAGCAGCTCGTTCGTCGACGGGGAGGCGGGATGCTGCACGACTGGCGATCCTACCCCCCGACCGCCCGAATCGACCACGGGCGCCGACCCGGTGCCGGCGAACGCCCGAACGCGGGCTCGAGCACAGGGCCTGGGCTCAGGCCAGGTTCTCGCCGCCGAAGATCTCCGAGACCGACGTGTCCTCGAAGACGGCGTCGATGGCGTCCGAGATGAGCTTGGCCACCGAAAGGACTTCGAGCTTGTCGAACCGGCGGTCCTGAGGAACGGGCAGCGTGTCGGTCACCACCACCTTGGTCAGCGCCGAGTTCTTCAGGCGGTCGACCGCAGGATCGGACAGCACCGCGTGGGTGGCCATGCACCACACTTCGGCCGCCCCCCGGTCGGCCAACAGGTCGGCCGCGGCCACGATGGTCCCGGCGGTGTCGATCATGTCGTCGATCAGGACGCACTGTCGACCCTCGACCTCACCCACCACGTGCAGGGCTTCGACCTGGTTGGCCTCCCCGCGGAGCCGGCGCTTGTGCACGACGGCGAGATCGGCCGTCAGGTGCTGGCTGAACCGTTCGGCCACCTTCACCCGGCCGGCGTCCGGGGCCACCACGACCAGATCGTCGCTCCGCTGGGTCCGCAGGTAGTCGACCAGTACCGGCGCCGCGGTCAGGTGGTCGAACGGCACGTTGAAGAAGCCCTGGATCTGTCCGGAGTGGAGATCCACGCTCACCACCCGGTCGGCACCGGCCACCGACAGCATGTCGGCGACCAGCTTGGCGGTGATCGGTTCGCGCCCTGAGGCCTTGCGGTCCTGGCGCGAGTAGCCGTAGTAGGGGCACACCGCGGTGATCCGCTTGGCCGACGCCCGCTTCGCCGCGTCGATCATGATGAGGTGCTCCATCAGCGAATCGTTGACCGGCCCGCAGTGGGTCTGGATGATGAAGACGTCACTCCCCCGGATCGAGGTGTCGAACCGGCAGTGGATCTCGCCGTTGGCGAACTCGCGCAGGTTGGCCTCGCCGAGCTCGACCCCCAGCTGCTTGGCGACGTCCTGCGCCAGCCCGGGGTGGGAACGCCCCGATACCAGTTCGAGGCGCCGGCGCGGGGTGAACTCCATGACCATGACGCTACCGCGCCGCGGGATCGTCATCACCGTCGAGGGCACCGACGCCCGGAGCCCCACCGGACCAGGGCCCGACGACGGCACCGGGCGGCACCTCGGAGCCCTCGTCGAGGACGGCGAACGGTCCGATCCGGGCGTGGGCCCCGACCACCGATCGCCGGCACACGCTGGAGGCCACCGTGGCCCCTTCGCCCACCTCGGTGTCGACCAGATGGGCGTCCGGACCGATTTCGGCGTGGGTCCCGACCACGCAACTCCCCTGGAGGATGACGCCGGGCAGCAGGACGACGTCGGGAGCGAGCTCGACGTCCACGTCGATGTACGTCCGCTCGGGGTCCCACATGGTCACGCCCCGGCGCATCCAGCGCTCGTTGATGCGGTCCCGCAGCTCGGCCTCGGCCGCCGCCAACTGGGCGCGGTCGTTCACGCCGGCCACCTCCATGGTGTCGTCGACCACCACCGAGCCGACCTTGTGTCCCGCCTCGTAGAGAACCTCGACGACATCCGTGAGGTAGTACTCCCCCTGGGCGTTGGCCGGGCTCAACCGGCGAAGCGCCGGGGCCAGCACGCTGCGGCGGAAGCAGTAGATCGACGTGTTGACCTCGTGTACGTCGAGCTCCTCCTCGTCGGCATCGGCGTGCTCGACCACGCGGGCCACCGAGTCGTCCCGCCCCCGCACCACCCGGCCGTACCCGGTCGGATCATCGAGCACCGCGGTGAGGAGGGTGGCGGCGGCGTCGGTGGCGCGGTGGCGATGGACCAGGACGGACAGCGTCCCCGGCCGGAGCAACGGGGTGTCGCCGGGCAACACCACGACGTCACCGTCGTCATCCGAGTCGTCGTCGGGCAGTCCGGTGAGGGCCACGGCCATGGCGTCACCGGTCCCCCGCTGCTCGGCCTGCTCCACGAACTCGATCGACAGGCCGGGCGGCGCGTGCTCGACGAGCGTCTTGGTCACCCATTCGGCCCGGTGCCCGACCACCACCACGACCCGCGCCACCGACACCTGGGCCAGCGCGTCGAGGACGTGGAGCACCATCGGTCGCCCGCAGAGCCGGTGGAGCGGCTTGGGACGGGCCGACCGCATACGCGTGCCCTCGCCGGCGGCGAGCACCACCGCCGAGAGCTGGCGCCCGGAGGTCGGTCCCGGCTGCTGGGCGTCCCGTACGGCCTGCTCGATGTCGCCGGAGCGGTCCTGGGGATAGGTGCGGATCACCATCCGACCACCCGGCGGGCCGCCCGACCGCGCCAGGCCGCTCGGGAACGTCCGCTGCCATCGGTACGCGACACGACTGTCATGAGGCCTATTCTTCCCACGTCGGTGGCTGCAATGCGACCCCAACCCCGGACCGTCCCCGAGCCGCCGCCCGTCCCTGCACCCACAGCGAGAACCATGCCCGTCCTCCACACCGCCATCGATCCCAGCTCGGAGACCTTCCGGGCTAACCGGCACGCCCTCGCCGACGCCATGGCCCACGTCAACGAACAGCTTGCCCTGGCACGGGCCGGCGGGGGCGAACGGTACGTGCAGCGACACCGGGAGCGGGACAAGATGCTCGCCCGCGAACGGATCGAGCTCCTCCTCGACCGGGACACGGCCTTCCTCGAACTGTGCGCGCTGGCCGCCTGGGGCACCGAGTACCAGGTGGGGGCCTCGGCCGTCATCGGGATCGGCGTGGTCGAGGGCGTCGAGTGCCTCATCACCGCCCATGACCCCACCGTCCGGGGCGGGGCGATGAACCCCTACTCGTTCCGAAAAGGCGCCCGTGCCTCGGACATCGCCTTGCAGAACCGCATGCCGGTCGTCAACCTGGTGGAGTCCGGCGGTGCCGACCTCCCGGCCCAGGCCGAGCTGTTCATCCCCGGTGGTCGCGCCTTCCGAGACCTCACCCGCAGCTCGGCGGCCGCTCTCCCCACCGTGGCCCTGGTGTTCGGCAACTCCACGGCCGGCGGTGCCTACGTGCCGGGAATGAGCGACTACATCGTCATGATCGAGCAGCGGTCCAAGGTCTTCCTCGGGGGTCCTCCGCTGGTCAAGATGGCGACCGGCGAGGAATCCACCGACGAGGAGCTGGGCGGAGCGTCCATGCACGCCCGGGTGTCCGGGCTGGCCGACTACCTGGCCACCGACGAGGTCGACGCCATCCGCCTCGGCCGGCAGATCGTGAGGCGGCTCAACTGGCGCAAGCGAGGACCCGGACCGAGCGAGCCGGCCGACGAGCCGGTCCACGACCCGGCCGAGCTGCTCGGCATCGCCTCGGCCGATCCCAAGGTCCCCTTCGACCCGCGCGAGGTCCTGGCCCGGGTGGTCGACGGCTCGCGATTCGACGAGTTCAAGCCGCTCTACGGCTCGAGCCTGGTGACCGGATGGGCCTCTATCCACGGCTATCCCATCGGGGTGCTGGCCAACCACCGGGGGGTGCTCTTCTCGGAGGAGTCCCACAAGGCCACGCAGTTCATCCAGTTGGCCAACCAGATCGATGTGCCCCTCCTCTTCCTCCAGAACACCACCGGGTACATGGTGGGTAAGGAGTACGAGCAGGGGGGCATCATCAAGCACGGGGCGATGATGATCAATGCCGTGTCCAACTCGTCGGTACCCCATCTGACCGTCAACATCGGCGCCTCCTACGGAGCCGGCAACTACGGCATGTGCGGCCGGGCCTATGACCCCCGCTTCTTGTTCGCCTGGCCCAATGCCCGATCGGCGGTGATGGGTCCGGCCCAGCTGGCCGGCGTGCTCTCCATCGTCGGGCGCCAGTCGGCGGCGGCCAAAGGGGTCCCGTTCGACGAGGAAGCCGATCGGACGATGCGCGAGCTGGTCGAGGCCCAGATCGAGGCCGAGTCGCTGCCGCTGTTCCTGTCGGCCCGACTCTACGACGACGGCATCATCGACCCCCGGGACACCCGCACGGTGCTCGGGATCTGCCTGTCGGTCATCGACAACCAGCCCATCGAGGGAACGCGCGGGTACGGCGTGTTCCGGATGTGAGGCGGACGCCATGAGCATCCCGACCGGGCATCTCCGGCCCATCCGCACCCTGCTGGTAGCCAACCGCGGCGAGATCGCCCGGCGCATCATCCGCTCCGCCCGCACCATGGGCATCGCCACCGTGGCTGTCTACTCCGACGCCGACGAGCGGAGCCCGCACGTGGCCGAGGCCGACCTGGCCGTCCGACTGGCCGGCTCGTCCCCCGCCGACACGTACCTGCGGTCGGCGCTGATCCTGGATGCCGCCGCCCGTTCGGGAGCCGACGCCATCCACCCCGGCTACGGCTTCCTGTCCGAATCGGGCGACTTCGCCCGGGTAGTCACGTCCGGCGGGTTCACGTGGGTCGGTCCACCGGCTGCCGCCATCGACGCCATGGGCTCCAAGATCGACTCGAAGGAGATGATGCGGGCGGCCGGCGTACCCACGCTGCCCTCCATCGTGGTCGACGGCGACCTGCCGCCCGACGACGACGAGGTGAATGCGCTCGGATGGCCGTTGCTGGTCAAGGCCTCGGCCGGCGGGGGCGGCCGGGGGATTCGCGTCGTGGGTGGACCGGTCAACCTGGCCGAGGCCGTGGCCGGAGCCCGGCGGGAAGCGGCGGCCGCCTTCGGGGACGGCACCGTCTTCCTCGAGCGGTACGTGACGGAGCCGCGCCACATCGAGGTCCAGGTGCTGGCCGATGCCTACGGCGACACGGTCGCCCTCTTCGAGCGCGAGTGCAGCATCCAGCGACGGCACCAGAAGATCATCGAGGAGGCGCCGTCGCCGATCGTCTCGCCGCAGCTGCGGACGCGCCTGGTGACGGCGGCCATCGCCGCGGCGAAGGCGGTCGGCTACGTGAACGCCGGCACCGTCGAGTTCGTCGTCGACGGGAACGGCGACCCCTACTTCCTCGAGATGAACACCCGCCTGCAGGTCGAGCACCCGGTGACCGAGGCGGTCACCGGACTCGACCTGGTCCGCCTGCAGCTGCTCCTGGCGGGCGGTGATCCCATGCCGGCCGAGGTCCACGCGGCGGTCGCGGCGGGACCGCACGGGCACGCGGTCGAGGCCCGGCTCTACGCCGAGGACCCGGCGCGCCACTGGCAGCCGTCGACCGGGCTGCTGCACCGGTTCGAGATGGACACGGAGACCCCGACCACCGGGCTCACCGGCGTCAGCGTGCGGGTGGACAGCGGGGTCGAATCCGGCTCGGTGGTGAGCCCCCACTACGACCCCATGCTGGCCAAGGTCGTCGTCCACGCCCCGACCCGGGCGGAGGGGGCGGCGGCGCTGGCCGCCACGCTGGCACGCGCACGCATCCACGGGGTCACCACCAACCGTGACCTGCTGGTGCGCACCCTGCGTCATGCGGAGTTCGTGGACGGACGGACCGACACCGGCTTCCTCGAGCGCCACGGGCTGGCGCGGCTCGCCGCGCCCCTGGCCGACGAGGCGGCACGTCGGCGCCACGCGGTGGCGGCGGCACTCGCCGACCAGGCGCGGCGCCGGGCGACCGCCCCCGTGCAGCAGTCGGTGCCGTCGGGTTACCGCAACAACGCCTTCTCTCTTCAGGAGGTCACCTACGAGTCCGGCGATGACACCTTCGCCGTCGGATACCGGTTCGACCGGTTCGGCACCGGACCGGTCGAGGTCGAGGTCAACGGGACGACCCTCGACGTGGAGGCGGCCGTGGCCGCTCCCGACGTCGTCACCTTCACGACGGACGGCGTCCGCCGCCGCTACCTCGTCGACCTGGTCGGGTCCGCCGCGTACGTGGACGGCCCCGATGGCAGCTCGACGCTGACCGAGCAGGTCCGCTTCCCGAGTGCCGCCGACCAGCTGTCCGAGGGCTCGGCCGTGGCGCCCATGCCCGGGGGCGTGGTGCGGGTGGCGGTGGGCGTCGGGGACGGCGTGGCGACCGGGCAGGTGCTGGTGGTGCTCGAAGCGATGAAGATGGAGCACGCCGTGCACGCCACCACCTCGGGCATGGTGACCGAGGTGCACGTGTCCGAGGGCGATCAGGTGGAGACGGGACGCATGCTGGTGGTGGTCGAACCGGCGGCGGACGGGGCTGGTGCGACCGCCGGTGCTGCCGCCGGTGGGGCCGCCCCGTGACCGCCCCCCTGCGCATCGCCAACTGCTCGGGCTTCTACGGGGACCGGCTGGCGGCGGCCCGGGAGATGGTCGAGGGCGGCCCGATCGACGTGCTGACCGGCGACTGGCTGGCCGAGCTCACCATGCTGATCCTCTGGAAGGGCTTCCAGCGCGACCGGTCGCGGGGGTGGGCCCACACCTTCCTGACTCAGATGGAAGAGGTCCTCGGCACCTGCGTGGACCGCGGGATCAAGGTGGTGACCAACGCCGGCGGCCTCAACCCGGCCGGCCTCGCCGACCAGGTCAACCTGCTCGCCGAGCGGTTGGGACTCACCGTGTCGGTGACCCACGTGGAGGGAGACGACCTGCTCCCCCGGATCGACGAACTGGCCCGCGCCGGGCATCCCCTCCGCCATCTGGACACCGGGGTCCCGCTGGCCGAGGCCTCGGGCGAGGTCGTGTCGGCCAACGCCTACCTCGGCGGGTGGCCCATCGTCGAGGCCCTCCGGGGCGGCGCCGACGTGGTGGTCTGCCCCCGGATCACCGACGCGTCCCTCGTGGTCGGACCGGCGGCGTGGCACCACGGATGGTCCCCGACCGACTGGGACCGGTTGGCGGGGGCGGTCGCTGCCGGCCACATCATCGAGTGCGGGCCCCAGACCACCGGCGGGAACTACGCCTTCTTCACCGAGGTGGCGGGTGTCGAGTACCCGGGGTTCCCCATCGCCGAGGTGGCCGAGGACGGTTCCTCGGTGATCACCAAGCACCCGGGCACCGGCGGTGAGGTTTCGGTGGGCACGGTCACCGCCCAGCTGCTCTACGAGATCGCCGGGCGCGAGTACCCAAACACCGACGTCGTCGCACTGTTCGACACCATCGCCGTCGAGGAGGAAGCGCCGGACCGGGTGCGCGTCTCCGGCACCCGCGGACAGCCGGCCCCCGAGCAGGTCAAGGTCTGCCTCAACCTCCTCGGCGGCTGGCGGAACTCGATGACGTTCGTGTTGACCGGCCTCGACATCGAGGCGAAGGCGACCCTTACCCTGCGCTCCTTGGAAGCGGCGCTCGGCGGCACCGATCAGTTCGGCGAGTTCGACGCCAGGTTGATCCGTTCGGACAAGCCGGACGCACCCGTCAATGTCGAGGCCACGGCCCAGTTGCGGGTCACCGTGAAGGACGCCGACCCCGAGCGGGTCGGTCGGCGCTTTTCGGGCGCGGCCACCGAGCTGGCACTCGCCGGCTACCCGGGCCTCCACCTCACGGCGCCGCCGACGGCGGGCACGGTGTACGGCGTCTACTGGCCCGCCCTGGTCCCCGCCGACCTGGTCACCCCCGAGGTCGTCCATGCCGACGGCCGGCGGCTGGCGGTGCCCCACACCGCGTACCTGTCCGGCCGTGTCGCCGACGGCGACGCCGACGCCGACGTGTCCGTGTCCGACGTCGCAGCGGTTGCGTCGCCCACTGGGTCCGCGAGCCGGCGGGTGCCGCTCGGCACCATCATCGGCGCCCGCTCCGGGGACAAGGGCGGCAACGCCAACGTCGGGTTCTGGGCCCGGTCGAACGCGGCATGGGACTGGCTCGACCGCTGGCTGACCCTGGAGCGCTTCCGGGCCCTCCTGCCCGAGGCCGACGACCTCGACGTCCGCCGGCACCGGTTCGCCAACCTGCGGGCCCTCAACTTCGTGGTGGTGGGCCTGCTGGGCGAGGGCGTAGCCTCGTCCACCCGCCCCGATCCCCAGGCCAAGGGCCTGGGCGAGTACCTTCGGAGCCGACTGGTCGACATCCCCGCCGACCTGCTGTCCGATCACGCCGAGGAGTAGCGCCATGGACTTCATCGAATCCGACGAGCTGCAGATGTTGCGGGGGGCGGTCGGATCCATCGCCTCCAAGTTCGGGCACGACTACTACGTGAAGAAGGCCCACGCCGACGAGCGCACCACCGAGCTGTGGGACGCGGTGGGCGAGGCCGGGTTCCTCGGGGTCAACGTGCCCGAGGAGTACGGCGGGGGTGGGGGCGGGATCACCGAGCTCGCCGCCGTCCAGGAGGAGTTGGCGGCGGCTGGATGCCCCCTGCTGGTCATCGTGGTGTCACCGGCCATCTGCGCCACCATCATCGCCAAGTTCGGCACCGACGCCCAGAAGCAGCGGTGGCTGCCGGGCTTCGCCACCGCCGAGCTGAAGATGGCCTTCGCCATCACCGAGCCCGACGCCGG
>JBKQRT010000268.1:0-13317 GCA_052143895.1 Acidimicrobiales bacterium | reverse complement strand
CAACGACGTGGCCAAGTACTTCGCCATCATCCCGGCCTTGTTCCTCGCCACCTACCCGCAGCTCGAGCCGCTCAACATCATGAAACTACACAGCCCGCAGAGTGCGGTCCTGTCGGCGGTCATCTTCAATGCACTGGTGATCGTGGCGCTGATCCCGTTGGCACTTCGCGGCGTGAGGTTCCGCGCCGCTGGCTCGGCGGCCATCCTGCGCCGGAACGTCTTCATCTACGGAGTGGGCGGGATCATCGCCCCGTTCATCTTCATCAAGCTCATCGACCTCGTGCTCGTCGCACTGCACGCCTACTGATGGAGTCCCTCTGATGCTCGTCCATCTCCGCCGCTCACTCATCTCGATCGTGATGATCACGGTCTTCTTCGGGTTCGTCTACGCATTTGTCGGGACCGGTGTCGGCCAGGTGCTCTTCAAGCACCAGGCCGACGGCTCGATCACCCCCAACGGCTCCACACTCATCGGACAGAACTGGTCGCAGACTAAGTGCCCGGGCCACCTGCTCGGGAGCTGTGTGTTCCAGGGTCGCCCCGACGCACTCGGGCCGTATGCCGGCTCGTTGAACCCGGTGGCCGGTGGGGGGGACAACCCGCTCGGGGCCAACAACATCCCTGGCAAGCCCGGAGTCTTGAACTCCGGCGAGTCCGGGGCAAGCAACCTCGGTCCTCGGTCTAGGGTCCTGTTGAGCAATACCCAGGAGCTGGTCGCCTATTGGCACCAGCGGGGTGTCAATCCCACTCCCGACCTCGTTACGACCTCGGGTAGCGGCATCGATCCCGACATCACCCCGGCCGACGCCCTGGCCCAGATCCCGATGGTGTCCAAGGCCACCGGCATCGCTCCGTCCACACTGCAGGCACTGGTCGCCAGAGAGACGAACGGCGCCCAGCTGGGATTCCTCGGCAGCAGCTACATCGTCGTCCTGCAACTGAACGAGGCGCTGGCCAAGCTCCGGTGAGCGGCAGCTGGTCGCTGCTCACCTGCGACTGACGGAGCTGAACGGCCGTGGCCGATCGGGCTCCTGAACCAGAACCACGGACCGAGGTGCGCGGCAGATGGTGTCCTCGCAGGGCCATCCGGTTCGGAACAGCGGCACGCCCGATGACCGGGCGCAGCCGGCGCCCGTCGACGCCACCGGGCGCTTCCGCATCTACCTGGGCGCCGCCCCGGGCGTGGGCAAGACCTACGCCATGCTCAGCGAGGGTCGGCGCCGCAAGGAGCGGGGGTCGGACATCGTCGTCGGGTTCGTGGAGTGCCACGGACGGCGGAGCACCGAGGAGCTCATGGAGGGCCTGGAGGTGATGCCGCGACGGACGGTCGAGTACCGGGGGTCGCGGTTCGAGGAGATGGACCTCGATGCGGTGCTCGCACGGCACCCCCGGGTGGCGCTGGTCGACGAGCTCGCCCACTCCAATGTGCCCGGTTCGGGTCGGAACGGCAAGCGATGGCAGGACGTCCTCGAGCTCCTGGCCGCCGGCATCGACGTCGTCACCACCGTCAACGTCCAGCATCTGGAGAGCATGGCCGACGCGGTGGAGCGCATCATCGGCGTGCCGATCCGCGAACGGGTTCCCGACCGTGTGGTCCGGATGGCCGATCAGATCGAACTGGTGGACTCGTCGCCGGAGCAGCTCCGCCGCCGGCTGCTCCACGGCAACGTCTATCCGTCCGACAAGGTCCCCGACGCGCTCGGGAACTACTTCCGGGCCGACAACCTCACCGCACTCCGCGAGCTGGCGCTCCGGTTCCTCGCCGACGAGACCGAAGAGCAGCTCCTGGCCTACCTCCGCACGCAGCAGAAGGACGCCGTGTGGGACACGAACGAGCGCATCCTGGTGGGGGTCTCCACCGCGCCGGGTACGGACGCCATCGTCCGGCGGGCAGCCAGGATGGCCGCTCGCATCAAGGCCGACCTCCAGGTGCTCCACGTGGTGCGGTCCGGGGAGGCCGGCCGCCTCCCGAGCGACCGGCTGACCGAGCTCCGCCAGGTGGCTGACGACCTCGGCGCCGAGTGGCACGAGATCCGGAGAGACGACCCGGCCCAGGCGCTCATCGACTTCGCCCGGATGCGGCACGTCACCCAGATCGTGGTGGGCTCGAGCGAACGCAGTCGCTGGCAGGAGCTGATGGGCGGGGGTTCGATCGTCCGGAAGGTCTCACGACTGGCCGCCCCGATGGCCATCGACGTCCACATCATCGCCCGGCGGGATGCTGCGCCCGAACCGCCGGTCGGGGCAGGAGCGGCGGACGAGTCGTGACGGGCTGTGGACGCGCCGTTCGGGACGAGGCGGAGCGCCACACCTTTCGCCGGGTTCAGCAGGTGCCGGTGGCCTCGATCGTGATCTGGCTCACCTTCCAGCCACCGGACGTCTTCACCAGGTCGGCCGTCGTAGCCCGTCGACCGGCCGGGGCGTTCTTGGCCGGGCGTCCCGACGACAGCTCCTCGACCCAGTGGGTGTCGTCGAAGCAGTCGCTGACCGTGGCGCGGGTCGGGTCTCCGGCCGGGGAGAGCGAGGTCGCCGACGGATCGAGGACCGGTTCGCCCCTGGTCACGATGCCATGGAGCTGATCCCACGCCAAGCCCTGGACGAAGAGCGTGCGCGCCTGGCCGGTGGCGTGCTCGGCCAGCAGCGGCGACTGGTAGTCGGACGTCCGGGCCGCGGTGACCAGGTCGGCCCACATCCCGAGGTACGCCGTCAGCACCTCGGCGGACGGGTCAGCCGAGGTCGTCGTCGTCGAGGGTGCCGTGGTCGGTGCGGTGGTGGGGGATCCTGCGCCACAGGCGCACAGGGTGGCCGTGACGGCGCACACGACCAGCCCGCCGAGCAGTCTCGACCGGACGGTGGCCGTGCTGCCGCTCGCCCGCGCCGGCGTACGAGCTGGTGGTTGCAAGGGGATACTCGTTCTCGCCGTCAGCGGTTCTGTTCGGTCCCGGCGGGACGCACCCGCATCCCGGACGGTGACCGCCCCCGTCGCCTCACGACTCGTCGTCGGGGCCGGGCGGGAGGTCCGGGGCAGCCGCGTCGGCGTGCACCGGAGGGGTGTCCTCGGCGAGGAGCACGGCGCCGACCTGGTCGGCGATGGCCACCGCGGCCAGGAGCCGCTGGCTGTTCACCGGCCGCCCGCGCGTCGGGGTGAGGACGAAGTGGCCGAGCAGCCAACCGCTGCCGCGTACCGGCAGATCGACCCGGCTGGTCGGAAGGCCGAGGTCCTCGGTGGACCAGGGCTCGCCGCCGACGATGAGCACGCCTTGCGGTGTAATCCGGGCGGAGAGGTCGCCCGGGTCACGCCGGGTGAAGTAACAGTCGCGCAGGAACAGCAGTTGCTGGAGCTCGGCGAGGGCGGCGCTGACGACCTGTCGCGGCTCGCGTCCCGTCGCCACCAGCTCGGTGACCGAATGGAGCACGGCCACCGTCTCCTTGTTCTCGGTCGCCTCCTGCCGGTGGCTCCGGCCGCGCGCCGCCAGCTCGCCGACGGCCACTCCCACCACCAGCAGGAGCAGTTCGGTGATCAGGTCCTGGTGCCGGGTGATCCGGAACGAGTTGTAGGGGCGGGTCAGGAAGAAGTCGAACGAGAGCGCGGCGACGAGGGCGGATACGAAGGCGGCCAGGCGGCGGCCGGTGCTGGCCACGGCCACGATGACGACCACCAGGAACAGGGCGTTGTCCGCCGTGTCGAGGCGCCCCCGCCACGGGGTCAGGAGCGCGGCGGTGGCGATGGGGGCGAGCACGGCGGCGGCCATGATCCAGGCTCCCGGGTTGGACGACGGCCGCCAGGTCCGCCCGCCCGCGGTCGGTGCCGCCGGTCGTTCCGAGCGTCCGTCCGTCTGGGTCACCGGTGGCATGATCCCACAGTCGCGCCGGGCGGACAGGAGGACCAGGGTCCTTTGCTCCTTCTTCACGGTGGGCACCTGGAATTTCATGCTCCTGTTACGTCCGCGGGATCCCGTCCGGCGTTGGTGGTTGACTTGCCGTGATGACCGCGTGCCCCACGCTGACCACCGAGCGCCTGGTCCTCCGTCCGTTTGCCGAGTCGGATCTCGAGGCCTATGCCGCCGTCCTGGCGGCGCCCGAGGTGCGTCGCTCTCTTCGGCTGCCCGAGGGTTCGCCCCGCACCGACGCCTGGCGGGGCATGGCTCAGTGGCTCGGGCAATGGGAGCTACGGGGTTCGGGTCAGTGGGCGCTCGCGTTGCGGTCGACCGGGGAGCTCGTCGGCCGGGTCGGGCTGCACCTCCCCGAGGTCCCCGACTGGCCGGGCCTGGAGGTGGGGTGGGTGCTCCACCCGGACCGCTGGGGGCACGGGTACGCCACCGAGGCCGGCGCCCGTGCGCTCGAGTACGCCTTCGACGTACTCGACGCCCGCGAGGTGTTCAGCGTCATCCTTCCTGACAACGTTCCGTCCCAGGCGGTCGCCCGCCGTCTCGGACTGGCGTTGATGGGGGAGCGGGTGCTGTCGACCTATCCCGACGAGCCCCACGGCATCTGGAGGATCGGGTGCGACGCGTGGACGGCGTCACGGCGACGCCGACGCGCGGAGCCGGACGACCCCGACTGACGCGACCGGAATCGCAGGAGCCGCCGGAGCCGGCTCTGGCGCACGCCCTACCGGAGGTGCAGGCCGCCGTCGACCAACACGACCTCGCCGGTCACGTAGGTCGATCGGGCGAGTCCCATGATGATCTCGGCCACGTCGGCGGGCGTGGCCGTGCGCTGGAGGGGTGCCTGGGCGGTGACGAACTCCCGCACCGCGTCCCAGTCGGCGGTCCACGGGGTGTCGACCAGCCCGGGTGCCACCGCGTTGACCCGGATGTCTGGCCCCAGCGTGTTGGCCAGCAGCCTGGTCATGTGGCTGACTGCCGCCTTCGAGCACGCGTAGGGGATGGAGCTGCCGGTCGGCCGCTCGCCGGCCAGCGAGGACACGTTGACGATCTGGCCGCTTCCCGACGCTCGCAACGCCGCCACCGCCGCCACCGTCACCTGCCAGGTGCCGATGACGTTCACGTCGAAGATGCGGCGCCACACGTCGGCCGACGCCGCCTCGAGGTCGCCATGCGGGATCACCTGGGTGGTGCCGGCGTTGTTGACGAGCACGTCGAGCCGGCCGTGGCGGTCGAGGACCTGGTCGATGAGCCCCCGGGCCTCGCCCTCGTCCGACACGTCGGCCCGGACGTAACTGGCGACGGGAAGCTCGGCGGCGAGCGCCTGGCCGGCGTCGACGGAGGTCGAGGAGTTGACGACCACCGTGGCGCCCGCCGCCGCGAACAGGCGGGCGGTGGCCGCCCCGATGCCCGAGGACGAGCCGGTGATGAGGACGGTCTGGCCACCGAAGTCGGCGTCGCGTGCGGCGGGCTGGGGAGACAGTGGTTGGGGCATGGGCCGAGTGTACGACCGCGTGCCGTAGGTTCTCGGTGTGCGACTGGTGAGCATGTTCGAGGACGGCCTCCGCACCGGGGTGGTCGCCGACGGGGAGATCGTGGACCTGACCGATCCCCGGATCGGGCTGCCCGGCGACATGGCTGCGTTGCTCGCCCTGGGGGAGGACGGACTGGACGCGGCGAGGCGGGCAGCCGCTACCGGGGCCCGGCGGCTGCCCCTGGGCACGGCGTCGCTCGCCGCGCCGGTGGTCCGGCCGCCGTCCTTTCTGGCCATCGCCGGCAACTACGACGCCCATGTGCGGGAGCTGGGCCACGAGCGTCCCGAGTTCCAGACCTGGTTCTCCAAGCAGCCGACCTCCGTCATCGGCCCCGGACGGGCCATCGAAGTCCCACGGGTGTCTGCCACGGTCGACTACGAGGGGGAGCTGGGCATGGTGATCGGGGGGCGCTGCCGCCATGTCCCGGCCGGCCGGGCGCTCGAGGTCGTGGCCGGCTACACCGTGGTCAACGACGTGAGCGTGCGCGAGTGGCAGTGGCGGACCCCGACCATGATGATGGGCAAGGGGTTCGACACCCACGGGCCCTGCGGGCCCTGGATCGTGACCACCGACGAGGTGCCGGATCCCCAGGCGCTGTCGGTCAGGACCGAGGTCAATGGCGAGCTCCGCCAGGACGGCACGACCGCCGACATGATCTTCACCTGCGCCCAGATGATCGAACACCTGTCGTCTGCCTTCACCCTGGAGCCGGGCATGGTGCTCTCCACCGGCACGCCGGCCGGCGTGGCCGCCGGCGAGGACCCGCCGAGATGGTTGCGGGCGGGAGACACCGTCACCGTGACGGTCGCCGGGGTGGGGTCGCTGACCAACCCGGTGGTCGACGAGCCCGCCGCCGCCGATCCCTGGGCCTCGACGCCATGAGCGCCGCCGCCGGCGACGGTGGTCCGGTGCGGGTGACCTCGTCGCTCAGCATCCCCCCGTCGGAACTGCACTTCCGGTTCAGCCCGAGTGGTGGTCCGGGCGGGCAGCACGCCAACAAGGTGGCCACCCGGGCCGAGCTCCGCTTCGACGTGGCCGGTTCCCCCTCCCTCGGTCCTCGGCAGCGGGCCAGGCTCCTCGAGCGACTCGGCCCCGAGGTCCGGGTGGTCGTTGACGAGGAGCGCTCGCAGGTCCGGAACCGCCAGCTGGCCGTCGAGCGGCTCCGCCAGCGGCTGGCCACCGCGCTGCATGTCGAGGCGCCGCGCCGCCCGACCCGTCCGTCGCGCGGGGCGAAGGAGCGGCGGCTCGCCGCCAAGCGGCGTCTGTCGGAACGGAAGCAGAGCCGGCGGCCCGACCTCGACGAGTGACCGGCGCCGGTCCGCCCCTGGTGCCCGGCCTACCCGGCCCTGCGCTCGGTCTCCGGCGGCTGGTCCCAGACGGTACCCAGGAACCCGATGATCTCGCCCGTCAGCCGCTCGGGGCGCACCCGCATCTCCAGCACCGAGCTCGCCTGCATCAGCTGGCCCAGCGGCAGGCGCTTGGCCAGCTGCTCGGCGTCGTGGAAAGGATGGATCCGGTCGACCCGGTGGCCGATGACCAGTGCCGGGATCTGCATGGCCGCCCGCTGGCTCACCGTCGGTGCGATGGGACCGGCCAGGATCCCGTGGAGCACGGCCGCGGTCTCCTTCGGATCGTTGGAGAGGGAGTTCATGATGCTGTCCACCGGTCCGTTCCCGGTCCGGGGCAGGCGCCGGAAGAGCGATGCCGTCCGGCGCACCACCGGCCGGGCGAAGTGGACGGCGAGCAGCAAGGGGATGAAGGTGATGGCCGCAGCCGGCAGCGCCCACTCGAGCACCGGCATCTCGATGACCAGCGCCTGGACCCGGTCGGGCGCGAGGGCGGACACGAGCAGGCTGACGTTGCCGCCGAGGGACACCCCGCCGACCACGGCCTGCTGGATGCCGAGGTGGTCCAGCAGGGCGACGACGTGCTCCGCGTAGGTGTCCATGCGGTGGAACGACGCCCGCCGGGGCTTGTCGGAGTTCCCGTGACCGGGCAGGTCCAACAGGATCACCCGGTAGCCCTCGGCCGCCAGGTCCACGGCCAGGCGCCGGTTCATGTTGGAGTCCATGAGGATGCCGTGCATGAACACGAGGTCCCGGGGGCCCTGCCCGTGGACCTCGTAGTAGAGCTGCAGGCCCCCCGACTCGAACACGCCCACCTCGAACGGTCGGTTGGTGCCGGCCGGCTCTGCCGGCGACCCGTCCGCGGCGCCCGCATCGGTGGCCTTAGACTGCCCCCCTGGTGTCATCATCCGGCCAACGGTACGCCGCGGGACGCCGATGTGCCAGTACCGGCAGCTCGGCGCGGATCGCCCGTTGCCGCGCGGGGTCGAGGTCAGCGACCACGACGCCGGGCGTCGGATCCTCCCGTTGGGCGAGGATCGTGCCCCACGGATCGACGATCATGGAGTGGCCGTGGCACGCCGGCATGCCCACCGGCAGCCGGCCGACCTGACCGGCGGCCACCACGAAGACCTGGTTCTCGAGCGCCCGGGCGCGCACCAGCAGTTCCCAGTGGGCCGGACCCGTCACCGCGGTGAAAGCAGCCGGTACGGCGATCACGGTGGCCCCGCGAAGGGTCAGGATGCGGTAGAGCTCGGGGAACCGCAGGTCGTAGCAGACGGACAGGCCGATCCGGGCGCCCTCGTCACCGTCGGCCGCCTCCGCCATCCGCACGACGCACAGCCGGTCGCCCGGCGCGAAGGTGGCCGACTCGCGGACGGCCGCCCCCGCCAGCTCCACGTCGAAGAGGTGGAGCTTCCGGTACACGGCGTCGACGGAACCGATGGGCCCGATGAGACAGCTCGTGTTGAAGAGGCGCTCGCCGCTCCCGTCACCCGCCTCCGGCCGTTCGGGGAAGGTGCCGGCCACCAGCTGGATCCCCCACCGGCGGGCCTGGTCGGACGCCCACCGGACCGTCGGACCGTCGAGCGGTTCGGCCCGGTCACGCAGGAGGTCGGCGTCGCCGGCCACGGAGAAGTACTCGGGCAGCACGATTAGTCCGGCGCCGGCCCGTGCCGCCTCCTCGACGAACCCGGCGGCCGTCTCGAGGTTGTCGGTCCGGTCCGGCCCGGCGGTCGTCTGGATGGCGGCCACGCGCATGCTCCAGGGTAGGCGCGGCATCGGGCACAATGACCGGGGGTCCGCACCAGGCACGCCGCCCGGTGGCGACGGCCCGAGCAGAAGAGAGCGTCGTGTCCTTCGAAGACTCCGACGTCGTCCGCAGCGCCATCCGGGTGGAGGGATTCCGGGACGACGAATTCAACTACCAGCTGATCCGCGCCCTCGGGGTGGCCGACTACGGCGGGTCGACGGTGGGCGAGTGCCTGGCGGTCGTCTCCGAGATCACCGACGGCAGCCCCCGGAGCTGGGCGCTCGCCTTCGAGCGCCTCGCCGAACGGGTCGAGGGCCGGGGCCGCGCCTGCCTGGCGGCGGGGCGCCGGGTCAGTGCCCGCGACCACCTGCTGCGGGCGTCGACCTACTTCCGGACGGCGGAGTACTACGCCGAGTGGGTGGACAGCCGCTCGCGGGCGCTCGGCGAACGGAGCCAGTCGTGCTTCGCCGAGGCGACCTCGCTGCTCGATCCTGCGGTCGAGTTGGTCGAGGTCCCCTACGAGGGCGGCACCCTTCCCGGCTACCTCGTGCGCCCGGCACAGGTCACAGGCGGCTCCGGCGGGAGCGGGAGCCCGACGCTGGTCGGGGTCGGCGGGTTCGACTCGAGCGCCGAGGAGCTCTACTTCCACCTCGGGGCGCCCGGTGCCGAGCGTGGGTGGAACGTGTTCGTCTTCGACGGGCCGGGCCAGCCCGGCTGCATGCGGGCCAACCCGGCCATGACCTTCCGTCCCGACTACGAGGTGCCGCTCGCCGCCGTCCTGGACCACCTGGTCGGCCGCCCCGACGTGGACGGCGATCGGCTGGCCGTGGCCGGCCAGAGCTTCGGCTCCTACTTCGCGGCACGGAGCGCGGCGACCGACGACCGGGTCCGGGCCCTCGTCGCCAATCCGCCGGTCGTCGACATGAGCCGCTACATGGAGGCCTGGGTGGGGGGCGACGTGTACCGGATGGTGCGCGACATCCGGCCGGAGGACGTGATCGGCGTGCCCGAGGACCTGATGCCCCGCCAGATGCAGTGGGGAATCGATGCCATCTGCCACCGATTCGGCGTCCCGTCCTTCCACGCCTGGCGGGACGCCATGCAGGGCTACCGGCTCGGTGCCCTCGCCTCCTCGGTCACCTGCCCCTCGCTCGCCCTCATCGGCGACCGGGAGGGCGCCGAGCCCCAGGCCCAGTTCGAGGAGTTCGTGTCCGCCGTCGCCGGACCGGTGACCGCGGTGCGCTTCACCGCCGAGGACGGCGCGTCCACCCACTGCCAGTCCGACAACATCCGCCTGTCTGCCCAGGTCACCTTCGACTGGTTGGACGACCGGCTGGGGTAGGGGGGCCGTGGCGCGCGACGCCCGCCGTCATCCCTCCTGCGCCGCCACCGGGACGGGCGGGTAGGTCGAGAGCGCCTGGTCCAGCGCGTCCCGTCCTCGGTCGGAGACGTCCTCGTGCACCCCGATGAGCGGGGTCACGGTGGCCCATCCGTCGGCCAGGAGCGCGGCATCCGAGTCCGGCTCCAGCTCGGCCCGCTCGGCGCGGGGGTCGCCGCCCGATCCCCGCAGGGTGAGGGTGACCACCCCCGAGGTGCGGTCGATGGCCGGTCCGGCCACCGGCTCCGGGGTGGTCTCGGGCCGCACCGACCGGATGAGCCCGGCGCGGCCCAGGGTGCCGTGGCGGAGTCCACGGAGCCGATCGGGCGGGAGGGCCGGCACGTTGAGGTTGAGGACGGTGGGTGCCGGCAACGAGGCGAGCACCGGCACGAGGGCCGCGGCCAGCTGGACCGGGGTCTCCCACGGCACCGGATCGTTCCCCCAGGCGATGCTGACCGCCAGCCCTCGGATCCCGAACTGGGCGGCTGTGAGGGTGGCACCGACCGTCCCCGAGTGGAGCGCGGAGCGGCCGGCGTTGACCCCGTGGTTGATACCCGACACCACGAGATCGGGCGCCGGTCCGAAGCCCTCGATGCAGGCGAGGATGACGGCGAGCGCCGGCGGCCCGTCGATGCCGTAGACGGGGAGCTCGGACAGCCCGGGCAGCTCGACCGCCTCGTACGGGATCGATTCGCGTTCGTAGACCGGGCCCACGGCGGCGCCGGCGCCGCTGTGGTCGACGAGCGGTGCCACCACCGTCAGTTCGTGAACGTCCCCGAGGGCGGCGGCGAGTCCGCGGGCGAGCGCGGCGATGCCGGGCGCGAACACGCCGTCGTCGTTGCAGATGAGGATGCGCATGGGTCGGTGTCCCGTCACGTCGGGGTCGGAGCGGCCGGGGAGCCCGGTCGTGCGACACTCGGCCGGAACAGGTGCCCGTCGGGCCGGGGTGGCCTCATCGCCTACCATACCGGTCGGCGTCGGCCCGGATGAGCCCGACCCGACGTGCCGACGCCACCCCCGACCATGACCCCTCGATCACCTGCGGAAGACCAGCCTCCGGCGGCGACCACGGCTGCCACCGGCGACCAGTGGGTCATCGGCCACGGTCACCAGCGGGTCGTGGTCACCGAGGTCGGGGCCACCCTGCGGTCGTTCACCGTGGGGGACCGGCCGGTCATCGACGGCTTCGAGGCTGACGAGTGGAGCCACGGCGGGCGGGGCCAGGTGCTGGCACCGTGGCCCAATCGACTGGGCGACGGGCGATACCGGTTCGAGGACGTCGAGGGACGGGCACCGCTCGACGAACCGGAGCGGTCCAATGCCATCCACGGGCTCGTGCGATGGCTGCCCTGGCGCATGGTGGGGAGGGCCCAGAACCGGGTGAGCCTGTCGTGCGAGCTCCACCCGTCGCCCGCCTATCCGTTCTTCCTGCGGCTCGCCGTCGAATACCGCCTCGGGCGCGACGGGCTCACCGTGGTCGCCGACGCCGACAATCCCGGATCGGTCGACCTTCCCTTCGGACTGGGATTCCACCCGTATCTCTCGGTCGGGACCCCGACGGTGGACGTCGCGCGCCTCACCCTTCCCGCCGCCCAACGACTGCTGACCGACGAGCGGGGCCTCCCCACGGGTCGCATCCCGGTCGACGGGACCGAGTTCGACTTCACCGGAGGGCGCATGATCGGGGTGACCCGGCTGGACACCGGGTTCACCGAACTCCGTCGCGACAGCGACGGGCGGGCACGGGTGGAGCTCGACCATCCGGACGGCGCGTGTGGGGTGACGCTGTGGATGGACGAGCGCTTCGGCCACGTGATGATCTACACGGGGGACACGTTGGTGGAGGCCGACCGCCGCCGGGCGGTGGCGGTCGAACCGATGAGCTGTCCCCCGGACGCGCTGCGGTCCGGATCCGATCTCGTGGTGCTCCGTCCCGGCGCCAGGTGGACGGCATCGTGGGGCATCACGCCGCGGTGACGGTGAGCGCCTGTCCCCACACGCGTGGCGCGCAGGCGGGTTGCCCTCCCACCGCCAGACGTCGGGAGGTCGCCAAGAGTGGTCGGTCATCGACACGGCCGACCAGGCAAAGCACCATGTCGCCAACGGCAGCGTGGGGACGCACCCTGAGAGAAAGTACGGACCTCGTGAAGAACTTCCTGCGGGCGACATGTCTGACGGCCGTCGTCGCCGGCATCGGGATGACCACACCGGCGTTCGCCGCCGGCGTGGCCCAGGGTGCGACGGCCACCACCGTGACCGTCACCACCGGAACGGCCACCGTGCTGAGCGGACGCGGGGTCACCTTCCACGCCGCGGTGACACCCTCGAGGGTCGGCAAGTCGAAGATCACCGGCAAGGTCATCTGGACCATCACCGGCTCCAACGGATCCGTCGCCACCTGCAGCAAGTCCTCGGCTGCCATCTCCCCCCGGGGGCTGGCGTACTGCGCCGTAGGCACCGGTCAGCTCGTGGCCACCGCGTCGCCGTACACGGTGACCGCCGCCTACTCCGGCGACTCGAACTTCGGGCAGAACTCGGGCTCGGTCCATGAGACGGTCACGATCGCGCCGGCCCGGATCAGGCTCCGGATCACGCACCCCAGTAGTGGGGCACCGGCGACGGTGACCGCCACCGTGATCTCCGGCACCGGGACCAAGGCGATCACCGGGCAGGTGACCTTCGCGGTCGCGGCCGTCCCGAGCAAGGATGCCTACTGCTCGGGCTTGAAGACCAGCGATTCCCAGCCGCTCGTGGCCAACGTGGCCACCTGCTCGCTGCCGGCCGGATGGATCACGGTGCCCACCGCCACGACGTCCGATCCCCATCCGAAGGCCAGATGGACGGTGACGGCGTCGTTCGACGCCACGGCGAACTTCGCGGGCATCACCCGCAGCATCTCGGGCACCGACCACAGCTGACGCCCGGGCACTACCCGGGCGGCCGGATCCCGACCGGCTGATCCTGCGGTTCCGCCGGGCGATGGGTCGAGATCCTTGTGTCCCGTACCCGTCGGTGCCAGACTCCGGTGGTGGTGTCACCGCGGGATGCGTCGATCCGGGACCTGCGGGAGGCCCTCACGTCGATGCGGGAGACTCGCGAACAGGTGGTGGCCACCGGGGCGGCCTACGCCACGGCGATCGAGAGCATCGCCGACGGCACGCCCATCGCCGTCACCCTCGAGGCCATCACGGCCGCTTACACCAGGCCCGATGTCAACAGCGTGCTGGATGAGCTCGAACAGCGCCGGCACCGTGCCCGCCTGTCCATGGTGGTGACCGGCCTCGACGAAGGGATGTCGATCGGTGCGGTTCCCCGCAAGATGGGCCTCTCCCGCCAGCTCGGTGCCCGGATCGCTAAGGAGGCGAGGAGCCGGGCGTGACGACGGCCGTCGCCGGGCGGCCGTTTGCGAATTTGTAACGCC
>JBKQRT010000267.1:0-15272 GCA_052143895.1 Acidimicrobiales bacterium | reverse complement strand
GGCGCATTGTGGTCCAGAAGGTGCTCGCCATGGTCGGTCAGGCGGCAGTGGTCGTGATCACAGTGGCTGCCTGTGTTGCGGTGGGTCGCATCTTCCACATCACGGTTACCCTCGACCACCTAATCGGAGCCTCGGCCGGCGTGCTCCTGCTCGGCATCGATATCGGGCTCGTCGCCCTTGCCGTCGGAGCTGTCACAGGCAGCCGGGGAGCAGGCATCGGCGTGGCGACGGCCGTGGCCGCGGCCTCATACCTCGTGAGCTCCCTGGCGCCGGTGGTGAACTGGGTCCGCCCAGCCCGGTTCGCCTCGCTCTTCTACTGGTCGGTTGGCAACAACCAACTGACCGCCGGGCTCGGCGTGGACGAAGTCGCGGTGCTCGTAGTAGTCGGTGTTGTCCTCAGCGGTCTGGCCGTGGCAGCCTTCGATCGCCTGGATCTGCACTGACGCTCGGTTCGAATCAGCGGGGTTTCCCGCAAGCCGAACGGTGACCGGGCACCAGGTGGACGTGCACAGGACAAACGAGCAGGGGAGAAGTCGGGAGTGTCCGTAGGACCCGCCCGTTGACAGTTTCGGGACGGGGGCGTCAACTGGGACAGTCAACAAGCCTTGTCATTGCGTCCCACCCGTGAACGCCGCAAGGAGGTTGAGTAGGGCGACTGCATAGGGCATGCGTAGGTCTGCCCTATGCACCGACGTCCCGGCCTCACCCTCCGTTGCGAAGGTGCAGCTTGCGGGCCGCTCGCGTCGCGCCACCCTGCATACGCTGCATACGCAAGGCTGAATAGGTCCCGACAAAAAGCCCCGATAAACCTGTGGATAACCCCTTGGAAATACGCTGAAACAGCACGAAAGCCCACGAAATCGTGGGCTTTCGACTGGACTCTGAGAATCCGTTGGTGGCGGGGGTGGGATTTGAACCCACGACCTTCGGGTTATGAGCCCGACGAGCTACCAGACTGCTCCACCCCGCGTCGTGACAGAGCAATCTAGCACGACCAAAACGGGGTCCGCTCGGCGCCCGGTCGCCCTGGTGTGTCGGCGTTCAGCGCCGTCCCGCCAGGGGAACCCGGGCCCTGCCACCTCCCCTGCCCCTCTGCGGCTGGTCCTTCCTCGAGCCCTGCGGCCGGTCCTTCGGGCTAGGGGGTCGTGGTGGTCGTGGTGGTCGGCGCCACGACCGTCCCGCCCGTCAGCTGCTGCACCTCCTGGAGGTTCTGCTCCAGCGTGTTGATGTCCGACTGGTACGCCCCGAGGTTTCCCGCCTTCAGGTCGGCCTGCGACTGGATGTACGCCTGCTGGGCGGCATCGAGCAGCGAACGGACCTGCGGCGACAGCGCCCCGGTGGTCCCGGTTGGCGTCGGCGACGTGGACACCGGGGCCGAGAAGACGTCGGCCAGCACCGCGCTCAGCGTGGTGTCGATCGCCACCTGGTTGCCGTAGACGGCGATGACCGCCTGCAGTTCGGGGAAGGCGTTCCGCGACGACTGGACGTAGAGCGGCTGGATGTAGAGGAGCGAGTCGGCCACGGGGATCATCAGCACGTTCCCCAGCAGTGCCGAGGACCCGTTGCTGTTGAGTAGGGTGATCTGCTTCGACACCGATGGGTTCGCGTCGATGCGGGCCGCCACGATGGACGGCCCGTTGACCGGTTGGTCCCTCGGGGTGACGAACATCTGGAGCTGTCCGTAGTGGCCCGGGTCCGATCCGGCGATCATGAACCCCGACAGGGTCTGGATCTGGCTGGCCGTCGATACCGGCACGAACGCATCGAGGAGATTGAACGACTGCTGCGCCTGGCCGGGTACTCGGAGCTCCTGGTAGATCGGTGCCATCCGCTGCAGCTGCCCGGTGGAGACCTGTTGGCCCTGCGCGTTGGTGGTCACCGTGGTCGGCAGGGCCTCCGACGGCGAGCCGGAGCCCGGCGACGGGGACAGTGTCCACGCGTCGGCGGCGCTGTAGAAGCTCTGGGCCGAGGTGATGTGGTACTTCCCGTACATGCCGGCCTGCACGGTGAAGATGTCCTCGGGGTACCGGAGATGGGCCAGCAGGTCGGGGCTCATCTCCGATGCCGAGACGAACACCCCCGGAAATGCCTTCTCGTACGTCTGGATGATCGGGTCGCTCGGGTCCATCACGTAGAAGGTCATCTTGCCGGTGTAGGCGTCGATGAGCACCTTGACCGAGTTCCGCACGTAGTTGAAGTTCTGGTTCAGCCCACTGGCGGGATTGAGGGCGCTGGTGTCCGCGTTCTGCGCGTACGGATAGTTGTCGGTCGTCGTATAGGCGTCCTGCACCCAGTCGATGTGGCCGTTGAGCAGCACCGGGTAGGGATCGGCGTCGAGGCTGAGGAAGGGCGCGGCCTTGGACACCCGGGCCTGCACCCCCCGGTCGAACATCAGCCGTGACTGATCGGTGATCTGGTTGGAGATGATCAGGTTGAAGTCGCTGAAGCGGACGGCGAACATCGCCCGGTCGAAGAAGTTGGACAGCTGGACCCCGCCGTCACCCGAGTAGTGGGTCTCGACGTTGTTCCCGTTGGGCAGCTGGAAGTCGATCTCTGGCTGCTCGGTGTTGGCCACCACGTAGCCGGAGTTGTTGAGCCCGAAATAGATGGACGGCTGGGTGACGGTGGGGAGCCCGCTGTTGGACTGGGGCGGGACGTTGCCCACCGCGAACTCGGGATTGCCGGCGCTGGTGGCGGTGTTGGCCGGGGAGACGATCATCCCGTACCCGTGCGTGTACTGGAGCGTGGTGTTGACCCACGAGGTTGACGGGAGGTCGGAGTCGTTGATCTCCCGCACCCCGACGATGACCGGCGTCTCCGCAGTGTTCACCTTGTACCGATCGATGGCCAGGGTGTTGAACTGGTAGTAGGAGCGGATGTCCTGCAGCTTGTCGTAGGTTTGCTGGGTCTGGGTCGGGTCCCACAGCCTGACGTTGGCCAGGGTGTCGCTGTTGGCCGACAGCTCGGTGGCGGTGAGGGTGGAGGCCGCCGGGTAGGGGATGTTCTGGACCTGGCTGATCCCCATGGCCGTCCGTGTGGCCTCGATGTTGCGCTGGATGTAGGGGCGCTCGAGCGTGTTCTGCGCCGGGTTGACCTTGAGGGCCTGGACCGCCGCCGGGTAGATCGTCCCCGCAGTCAGGGCGACGAGGAACCAGAGTCCGACCCCGAGGATGGGGAGGGCCCAACCCTGGCGACGGATGTTGTAGATGAGGAGTGCGGCGGCGGCCAGCGAGACCAGGATGAGCAGTTCGAGGGCAGGCAGCCGGGCGTGCACGTCGGTGTAGCCGGCGCCCTGGACGTACCCGTTGCTCGACAGGTCGAGGTTGAACCGGGCCAGGTAGTACCCGACGGCCTTGACCAGGGCCAGCAGACCGAGGATCACCGAGATGTGCGCCTTCACCGCCGGGCGCACCCGGGGGCGGGACCCCTGCATGCGGATCCCCCCATTGAGGTAGTGGCTGAGCAGGGTCACCAGCAGGACCACGACGAGCGCCACCAGCGCCCAGTGGACCAGGAACTGCTCGAACGGCAGCGTGAACACGAAGTAGGCGACGTTGCGGTGGAACTGGGGGTCGGTGGCATCGAACGGGGAGCTGTTCCGGAAGAGGATCCAGTTGTTCCACTGACCGATGGCCTGCGAGCCGACGATGAGCGACAGGACGATGACGACGCCGGCGCGGAGCCAGCGCGAGTACGGGCCGACGACCTCCTGGTAGCGCCTGACGAACTCGTCCTCGGCATCGAGGGACGGCCCCTTCGGCGCCAATCGCTCCGCCGTCAGCAGGCTGGCCATCAACAGGATGGCAAAGATGGCGGCGAACACGACCAGCAGCCCCAGTTTGACCTCGAACAGCTCGATCCAGACCGAGTGGAGGTTGACCGACGAGAACCACAACGCGTCGGTGTAGAAGATGGCGAACGTCCGCAGCGAGGCGATGAGGATGAACAACACCACCGCGGCGACAATGATCCACCGGCGGCGCCGGTGGGACACCGGCCGCGCCGGCTGACCTGTCTCGCTGGGGGAAGGCACGGGCTGCAGCCTACGTGGCGGTGAGCGCGAGGAGGCATCGACAGCCCGGGTGGGCCGGCGGATACCGGTGCCCGGTCGGGAAGTCCTCCCCTGCCTTCTGCGGCCCACTCAGGCCGTTGTCCTCACAGTCAGGACACGGATCATCTCCCGGGTCGGCGACGGCCACCCACTCGAGCTTGGGCGCCTTCTTCCCCGATACGGCAGCGACGGTGCCTGCCGAAAACGCCGCCACCACGTGGTCACCGGCCAGGCGCTCGATGCGCTCACCCTTCCACTCCCGGAAAGCCGAACCGACGTGCTCGGCCACGACCGACTCCTCGGCACCGTCCAGACCGTCGCCGTCGAGCAGTCGTCGGCGCAGCGGCCCCACCACCGCTTCAGCCAGCTCGTGGGCGATCCCGATGAGCACGTCGGTCTTCGGGCCGTTCGTCGCACCGGTGCCCGCAAACGCGAGGCCCGCCTCGGCCGCCTGTTCGAGTGCCGGGAGGGCGGCGGTCGAGATGGTGTCCGTATGCTCGGTGACATCGGGCAGCAGATCGGGGGACCACTGCGACCCGTTCGACCGCAACCGGTCGAGCAGGTCGTTCTGGCTGTCGCGGAGCGTGCTCTTGAGCCGCCGGGCCAGCTTGGTGACGATCGGGTCGATGAGCTCGTCCCGCTGGACGGCCAGGGGATTGCGTTCCTCCGGTGGCTCCTCCGGTCCGTCCTCGCTGGTGGCCGCGGTGGCCGCGGTCTCCGCGGTGGCCGCGGTCTCCGCGGTGGCCGCGGTGGCCGCGGTGGCGGCTAGTGCCACGTCCTCAGGGGCGCCGGCCTCTGGCTCCCCGCTGGCCGCCCGGATCTTGGCGAAGAGGGCGTCGACCGGTGATTCGTCCCCGTGCTCGGCGGCGCGCTCCGCATCGGCGGTCCCGCCGGCGACGGGTGATCCGGAGGAGGCCGGTTGGTCCCCGGCCGCTTCCGCCACCTCCACCGGTTCCATGTCGACGTCGACCTCCCCGGCGCGGTCGTCGGCCGGGGAGGGTGCGACCGCCACGACGGCGGGCCGGCCCTCGCCAGCGAAACCGTCCGGGGCGCCCGGCTCCTCGGCCAACAGGAGCACCGCCAGCTCCTCGGGCGTGCCCTCGTCCGGTCGGCCCAGTGCTTCGCGGCCGGCCACCTCGGCGGCCAGGCGTGCGTTGTCCTCGGCGGCGAACAGGTCAGCGGCGATGGCGTCCACCGACCGGCGGACGTCCTGGACGGTCTCGGCCAGGCGCTCGCGCCCGGCCCGGAGCTGCTCGATCTGGGCGTGGAGCACCTTGCGGCGCTTCGAGAGGTCGGCCAGCACCCGCGCCCGCAGGGCCTGGGCTTCGTCCACCATTCCCCGGCACTCCTCCCGTGCCTGGGTCAGGATGTTCTCGGCCTCCTGGCGGGCGGCGTCCAGCCGCTCGGCGACCTGCTGATTGGTGCGGTCACGGAGCTCGGCGACGGCGGCCCCGGCCTCGGCCGTCTGCTCCGCCAACCGGGCCTCGGTCTGGGCGCGGTGCTGCTGGATCTCCTCCCGGGACTCGTCCAGGATGCGGTTGGCCTCCGCCTCCGACTTGGCCATCATCTCGTTGGCGACCTCGTGCGCGCTGTGAAGGACCCGGGCGGTCTCGGCCCCGAGCGCGGCGGTCAGGATGGGCTCGTCGAGCACCGGATTGGCCGCCCGGTGCTCGGCGTCGGCCAGCTCCTGCAGCAGCTGGCGCTCCCGCTCGGCGACGCCCCGAAGTCCGGCGGCGAGGGACTCGAGATAGGCGCGGACCTCGCCGGGGTCGAACCCTCGGCGCACCGAGCCGAACGAGTGGCGGGCCACCTCGTCAGGGGCCAGGTGCGAGGAGGAAGAGATGGACATCAGTCGTTCCTCGGGCATGGCCGAGAGCCTACGACTGTCCGTCCTCGGAACCGGTCATCCCGCGGTGGCGATCGGGGTCGTCGACGCGGGCGGCGGCGGCGGTACCGAGCCGCCGTGCGCGGCCAGCACCTGCAACGCCTGATCGAGCGTGGAGACGGGGTAGACCTTCAGGCCAGGCCGGTCCTTGGACATCGCCGCCCGGTACTCCTGGGGTGGGACGAGGAAGAGCGACGCCCCGGCGTTCTCGACCGCCACCGTCTTCTGTGCCACTCCGCTGACGTCACCCACGTCGCCGGCGCTGTCGATCGTCCCGGTGGCGGCCACCGTCCGCCCGCCGGTGACCGATCCGCTGGTCAGCGCGTCGATGACCCCGAGGGTCATGGCCAGGCCGGCCGACGGCCCGCCGATGTTGGTGACGTCGATCGTCACCGGAAACGGATAGGTGAAGTCGACCTGGTCCTCGGGCTCGATACCGAGGTCGAGGGTGACGTTCTCGCCACCCCCGAGGTCGACGACCGTGCTCTTGAGGGTCACGGGCAGCGCCGTCGGCGGTGCGGTGCCGCCCCGCCGCACGGTCAGGGTCACCGTCTGGCCGGAGTGGTAATGGTTGAGCGTGGTGGTCAGCGCCCGTGCGGTCGGTGTGGACACCCCGTCGACAGCGGTGATCACGTCCCCGACGTTGAGCACCCCGTAGGCCGGCGTTCCCGGGAAGGTGCCGAAGACGACCGCTCCCGACGGGGTAGCCGGGACCGAGTACCCGAGCCGGCGCAGTGCCGCCGTCTTGGCGTCGGCCTCGGCCTGGGACATCTCGAGCTCACCCTGGGCGTCGAGCTGCGAGGGGGGCGTGCCACCGGTGACGTCATCCACCTGCTCGAAGGAGGAATTGCCCTGCAGCTCGTACCAGAGGTACGTGAGCGCGGTGACCCTCCCGATCTCGACGTCGGTCAGCAACACCGGATGGTGCACTGGGTGGGCCTTGTCCGGTGGCACGGTGATGAACTGCTGGACGGACTGGGCCGTCCCCGGCTCGAGGGCGTAGTCGTTGAGGTTCCAGCGCGAGGCGACCGCCACGGCCACCGCGAACAGGATGAGGATGACCCACGGCCACCGCCGGCGGCTCGGTCTCGTGTGCCGGTAGGGCACGCCGGGAGGCCGGCCCGGCCCACCGCCCCCGACCAGACCGGACGCAGTGGTCGGAGGTGGGCCGGAGGTGGGCGCGCCACCTGGGCCGGTAGCCCCGGGTGCGGCCGGGACCGGGACCGGCCCGGACCACGGTGCGGGCCTGTTCCCGCTCGTCTGCTGGTCGTCCTCGGTCATAGTGGTGGTGTGGTCGCTCCTGAAGCTCCCAATCGGCGATCGTCCGACGGCTCCGATGCTGACGTCGCCCAGAAGCCTGCCATGGAACTCCCGGTTTCGAGTGTCACCGGGCGCCGTCGGGCCGCCGCCCTCGCCGGCCACACCGGTGACGTGGACGGCGCCCGTGGCGCCCTCACCGACCACTCCCCCTCGGTCCGGGCCACGGCCCTCGGCGCGCTGCACCGCTTGGGGGCACTCATCGGAGCCGACCTCCGGGCGTCGCTGGCCGACCCTGCGCCCGAGGTCCGCCGGCGGGCCTGCGAGCTGGCGGCGACCTTCCCCGACGTGGACATCTCCGGCGCGCTGGCCGACCCGGACCCATCGGTCGTGGAGATGGCAGCGTGGTCGTGCGCGGAACGAGGGCAGCCCGGACCGGTGCCCCTGTTGATAGCCGTGGCCTCGTCGACGTCGGGCCATGCCGACCCCCTCTGCCGGGAGGCGGCCGTCGCCGCGCTCGGCGCCATCGGCGAGCCGTCCGGACTGGCGGCCGTGCTTGGTGCGCTCGGCGACAAGCCGGCCGTCCGCAGACGGGCCGCCGTCGCCCTGGCTGCGTTCGACGGCCCAAAGGTCGAGGCGGCGTTGCGGCGGTGCCTCGAGGACCGCGACTGGCAGGTCCGGCAGGTGGCCGAAGACCTCCTGGACGTCGACTGAGCGGGCCGCAGCGACCGCAGCCGCGACCCGGTCAGCTCTCAGCCGCGGCGAAGATCGGCCGCAGGCTGTCGAACGAGTCGAGGCAGAGCCCGGCACCCTGGACTACGCACTCGAGCGGGGTGGCCACCAGGTGGACAGGGACCTCGGTCTCGTCGGCGAGCCGGTTGGCCAGCCCTCGCAACATGGCCCCGCCGCCGACCAGATGGATGCCCTCGTAGATGATGTCCTGGGCCAGTTCGGGTGGTGACTCGGCCAGGCAGCTCACCACTGTCTGGACGATCAGATCGACCTGGTCGCGCAGCGCGTACCGCACCTCCTCCGGGGAGATGACCACGGTCTTGGGCAGGCCGGTGGTGATCTCCCGACCCCGCACCTCCGCCTTCACCTCCTCCGCGTAGGGAAGGGCGGAGCCGATGGCGAGCTTGAGATCCTCGCTGGTGCGCTCGCCGATGGCGATCCCGTGCTCGTGGCGCACGTACTGCTGGATGGCCGCGTCCATGTCGAACCCACCGCACCGGATGGCCTGGGACGCCACCACTCCACCGAGCGAGATGACCGCGGTCTCCGTGGTGCCGCCACCGACATCGACCACCATGTTCCCGACGGGCTCATGGATGTCGAGCCCGGCCCCGATGGCCGCGGCCATCGGCTGCTCGATCAGGTGGGCGGCCGAGGCGCCGGCGCGGCGCGCCGCCTCCTTGACCGCGCGCCGCTCGACCGACGTGATGGCCGAGGGCACGCAGATCAGCACCCGCGGCCGGTTCAACTTGGTGACGCCGGCCCGGCGGAGGAGCAGGCGGATCATCCGCTCGGTGATGTCGAAGTCGGTGATCGCCCCTTCGCGGAGTGGGCGCACGGCCACGATGTACCCGGGCGTCCTGCCGATCATCTTCCATGCCTCGTTTCCGACGGCGAGGACGTCGTGGGTCCGGGTGTTCAGGGCGATGACCGTCGGCTGGTTCAGAACGATTCCCCGCCCTCTGGCGTAGACCAGGGTATTGGCCGTCCCGAGATCGATCGCGAGGTCCCGAGCCACCATGTCATCGTAGGGCCACCCTGTCGGCCCGGTGGCCTGGCGACCCCTGCGGGCCACTCCAGCGGGGCGTCCGTCGGGGCCGACGCCCCAACGGACGCCACCATCAGTAACCTCTGGGCCGTGGACGGAGAGGACGAGGGGGCCTCGCAACGGGATCCCGACGAGGAGTGGGGAGAGGGGCCCGAGGTCGACCGATTGCGCGGGTGGATCCCGCCCGACGACCGCCTCTGGCGTCATCCCTCGGAATCAGGTGGATCGCCGGGCGTCGTGCCCGCGACCGCAAGGAACGAGGGCCGGACCCGGCCGGGCCCGTGGCTGATCGGGGGGGCGGCGGCCTGCGTCGTCATCGCCTTGGTGGTCGCCGGCCTGGTCATCACCACCACCGACCCGGGAGACCCGTCGGACGCGGTGGCGCACCCTCCCCTCGGATCACCGACTACGGAGCCCGGCCTGGTCCGGATGACCAACATCGCCTCCATGGCCGGCATGGTGACCTCCACGCGCCTGTCCACCGTCATCGTCAGCGCCGACCGTCCGGCGGGCACGACCACGGGCATCGGACTGGTGGCCGAATCCGGTGGCATCATCGTCGTCCCCGCCTCGACTCTGTCGGGCGCCCGTTCGATCACGGTGGTCGAGCCCGACGGGACCCGACAGCCTGCAGACCTCATCGGCACCGACCCCGCCTCCGGGCTCGCGGTGGTCCAGATCAGCGACGATCTGCCGGCGGCCACGTTCGACGGCGGCGATCCCGCGACCGGCTCCGTGGCGTTCGCCCTGTCCCTGGCGAGGTCGCGGCGGGCCGGAGCGGCCCCCGGCCCGGAGGTCTACGCCGGCGCGGTCGTGTCGGTCGGGGAACCGGCCGGCGCCGAACCGGCGTCGGCCTTCGCCACCACCGTGGTCCGGACGCCGCTCTCGGCCGAGGATGTCGGGTGCCCCCTCCTCGCCCGCAACGGCGAGGTCGACGGGATGCTGGTGCAGACGGCGCACTCGGGTTCGTCGACGCTCTCGATCTTCCTGCCGGCCGAGCTCGTGGCCGGTGTGGCCCGACAGCTGGTGTCGGCCGGCGCCGTCGAACACGGATGGCTGGGCGTCGACGCCGGCGACGCACCGACGACCACGGTCGTCAGCACTGGGTCCACCTCGCCCGCGACCGAGGTCGGCGTGCCGGTGGTCTCCGTCGACAGCGGCAGTCCGGCGGCCATGGACGATCTCGCACCGGGCGATGTCATCACCGCGCTCGACGGGGACCAGGTCCAGTCGGAGGACGAGCTCCAGACCCGCCTGTACGCGGATCCGCCGGGCACGGCCGTCGAGATCACCTTCGAACACGACGGTACGACAATGACGAGGTCGGCTGTCCTGTCCGGCCCGGACGGCGATGACCCGGGGGTCGACCCGTCGCCGTAGCATGAGGAGATGGCACCGCCGGAACCAGGGGACGCGGCAGATCCGTTCCAGTCCTTGTTGAGCGACCTCATGAACATGCTGGGCACCAGCGCTCCGGACCAGTGGGAGATGACCCGTTCGTTCGCCCTCAACGTGGCGACCGGGGGCACGCCGGAGGCGAACGTCGATCCGGTCCAGCGCATCCGACTCGAGCAGCTCGCTCGGGTCGCCGAGCTCAACGTGACCGAGACCACCGGACTGCCGGTGACGCCGGACGGCAGGCGGTTGACCTGCGTGGCCGTCGGACGGGGCGACTGGACCCTGCGGGCCCTCGAGTCGTGGCGCATGCTGCTGACGGCCATGACACCGACCCCGATGGTGCCTCCTCCGTCGGTCGAGCCGGCAGCGTCGGATCCCTTCGCGGGCGGGGACCGGCTCGGCGGCCTCGGCGGCCTGCTCGGACAGTGGGCCAGCGCCATCGGTCCGATCTTCTTCGGGCTGCAGGTCGGATCGGTGGTGGGCCACCTCTCACACCGTGCGCTGGGACAGTACCCGCTGGCCGTCCCGTGGGCGCCGTCCGACGAGCTGGTGCTGGTCACCACTAATATCGCGTCGTTCGCCGCCGACTGGAGCCTTCCGGAGGAAGAGGCGCTGCTGTGGGTGTGCGCCCGCGAGCTCGCCTCGAACACCGTGCTCACCCGTCCCGGTGTCCGGAGCCGCCTGGAGGAGCTGCTCGTCGAGCTGGCGGAGTCGACCGCGGCGGCGCAGCAGAACCTGACCGGGCGGCTCGGAGCGCTGGGCGGTGGTGACGAGGGCGGGGGCATGGACCTCGAGGCGCTGCAGGGCATGTTCGGCGATCCCGAGGCGCTGCTGGGCGAGCTCCTGACGCCGGAGTCGCGGCGGTCGTCCGACCAGCTGACGGCGCTCGCCGTGGTGGTCGACGCCTACGCCGACCATGTGGCGACGGTGGTGGGCCAGCGGCTGGTCGGCTCGCACGCTCAGCTGGCCGAGGCCTGGTACCGACGTCGCATCGAGCGGGGCAAGGGCGAAGAGGCCGCCGGCGCCCTCTTCGGGCTCGACCTGGACCAGACCCAGGTGGACCGCGGCCGCTCGTTCGTGAGCGGCGTGCTCGAGCGGGCCGGCGACGAAGGACTTTCCCGGCTGTGGCTGTCGGCCCGCAACCTCCCGACGCCGTCCGAGGTGGACGCGCCCGGACTGTGGTTGGAGCGGATCAGCCTTCCCGAGCTGGACGAGCCGCCCGGGGGCTGAGCGGCCGGACGGTCAGGTGTCGCCGGCCGGCGACACCTCGCCGTCGGTGCCCGGTTCGGGTGGCGCGACGACCGCCTCCTCTTCGGGCACGCCGAGGTCCCACTCGAGGAGGATGTTCTCGCGCTCGGCGTCGCGGATCACCCGTTCACGGTTGCGCCGGTACTGCGGGTCGTGGGGCGGCAAGAGGACCAGACGCGCCATGGTGCGGCGGCGGAACTCCTCGATGAGGGCCGGGTCCCCGAAGTCGGAGCGGACCTCCCAGTGCGGGGCGACCGGGCCGAGGTAGACGACGCGGACGTGCCCGACCGGGGGCGGTGGCTCCTCGTTCTCGTCCGGGAGCGTCGGCTCGTCGGTGACCGGCGTCATGACAGTAGGTCCTCCTGGGGTCGCGGCACCACGGGATCCTACCCGTCAGCCGGTCGGGCCCCGAGCGTGACGCCGATCGAGAGACGGCGGCTCCCCCGGTAGATCCCGAGCGTGACCCGGTCCCCCGGCTGGAGCGCGTGAATGGCGGCGGTCAGGTCGGCGGGGTCCTCGATGGCCGTCCCGTTGAACGAGACGATCACGTCGTCCACCTGCAGCGACGCCGTGGCGGCCGGGCTCCCGGGCTGGACGGCCAGGATCAGAGCGCCCGACGAAGGGGTGAGATCGTCCTGCTGCTGCAGTGCGGGGGTCACCGGCCCCACCGTCACCCCGATGTAGGCGGTGTTGGCAACGGGCACGGGCGTCGGCGTCCCGGACCCGCCGGTGCCACCCGCCCGCAACTGCCCGAGCAGCGGCTTGATCGAGTCGACGCTGATGGCGAAGCCGATGTTCTGGGTGGGCGCGTTGCCGCTGCTGCTCGAGGCGACCGCCGTGTTCATGCCGACCACCTGGGCCCGGGCGTCGACCAACGGACCGCCCGAATTGCCCGGATTGATGGCGGCGTCGGTCTGGAGCAGCCCAGTGAGGCTCTCGGTCTGGCCGCTCTCGTTCTCGGCGGTCAGCGAGCGGTGCTCGGCGGAGATGATGCCCTCGGTCACGGTCGGACCGCCAGCCAGGGCCAGCGCGTTGCCGATGGCCAGCACCGAGTCCCCGACCCGGGTCTGGGACGATTCGCCCAACACCACGGTGGGGAGGTCGGAGGCGCCGTCGATCTGCACCAGGGCCAGGTCGTCGGCCGGATCGGCCCCGAGGACGTGGGCGGCACGTGCGTTGGTCTGCCCGAACAGGGTCACGGTCACCGACGATGCGCCGGCCACCACGTGGTTGTTGGTCAGGACCTCGCCGTCCGGGCTCAGGATCATCCCGCTGCCGGCAGCCTCGACGACGTCGCCGCCGCCTCCCGACTGGCTGTCGATCGACACCACCGCCGGCTCGACCGCGGCGAGCACCGCCTGGACGTCCTGGGGCTTGGCCAGCACGCTCCGGTTCGGGAAGAACCTCTCGACGATGGTCTGCTGGCTGCCCACCCCGACCAACGCCCCGACCAGACCTCCGATCATGGCGGCCAAGACGGCGGTCACGGTCACGACCCAGATCCAGGAGCGACGTTCGAGGGTGTGACGCACCAACGGGGGCCGGGGCACCGGTCGGTATGCGTACGCCGGGTTCGGTCCGGGGGTCCCATACCCGCCCCAGCCGGGATACAGCGGATACCCCGGCGTGCCGGTGCCGGGGGGCGGTGGTGGAGGCGGCGTCGCACCGGGGCCCGAGGCGGGTGGGGTCGCGGGAGGCGGGGCGGGGGGAGGTGGCGGGCCGGGTGTCGCGACGGCGGGGTCCGACGGCACGGGCCAGGGCGCCGCCACCGGCCGGGGCGGAGCCTCCGGGAGGAGGGCGGTGGGCCGGTCGGGCTCCACCTCGTTCGAGCCTTCATAAGAAGGCCCTGGTGCCTCATAAGAAAATTGTGAGGATTCCATCAATACCGGCCCATTTCGCACGGTAGAACCGTTCGAACTGCGACACTAGTTGTGCAACGGATGGCGGCGGCATCAGGGTTCGCCCACCTCGATCGAAACCCCCCGCAGCCTCCTCGAGATCGATGGAGGAACCATGGACACGGAATGGATGAGCGTGGGGAAGTGCAAGGACCTCTCCCCCACCATTTTCTTTCCGAGTGACGGGGTCGGCGTGCAGGCCGCCCAACGGATCTGCGCCGAATGCCCGGTGGCCGAGGCGTGCCTCCAGTACGCCCTCGACGAGCGGGTCGACCACGGGGTCTGGGGCGGGAAGTCCGAGCGTGAACGGCGGCGGATGCTGCGCCGTCGCCGGGTCGAGCGCCTCGTCCCCGTCCCCGTTCCCGTCTCCGTCTGAGTCGGGAACGTCGCGGGCCGGCATGTCCGGCGGGCGGGCGCCGCTCGAGTGCGTCATCAACGCCAGTGAGGGCAGGAGCAGCACCGTCATCGACGCCCTGGTGGTGGCCGCCGGTACCACGGTCCTCGACGTGCACTCCGACCCCGAGCACAACCGCACCGTCCTGACCCTAGGCGGGGCGCCGGAGGCGGTGGAGCAGGCTGCCCGGGACGTCGTCGGGGCGGCGGTGGACCTCATCGACCTCCGCGCCCACCACGGCATCCACCCGAGGCTCGGCGTCGCCGACGTCGTGCCGTTCGTTCCGACGGCGGGAAAGGGGACCGCCGGCGCTTCGTGGGAACGGGCGCTCGGGGCGAGACGGCGCTTCGCCGAGTGGGCCGGGACGTTCCTGTCGCTACCCTGCTTCCTCTACGGCCCGGAGCGGTCCCTCCCCGAGGTCCGCCGCTCGGCGTTCGCCACGTTGTGGCCGGACACCGGCCCCCGGGTCGCCAACCCGACCGCGGGAGCGACCGCCGTCGGGGCCCGACCGGTACTGGTGGCTTACAACGTGTGGCTCACCGGTGTCGGTGGGCGCGCACCGCTGGCCGCGGCCAAGGAGATCGCCGCCGAACTGCGGGGGCCGACCGTACGCAGCCTGGGGCTTCCGGTGGAGGTGGGTGCCCAGGTGAGCTTCAACCTGGTGGACCCGCTGTCGACGACGCTGACCGAGGTCGTCGACGCCGTGGCCGTCCGGGCGTCAGCACGGGGCTGCGCCGTGCTGCGGTCCGAGCTGGTCGGGCTCGTTCCCGACGCCGTGCTGCGGGCCGTTCCGAGGAACCGCTGGTCGGAGCTCGACATCGACGAGGACCGAACGATCGAAGGCCGGCTCGAGGCCGCGGGCCGGCCGGCCCGCTGAGCCGCGAACCGGGCCGGCCGCTACGACGCGCTGGAGACGGCCCGCCGCTGCATGGCCCGCTGGCGGCGCAGCCGCCGACGCTCCCGCTCGGACAGTCCCCCCCAGATCCCGAACTTCTCACCGTTGGCCAACGCATACTCGAGGCACTCCTCGCGGACCACGCACCCCCGGCACACCTCCTTGGCCTCGCGGGTCGACGCCCCGCGCTCGGGGAAGAACAGGTCAGGGTCCACCCCCATGCAGTTGGCCCTGGTCTGCCAACTGCGCTCTTGGGGCCCGTACATCAATGACACCAAGTCCATCGGACAGGTCTCCCTCCCAGTCATCCACGCGGTCTCGGGCGAAACCGCATAGCACGGATGTAACTACAGATATGTCATCTTTCACTATCCGAGAGGGAAACGCAAGAAAAATCCTGTTCGTGAACAGCGACGCGACCTCGGGGCGTGGCGGTGGCGTCGACGGACCGGCCGGGGACGGTCCG
>JBKQRT010000266.1:0-17698 GCA_052143895.1 Acidimicrobiales bacterium | reverse complement strand
CGCCAATGGGAGGTCGACGGCATCGACGACGTCCTGTGCGATGAGCTCGCGGAGCGCCTGGCTGCCCGAGATGTCCGGATGCGTCTCGACGTGGGCGACCTCCTCGGCACTGATCACCACTCGGGCGTTCGGGAACAGGGGGGACTGCGATCCTCCGACCCCGATGGCTGCGACCACGCCGATCCCGTCGAGATGGCTCATGACCACCGTGTCGACGGATCCGACAGGAACGCCTGCGGCCGCCATGGCCGCACGCTCGGCCTGTTCGTGTGCAGCCGCAGCCGGGCCGGTGCGGGTGAAGGCGTCGGAAGCACCGCACGGGACCACGGCGATGGTCCGCCCACCCGATTCGACGACCCAGATGGCCTGAGCGACGAGCACGAGGCCGTCACTCGTCGCCCACTTCGGGACGCCCCACGGCACCTCGACGACCTGGAGAGCGGTGAATCCGATCACCTGAGGGTCGAGTGGGACGTCGAAATAGGAGATACGGGTGAAGCCCACACCGGCGATCTCGAACCCGGCCACGTCTTCAGTATGACCAGCACCCCGTCGCCGTGGCGCCGCGTCGCGGCCGCCGACGGCACGGGCCGCCCCCGGTGCGTTCGGATAGGGTCGATGCGGTGACCCTCCCGCCAGCAAGCGATCCCGCCAGGCCGCTCTCTCACCTCCCGCCCGAGGAAAAGGCCGCCCGCTCCGGAAGCTTCGGCAAGATCGCCGCGCACTACGAGCGTTATCGTCCCGGACCTCCGGTGTCCGCGGTCGATTGGCTCCTTCCGGGCCGTGTCGGGCGGGTCGTCGACCTCGGTGCCGGTACCGGCGCCCTCACCCGGCTCCTGGTCGACAAGGCCGACGAGGTCGTGGCCGTCGAGCCCGACGGGCGCATGCGTTCCGTGCTGGCGACGGAGGTCCCCAGGGTCACCGTCATGCCGGGCCGGGGCGAGTCCATGCCACTGCCCGGCTCCAGCGTCGACGCCGTGCTCGCGTCCTCGTCGTGGCACTGGATGGACCCGGTCCCCGCGCTCCGGGAGGTGGAACGGGTCCTCACGCCGTCCGGGTTCCTCGCTGCGCTCTGGTCGGGTCCTGATCCCGAGGGACCCTTTATGGTGCAGGCCCGGACGCTGCTAGCCGAACGGTCGAGGGACGGTGGACCGAGCGCGTCGACCGACGAGGATGTTGAATCCGGCGGCGACCTCCGGCGGCTGATCCTGGAGGATGCACTCCGGCCCGTGTCCAGCCTGGAGATCCCGCCAGGGGTGCCGTTCGAGGAGCCCGAGCACGAGGTGTTCACCTGGGACGTGGCGCTCAACGCCGATGAGCTGATCGGCCTGCTCGGGACGCTGAGCTGGATCATCACCATGCCCGAGGAGACCCGGACGAGGGTCATCGCCGAGGCCGGTGACCTGCTGGCCGAGCTGTTGGGGATCGAAGGCGACGTGACCGTCGACGTGGCGTTCCGCTCCGACGTGTGGCGAACCCGTCCGATCGCCTGAGGTCAGGCGCTGGCCACGGCGGGTCGGGCCGCGCCGATGGGGGACCCCGGGGCGCGGGAGAATCTGCAGATGCGGAAGCGGTACCACTTCTGGCCGGGCGACCGGGGTTTCGACGCCTGGGACGTGGACCGTCTGATCCGCCTGAGCGCCGGCCTGACGGTCGAGGACGTGGCCGTCGAGTCGATCGAGGAGGTCGACACCGACTTCTGGTTCAAGTTCGGCCCGGTTCCCACCGTGCGGCGCATCATCGAGCAGGTCCGGCTCATCCAGGAGGTGGACGTCTCGTACCCGATCATCCTCGGTTCCGACGGGCGGGTCATGGACGGCATGCACCGGATCGCACGGGCGATCCTCGACGGTCGATCGTCGATTGCCGCCGTGCGATTCTCGGTCGACCCCGCGCCCGACCACCACGACTGCTTGCCCGAGGACCTGCCCTATTGAGCGGTGCGCACCCGGCGTCCGGTAGGAGCAGCGCCGGCCGCCGATGGTCGACACCGGTGGGACGGACGCGGAAGACTGGCACATGGCCGAGAGACCGGTCGTCGTCGCCCATCGACCCGACTGGGAGCGCCGGGCGGCCGCCGTCATGGCCACGCTCCGGGCCGACCTCGGTGACGGTGCCTTACGCATCGACCACATCGGCAGTACCGCCATCCCGTCGATGCCGGCGAAGGACGTCCTCGACCTGCAGGTGAGCGTCCGCGACCTCGAGCTGGCGACACGGGACTTCGACGCCCCTCTCGTCCGCCTGGGCTTCCAGCGCGCTCCCCACGAAGCGGACCATGTCCCCGCCGGCCGGGATGACGACCCGGCTGACTGGGCCAAGCGGCTGTGGTTGCGCCGCGGCAGGTCCGTCGATGGCGTGAACCTCCACGTCAGGCGCGTCGGATCACCGAACGAACGCCTGGCGTTGCTCTTCCGTGACTGGTTCCGGGCGCATCCCGGCGCCGTTCCCGCCTACGGTCGCTTCAAGCAGTCGCTGGCCGACGTGGCCGTGGACCTCGATCGCTACGTCGACGTGAAGGATCCGGTGGTGGACCTGGTGGTCGTTGTCGCGGAGCTGTGGGCGGTGCGGACCGGCTGGCGTCCGTGACCTGTCACCACCACAGGCCCGCACAGGCCCGAAGCCGCTGACAGGGGTCCGCGGCCCTCCGGCTGGGAGCGGCGGGCGGCGTTTGTCGGTGCCCGCCACGGATAGCTGTGATCCATGGCCGTTCCCGGACCGAGCGGGCCGATCCCGGTCGACCTGGAGCCTCAGCCCCTCGAGCCCGACGTTCCCGGCAGCCCGCCGATGCCCGTCGATTCCTCTCGGAGCTGACGTCTGCCCGCCGGTCGGCCGTATGGGCGTAGAGTTGGGTGGAGGGCGAACTCGCTCACGTCGGGCCTGCTGCCGTCCTCCCGGTCCGGCGTCACGGGCGATCAGGCCGATGACGTGCCGGGCATGGGGGATCCATGACCTCACCCGAACTGTCGCAGCTGGGAGCCCAGCTCGACGAGGACCACGCTCCCGAGACGAACGGCCGGATGTCGGTCTGCCGGCGGTGCGGTGCCAGGACCGAGAGCCCAAGGGGGCTGCACCATCTCCCGAGTCAGCCCCAACGGGACCGGTCCAGTGACTGGCTGGTGGCCCAGTCCCGTCTCAACCAGATCAACCGCACGAGGGCACTGCGAGGCACGTGAACCGGGCGTGGCACGCCGCACACCGGTTAGGCGGTGGGGCCGGCCTCGATGCCCGGGTCGCCTGGCACGTCGAACACGCCCGGGTGTGCGGGTGCCGGCCGGTCCCACCTGCGGTGCTCGACGAGATCACCCGCCGCGGCAGCTCCCTCGAGCCGTGACCTGCCGGTCGATGGGCGCCCTGGCGTCGCAGTTCGACTGACTGGAGTCACCCCGCCGGGCCGGAATCGGCTGTCAGACCCCGGCGCTCAGGACCCCGGCGCTCAGGGTCCCTCCCCACCTGTGGCGGTGCAGGACCGGGGGTCCCACGGCTGGAGTGCCTCGACCGACGGGGTGGGTGCGCTGAAGGCACCGTTCGAGGCGGCGACGGTGGTGGTCGTGGTGGTCGTGGTGGTCGTGGACGCCGCCGGCGTGGTCGTGGTCGTGGTCGAGGCGTGGGCCGCGTGGGGTGGGTGCGTCGTGGGGACCGTGGGCAGCACGGGGGCCTGGACGGAAAAGTCGGTCCCGGTGGTCACCGTGACCTGCGCGCCGTCGGTCGTCGGTCCGTAGGCCATGATCACCTCACCGGTCAGCGAATTGGCCACCGCCTGGGCCGCGGCCTCGTCGGCCGGAGTGAGCTGCGAGTACGTCACGACGGTCTCCGCCTGTTCGCCGACGGACTCGGTGTCGCCGGTCCCGACCACGTGGAAGCCGAGCTGCCCCAGGGCCAGGGCCGTGAGGGAAGCCTGCCCGTAGGTGTCGGTCCCGTCGAGCACCGAGACAGTGACCGTGCTCGATGCCGGCGGGGGTTCCCCGTCCATCGTGTCGGTCGTCGGCCAGAGCCCGAGGAACTGGTCGACCACCTGACGATCCTCCGGCTCGACGGGAAACTCGACGTCTCCGTAACTGCTGCCCTTGTACAGGTAGTTGCCGAACTGGTCGACCTGCACAGGGAGGGTGAACTGGGGGGCGGAGTACACGTTCACCCCGTGATAGGTGAGGACGAGGTTGACCATCTGCGACGCCGAGAAGCCGCCGTCCACCACGAGTTGGCCGACCACCGCGGCGGCGAGCTGCTCGTCGGTGACGGGGTTGCCGAGGCCACGCGCGCCCACTGACGCGGCGAGCACCCGAAGGAACTCGTGGTCCCTCCGGATGCGTGCCAGGTCGCTCTCGATCTCCTGCGGCCAGCCCGACGGATCCGGGTCGGTGTTACCGGGCGGCTGGTACTGGAGATGCCGGGCACGAACCACCTGCAGGGCCTGCACGCCGTTCAGGTAGCGGCAGCCAGGGGTCAGTACCTTCAGGCCCGAGTACGCGTCGTAGACCGGTTCGGGGAAGTACATGGAGATTCCGCCCAGGGCCTGCACGACGTTGGCGAAGCTGTCGAAGTTGAGCTCCACGTAGTGTTGGATGGGGATGCCGAAATCCTCCTGGACGGCCGCCACCAGCTGGCTCGGTCCTTCGTACAGGGCGGCGTCGATCTTGTAGGCCCCTTCGGCGCGGGCGTTGGGGACGAATACATCCCGGGGAATCGACAGGATGGAGACGCTCGGGATGGTGGGATTGAGGTGCATGATCATCACGACGTCGCTGTTGACGCCGTTCACGCCCTCCGAGCACAGCCCGTAAGCCTGGCTCTGCACACTCAGGGCGCACCGCGACGTGGAACCGACCAGAAGGATGTTCTCGGTTCCCTCGTCGGTCCCCTTGCTCGGATCCTTCGCCAGGCCCTTGACCGTGATGCGGTCGACCTTGCGGTTGAGGTACCACGCGTAGCCGGCAGCCGTCGTGGCCAGTGCCAGTACGAGCACGGTGGCCATGACGAGCATCCACTTGGTCTTCCGGAACCGCCGTGGCTTGCGGTGCTTCGGACCGCCCCGCTTGCCGCGGCCCTTGGGTGAGGCGCTCGCCGTGAGGGAGGGGGACTCCTCGTTTGGTTCCGGCGGGGCCATGTACTGCGACGATACCAGTGGCCCTCGGGCCCGAGGGCGTCAGGAACCGGAAGCTGCCGTTCGCCGCCGGCCGCCGGCCGGGCTGCGGATCCGGGGCCGTGCTGGCCCGGTGGGAAACCTTCAGTACGCTCTGGACATGTTCGACACACTCGAGGTGATCCGGGCGGAGAGCTCGCTGGTCGCCGGCTCCCTCGCTGCCGCCGGCCCGGACCGCCCGGTGCCCTCGTGTCCCGGCTGGACGCTCGGCGACCTGGTGGAGCATCTCGGCGAGGTCCAGCGATTCTGGGCCGACAACCTGAGAGCCGGTGACGTCGGACAACCGTCGCGCGTCCAGCACACACCCCCGCGCTCGGCCGACAGGCTCGGGGCGTGGATGGCGGAGAGCACGGACCTCCTCATCGCTGCGCTGGAGCAGACACCGGAGGACGCCCCCTGCTGGACCTGGTGGGGCGAGCCCGAAACCTGCGGTGCGGTCGGTCGGCATCTGGTCCAGGAGGCGGCGGTCCACCGTTGGGACGCGGAGCACGCGGTGGGCGACGCCCGACCCCTCGACCCGGCCGTCGCTGACGACGGTGTCGGCGAGTTCCTCGAGATCGTGGCCGGCTCGGCCGCCGACCGGCTGCTGGGAGCGCTGATCCTGCTGTCCGACGACACCGGCAGCGAGTGGATCGTGGGCGACCAGCGCGGCCCGCGGACCGTCGTGCGGGCCACTGCCTCCGATCTCGTGCTGCTGCTGTACGGACGGATCCCGCCGTCCGCCGTACGGGTGGAGGGTGACATCGCCCTGCTGGACGACCTGCTGCAGGCCGGTTCGACCGAGTAGGGCGGATGGCCGGCGCCGGTGTGCTCGCAGCGCCGGAGGCGGTGGCGCTCCTCTCCCGCACGACCGGAGGGCGCTACGAGCTGGTGGGCCGGCTGGCCGGAGGAGAGAGTGGTGCGCACCACGTCCTGGGCCCTGACGGAGCACCGTTGGTGGTCAAGTGGGACGCCGAGCCCAGCTCCCGGGCGCTCCGCATCGAGGCGCTCGACCTGACCGAGCGGCTTCGCACCGCCGGGGGCTGGCCGGTCCCGAGGCAGTGGACCGTCGACGCCGGCGAGTACCTCTTCGTCGTGCAGGAGCTCATGCCGGGCACGCCGGTGGAGGTCCTCAGCCACTCCGTTGTCGATCGGATACTCGAGCTGCACACCGCCCGGGTCGGCCTCGCCCGACCGGACGACCCCGTCCACTGGCCGTCGGCGTTGCTGACGACGCTGACGACGGGCGGCGCCGGCTACTGCCGGCACGAGTCCCTCCGCGGCTACGACAGCCGCACGGCCATGCTCGTGACCGGCATCGAGGAGTTCGGCCGCTCGATCAGCGGCGAGGACCTCCCGGGCGGCGACATCGTGCACTGGGACCTGCATCCGGGCAACCTCCTCGCCGACGGGGAGGACCTCGCCGCCATCGTCGACACCGACTTCGCCGTCGTCGGCGACGCCACCTTCGACCTCGTGATGCTGGCGATGGCCAGCCTGGCAACCCCGTGCGATCCCGGTGTCCGCACCCGCTTGTTCGGCGCCGCGTTCGACGAGCTCGACGAGCTCCGACGGCGGGCCTATCTCGCCCACCTCTTCCTCCGGCTGCTCGACTGGCCGATCCGTCGGGGCCGGGGCGACGAGATCGAGTTCTGGCTCAGCCGGGCCGAGGCGATGCTGGCCCTCTGATCGCCGCCCCGGTACTCGTCGGCGGTCCTCGGCGGCGGGCGGACCGGTCAGCGGGTGGCGAAGTAGATCCGGCTCTCGGTGCCTCCGCTGTCCACGTCGGGCGGCGTGGTGTGCACGACCCGGCCGCCGGCGCCGGCGATGGTCGACCGGGTCACCTCGTCGGACACCGCGGTCATCGTCATCTCGGGTACCCATCCGAGGTGCCGGTAGAGGAACCCGGGAGGTACCCCGGCCCGCCGGAGGTGTGAGCCACTTCGCCTCCGAAGTCCCTCCCGGGTGGTCCATGCGGGGAGCACCGGCGGTGGTGGGACGGACGAGGGAAGCTGCACGATCAGTGCGCCGCCAGGGCGCAGGACGCGCACGAAGTCAGAGAGATAGGCGACCATGGCCTGTTGCGAGGGGAGGTGCTGGAGAACGAGTACGGAGAGCACCAGGTCGAAGGAGCCATCGTCGAACCGGCGGAGGTCGTCGCCCCGGTGCACCTCGAACGAACAGTTGGGACGGTCGGCGTGCAATCGCCGCGCCTCGGTGACCATGCTCTCGGAGACGTCCAACCCGAGGACGGAGGTGAACCGAGCGGCCAGCGGTGCCGTCACCCTGCCGATCCCGCACCCGAAGTCGAGGGCGCGCCCACGCGCGGCGGCCAGGCCGAGCTCGTTGCACTGGTCGAGCAGATCCTGTGCGAACCCTTCGCCCGTCGCCAGGAATTCGTCGACGTCCCCCGCGCCGTGCCGGTACTTCGGGTCAGTGAGGATCGCATAGAGCGGGTCCACCGATCCCCAGTCCTCCCAGGCCTGCTGGTGCATGTCGGGCATGGTCGTGCACTCCATTCGGCGACCGGGGCTCGTGACGGCGCACCGGCCCCGCTTCAGTCCCGGGCGACCTGGCGGTCGACAGGGCGGTCGGCCTCGTCGCCGCGGTCCTCACTCGTCGGATACTCGGCGCGCCGGTGTCGCCCGCGCAACCCTATCCGGCCGGCAGCGGACGTGAACGGTCGATCCGCGCGCCTGACTCGCCGTCCTCGCGTGCGCCCGCGTCACCGGTACCACCGGCGGAACCGGCGGAACCGGCACGGCCGGGAAGCGGCTCGATGCCGAAGAGTCCGACGACAACCAGGATCCACACGCCGAGCCTGACCTCGGCGAATCCCTCGACGGTGTGGCGGGTGACCTCCTGGCCGTCGCCGTGCCAGGCCACCGCCATGGACAGCACCCCGATGCCGGTGAGGACGAGCACGGCCCACCACGCACGCTCCCGCCACGCTTCCGAGAGCACGGCCAGATAGGGGGCCAGTGCGGACATGATGGACAGCTCGAGCACCGAGGGCCACATCACGGTCGTCAGGGGGGACCGCATGGCGTCGTTGGTGGCGGCGTAGAACATCAGGTTCCCCTGGGCCGAGTTGAACGCCTGCTCCGGGCGGGCGAGGGGCTCGCTGACCAGGTACCAGGGGTGGGTGACCAGCCACAGGAGGTAAGCGCCCTGCCCCTTGGTCGCCAGCCACTGCCGGAGCGACCGGAACGAGGGATCGTCGGCCGAGAAGGCCACGACCTTGGCGCCACCGGGCGGGGCGGCCACCGCCCTGGCCAGCGCGTCGATCTGGCGGCGCTCCGGCATTCCGTGGGCCGCGAACCAGGCCACCCGCTCGGGATACGGGAACACTCGGACGTAGAAGACGTCGGAGATGTTCTCGTTGGTCCGATGGGAGGCGACCGTGCCCGCCTCGGCCAGGCCGGTCGCCGCCAGCAGGCAGATGGCCAGCGCACCGGCCCGTAGCGCACCCCTCGGGTTGGTGCCGACCCGGGCCAGGGCGGCGATCCCGACGGCGACACCTAGCAGCGCCACCGTCCAGACCTGTGCGTCACGGGTGGTAGCGAAGCAGAGGCACGCGACGGTGGTGGCCGCGGCCCGCGGCCAGGTGAACCGCCGGGCCGTCCAGATGACGCTGGCGAACACCAGGGCCAGCAGGCTCATCGAGAGCGACTCCGACAGCACCGAACGGTTCCACAGCGTGATGGGAAACGTGGTGGCGAAGGCGAGGACGATCCAGACGGCCAGGAGCCGGCGCCATCCGGAGGTGACCAGCCGCCCGACGGTCCAGGCCAGGATCCCCCAGGAGATGGCGCCGATCGCGGCCTGGGCAGTCACGAACCCGGTCGACGCCCCGAAGACCTTGATCAGGAGCGGCATCGCCGGTGGCCGCAACCCGACCCAGAACGCGCCGCTCCAGAGCGAGTGCCGCGCCACCGACACGTAGGACCTGGTGTCCGTCCAGGCGATCGGCGGGCCGGCCCGGGCCTGGACCAGCAGGTACGCGGCGAAGGCGCACCAGCCGGCGAAGCAGACCAGCGGTGCTACGAAGAAGCGCCACGTGCCGGCCGGCCAGTCCCTGGTCGTCTCCGTCGGCACCCTCCAACGATAGTGAGGTGCCCGGGCCAGCGTGGACCGGAGCGAGTGCCTGCTGGGCCACTCGCTCCGGTGGAACTACTCGTCCAGGTAGTAGCCCCGGTGCGCGCCCTGTGTGTCGGGCAGCGACTCGACCAGCCGGCTCACCGCCCCGTACTCACCGTCCCGCCACGCTTCGGCGATGGTCCGGTCGTCGAGCTCGCGGTGCCTGGTGAAGTTCCACCACCTGGTGACGTCGCTGTCGCTGTAACCCTTGTTGGCCAGGATGATGTTGAGGCGAGTCGCCTCCCAGTTGACCTCCTCCGGGCTCATCTCGCCTTCCGCCGGGGGGACCGGCTCGTCTCCCCCCGGTCGACGCTCCATCTCGAAGGCGATCTCGCGGTCGAGATCCCGCGACACGTGCCCCCGGATCGTCTTCAACGAGCCCCCGGTGAGCGCTTGGCGATCGGCCACACGGCGCTCGCGTTCGGCCTCGAGGCTCCGGGACCAGAGGTGCTGCGCCGCAGCGTCCACGTCGCTGGCCGTCACCCGCAGGCGCAGCCGGCGCTCGATCCGCTCGGCCGTCTTCTGCGGCGTCGGCGCCGGTGTCTCGCCCGGCTCGGCTGCCTCACCCGGCTGCCTGGTCGGCGGGACCGCCTCGGCCGGCTGCCTGGTCGGCGGGACCGCCTCACCCGGCTCCGCCGCTCGCCGCTCGCCGCGACGGCGGTCCCGCACGCCTTCGGGCAGGGACGAACGGTCGGGTGGCGTCGTCCGGTCGGCTGGCTCTGGTCGGTACACCGACCGGGTGGCGGGAGACGCGTAACTCTCCGGGGGGAACGTGTCCCCGATGGTTCCGGCGATGGCCGCACCGAGATAGGCCGCCGTCCACTCGCTCTCGCCCACGGCGACGATGTCCGCCCCGGTGGCCGTGAGGCGTGCCACCGGCACATCGAGGCACGCGGCGACCACGATGGCTTCGGTGAGGCCCAGCCGACGGTTGGTGGTCTCCACCTGCGCGACCGTCTCCCGTGTCCAGGCGATGCCTCGCAGCAGCATCTCGTCGGCCAGGCCCTGCTGGGTCAACCCCGCCTTCGACCGGAGGGCGGCGATGTTGCGCCGGACGATGTCCTCGATGCCCGTGGTGGAGTCGCCGTTCATGTGCTCATGGTAGTTGCTTGTAAGAAAACTGAACGGGATGGTTCGGTGATGTCCTCCCGCACACGGCGTTGGACTGAGGATTCGAGCAATCGCTGCCGTGTCCGGGCGATCAAACTATGAACAATCGCGACCGACATCCCGTGATCGGGCCCCAGAGGTCGTTGTCGACCGCTCCGACCCGTCGCGGCTGGGTCCGTCAGCGCCGGTATGTCCTCGTCGGCACTGACGACCGGCGGCCAGGGCGCCTTCCATCCGATCCCCATGATGGCTCCTGGGCTCGGCCTCCGGTGGGACCCCCCTGCCGATGTGGGGAGCCCTGGACATCGGAGCAGGGCCTGGAACCCTGCGGCGTCGCTGGCCTGCTGTTTATCCAATTGTCACTACAGCTACGGCCCGCTGGTTCCGATCATTCTCTAGAGGGATCCGCAACAACAAGGGGCAGGAAAACTTTGACGATCGACCCATTCCACACACGGAAACTCAGCGACTGGTCCGACGCCGACTTCGATCTGGACGATCTGGCGCTCCCAGAGGAGCCGCAGTGGCACCGATGCGGCGCGGTCCACTGCATCGACCGGGGACCCTGGCTCGGCACGCTGGTGTGCTGCATCCGGCGCAGCGGCCACGAGGACGCCCACTCGATGTCCCTCGGCGACGAAGGGGCTCTCGACTACTGGAGGGAGACCTGGCACTAATCGGCAGCGACCGAATAGCCGCGGTCGACATCGAACGGTCAACCGCCGAGGACGAGCGCCTGGTCGGGGCCGACCATGCCTCCGAAGGGGCCGCCCTCGTCTGTACCGTCACTGGACAGCTCTACCCGCATCCGGCCCGCTGCCGGTAGACCATCGACCCGGATCCGCTGGTCGGTGAAGTTGACGATGACCACCCGCTGGTCGGTGGCGCGGTGGCGACGGAACCCGACGAGACCGTCCGGCAGGTCCAGTGGCTCCGAGTCTCCGAGCGTGAGTGCCTCGGAACCGTGCCGGAGCCGGAGCAGACGCCGGTAGAGATGGAGGATCGAGGACGGATCGTCCCGGAGGTCGGCGTGGTTGCGGTGCTCGGCGTCCGGTGGGAACGGAAGCCACGGTATGGCTCCTGCCGCCGTCGGCCAGCCGTGGACCAGAGTGCCGTCCCACGGGATCGGGGCCCGACAGCCGTCGCGGCCGCCCGGGTCGACCCGCCGGTCCTCGGGAACGAACGCGTCGACCAGCCCGAGTTCTTCGCCCTGGTAGAGGAAAGGCGTCCCACGGAGGGTGAGGAGGAGCACCGCCGCGGCGCGGGCCCTCGGCTCGCTACGTCGGGCGACGGTGGCCTCGTCCTCGCCCGACCGGGCCGCGCCCCGGTCGTAGCGCGAGCGGTGGCGCGGGTTGTCGTGATTGGACAGGACCCAGGTGGGCCAGGCATCACGTGCACCGAATGCCTCGACCGTGGTGGCGATGCAGTCGGTCCACGACTTCTGGCGCCACGGTGCATAGAGCGGCGGGAAGTTGAAGGCCAGGTGCAATTCGTCACCCTCGCCGCAATACGTCGCCACCGCCGGGGTGGAGAGGAGGAAGACCTCCCCGACCATTACACGGTCACCGGGGTAGGCGTCGACCACCGAACGGATGTGCCGCAGCCGATCGTGGGTGACGGGCACGTCGTTGAGCGCGCAGTGGGGGATGCCGGCCACCGTCGGGGGATCGTCCGGAAGGGCCGGGTCCTTGCCGATGCAGTGGATGACGTCGCCGCGGAACCCGTCGACACCGCGGTCCAGCCAGAAGCGGAGCACCCCGTCCATTGCCGCCACCACCGCCGGTTCGTCCCAGTTGAGGTCCGGTTGGGCCGATTCGAACAGGTGCAGATACCACTGACCGGACGCGTCGTCGAAGCTCCACGCCGGAGCGGTCGGGTCGAAGGCGGCGGCCCAGTTGTTGGGAGGTGAGCCGTCGGGACGTGCGTCGCGCCACACGTACCAGTTGCGGTGCACGCTGTCTCGACCCGTGCGTGCCTCCACGAACCACGGGTGCCGGTCGGAGGTGTGGTTGGGCACCCAGTCGATGATGACCTTGAGCCCGAGTGCGTGGGCATCCTCGACCAACCGGTCGAACTCTTCGAGCGAACCGAACAGGGGATCGACGTCGCAGTAGGCGCTGACGTCGTACCCGAAGTCGACCATGGGCGACGGGTAGAACGGGGAGAGCCACAGGGCGTCCACTCCGAGCCATGCCAGATCGACGAGACGGGATCGGATGCCGGCCAGGTCGCCCACCCCGTCGCCGTCGGCGTCGGCGAACGAGCGCGGGTAGATCTGGTAGAAGACGGCCTGCTTCCACCAGGGGGCCGCCGCGGGCGCGCTCATGACTCCGCCCGGACCTTGATCCGGGCCAGGGTCGCCTCCATGTTCCTGCGGTTGAGGCCTTCGGTGTCACGGGTGCCGCGTATCAACGGCCCGGTCGCCCGGAGCGCAGCTCCACGCCGATCCTCGAACCGTTCGCGCACCGACGTGGTGCCGGCCTCCCCGCCGGGCTCGAGGAGGTAGGACCACCGTGCGACGGCGAATGGGCCGAACGCCACGTCCCAGGCGATCGCCCGGGCCGGCTCGTACCGGACGATGGTGCAGGTGGTCGTCCACCGGCGCCACGCCGATCGGTTGCGGCCATGGAACCGGGCACCGACGGCAGGCCCTGTCGACCCCCGGACCCACTGCATCTCCACGCACTCGGCGGTGAGCCCGTTCATGGCGAGCGGATCACCGATCAGCTGCCACACCCGGTCGGGCGGCGCGGCGATCTCTGTGGTCACGTCGACAACCGGCACGGGATGACGTTACCAATGCCCTCTGGGCCCGGACCGCTGGCCGCCCGTGGGGAGTCCGGAACCGCGATCGTGACCGATCGCCAGTCATTACAGTTCGTGCTCTTTCCTGCCGAAGACTCCTCAGGCAAGGGTGGTTCCGACCGCGAGAGGGGAAGGCGGCATGGTGGACAGGCGCACAGGTGAGGAGGGCTCGTTCCTGGCGGACGCCTTGGACGGGAGCATCCCGCCCGAGGTGTACGGCACGGGTCGGGTCTGTCAGGCTCCGGAGTGCGGCGTGAAGCTGTCGCGGTACAACAGCACGGAATGGTGCGCCCTCCACGAGAGCCCGGCGGCGGGCCAGCGGCCGTACGACACGTCGACCCGAAAGACTCGCGGTCGGCGCCGGAGCTCGACCGGGCGCAGGCGCAACACCTCCCGGAAGAATGCCGGCCAGGCGGGCAAACAAGGCTCCAAGCAGGACGCCGCGTAGTCGCCCCTTCCCGCCGCCCCGTACACTGCGGATCGAACGCAGAGGACAGCGAGGTGGGACATGACGGGTCGACTGGACGGAACGGTGGCACTGGTCACCGGGGCATCGAGCGGGATCGGCGAGGCAACGGCTGTCGCCCTGGCGGCGGAGGGCGCCAAGCTGGCCATCGCCGCTCGTCGGAGGGACCGCCTCGAGCGGGTGGTCGAGAAGATCGGGAACGACGACGTCCTCGTGGTCGAGACGGACATCACCGACGAGGCCGCTGCCCGTGCCGTGGTCGCCGACACCGTGCGTGAGTTCGGTCGACTTGACACGGTGGTCAACAACGCCGGCGTGATGCTGCTCGGACCGATCGTGGACGCGCCGGTCGAGGAATGGCGCCGGATGGTCGAGCTCAACCTGCTGGCCCTCCTATACACGACACACGCGGCTCTGCCGCATCTGCTCGAGGCGGCCGAGCGCGAGCCGCGACGCGTGGCTGACCTGGTCAACGTGAGCTCGGTGGCAGGACGGGTCGCCCGGCAGGGGAGCGGTGTCTACAACGCCACCAAGTTCGGCGTGGTCGCCTTCTCCGAGTCGTTGCGACAGGAGGTCACCCGCCGCCACGTGCGGGTGTCGATCATCGAGCCCGGTGCCGTGATGACGGAGCTGGCCACGCACAACCGCCCCGAGATCATCGAGGGCATGCGGGCCACGTTCGGGCAGATGGAGCTGATGCGTGCCGAGGACATCGCCGAGTCGATCGTCTTCACCGTCACCCGGCCCCGCCACGTGGCTGTCAACGAGGTGCTCATCAGACCGACCGAGCAGGAGCGCTGAGTGACGATCGGCGGCTACCCGCCGCCGCACCACATCCTCGCCGACCTCGGACTCGACGCCTTCGTCGACTCGGAGACCAGCGCCAGGGTCCGGACCCGTGTCACGCCCCACATCCTCGGAACCGACGGAGGAGTCCGGGCCGGCGTGCTGGCGACACTGGTCGACGTGGTGGGCGGCGCGGTCGGCGTCCGGGCCCTGCACCCGGACTGGATGGCCACGGCCGACCTGACCCTGCAGGTGGTCCGTCCGGCCCGGGGGCCGATCGTCGAGGCCCGGGCCACGGTGCTCCGCGGGGGCCGCACCACGCTCGTGATCGAGGCGGGCGTCTTCGACGTGGCCGACGGCGACCCGGACCCGACCGGGTATGAGCCGATCCTGATAGAGCAAGATTCGCAGGGTACCGGTGCCGGCCCGGAGGGCGCTGCCGGGGACGCACCAGGCTCGGCGGTGGCGTGGGCCACCATGACCTTCGCCATTCTTGCGGGTGGGCGCCGCAGCGCGCCGCCCCCGACCGAGGTGGCGCTCCCGGACCGGTGGTCGTTCACCGGGCCCGGTCTGGATGTCCCGGTGGTCGAGGCCCTCGGGATGGCCGTGACCGACGCCGACGAGGTGTCGCTGCCCGTCCAGGAGTACCTGTTCAACTCCATCGGCGCAGTGCAGGGCGGCGTCGTGGCACTCCTCGGCGAGGTGGCCGGGATCACCGCACTGGCTGCGGCGACCGGTGCGGACGCCCCCGTGGTGACCGATCTGCAGGTGGCGTACCTGTCGCCGGGTCGGGTGGGGCCGATCGTGTCCCGGACGAAGGTCCTCGGGACGGAGGCCGGCGCGGCAGGTGGCAGCGGTGGCCACGGCCGGCGACTCGCCGCGGTCGTCGAACTGCTCGACGTCGGTGCGGAGGACCGCCTGACGGCGGTCATCAACGTGGGGGCCACGACCGCGGCCGCTGCCCCGAACGTCCCCGGAGCGACCGTGCCGACGGAGCTGGTGTCGTGAGCGGTCCCGGTCCCGGTCACCCCGACCGCCACGTCCGGCCCGCGGGTGATCGGCCCGATCCGTCCGGGTCCGCTCGGACGGAGGCGCCCGCGGCCCCACGACCGTCCGACCCCGACCCCCGTCACCACGTCAGCGAGTACTTCCGCCTGCAGCGGTGGGAGATCCCACCGGAGGACGGTGCCGAGCAGATGTCCGAGTTCGGCGGCCGGTCCCCGGTCGAAGACCACCAGCGGAGCGCGGCTGGTGGGCTGCTCACAGGCGGCCTCCTGACCAGCGTCGATTCGCTCGGCGGTATGGCCGCCGGTCTGGCCGTGCTCCCCCGATGGATCGTCACCACCAGCATGATGGCCACCGTCGGCCGGCTCTCCCACCAGGGGCCGCTCCGCTTCCACGCCCGGGTGGTGCGTCGCGGCCGCAACTCGGTGGTCGTCGGGCTGGACGTGGTCGATGAGGGGGACGCCGACGTGCCGGTGGCCGCGGTGACCATGACATGCGCCGTCCTCGACCCGGATGGGATCGACCTCCACTTCGAACGACCCATGGTGGTCGACATGCCTCCGCCGAGCCCGGATCCCCGGACTCCTGAGGAGTTCTTCTGCATCGAGCCCGGGAGGGGGCCGGTCACCCGTCTCGAGCTGGCCGACCGGCTCCGCAACCCGTGGGGCATCCTCCACGGCGGGGCGGTGGCGGTCCTGGCCGACGTGGCCGCACGGCGTGCCGTGGCGTCCCGACCGTCCTCGGGCGGCGCCGATGCCCCCGTGGCCGACCCCGACCTGCTGGCGACGGGTGACACCGTCCTCCACTACCTCCGCCCGGTGAAGGTCGGCCCGGTCGAGGCCCGTTGTGACGTGCTCGGAGGTGGAGCGGGCCCAGTTGGGACGGGACGGAACCTGGTTCGCGTGGCCATCCACGACGTCGGGGCCGACGACCGGCTGGTCGAGCTGGCGACGGTGGCCGTGCTGGCCGTCTGATCGGCCGGGGCGCCGCACCCCCGACGGGGACCGCCCCGGAGGGACCCGCAGCACTGGACGGCGAGAGGCAATAGCGTCGGTGGCGACGCCCGAAGGGCGGGACGTCCGACCGAAGGTGGTGCCCAGATGAGCGCAGCAACAACCACCGTGCACCCGATGGTCGGTCGAACGGTGGTGATCACCGGGGGCAATTCCGGGGTCGGCAAGGCCACCGCCGTGGCGCTAGCCTCCGCCGGCGCCGACACGGTGATCACCGCCCGCAACGAGGCCCGCGGCCGCGCCGCGGTCGAGGACATCCGCCGGGAAAGTGGCTCCGACCGGGTGGACCTGGTGGTGTTCGACCTGGCCGATCTGGCATCCGTCCACCGGGGGGCAGACCGGATCCTCGAACGATGTCCCCGCCTCGACGTACTCGTCAACAACGCCGGGCTGGTCCTGTCGGAGCGCACCGAGACGAAGGACGGGTTCGAGGCGACCTTCGGCACCAACCACCTAGGTCACTTCCAGCTGACCCGCCTACTGACCGATCGCCTGATCGCCTCGGCTCCCGCCCGTGTCGTCACGGTGGCCTCGACCGCCCACCGCGGCGCCCGAAGCGGCCTGGACTTCGACGACCTGCAATCCACCCGCCACTACCGGGGTATGCAGGTCTACAGCCGGTCGAAACTGGCCAACATCCTGTTCACCATGGAACTGGCCCGGAGGCTGGCCGGCACCGGGGTGACCGCGAACTCACTCCACCCCGGCACCGTCGCGTCGAGATTCGCCCGCGACGACGACTCGTCGGGGTTCCTGGCGTTCGGGATCAAGGTGATCAAGCCGTTCATCCTCACGCCGGAGAAGGGGGCCAGGACGTCCGTCTATCTGGCTTCGTCCCCCGAGGTGGCCGACGTCACCGGGCGGTACTTCGTCAAGCGCCGCGAACGCGCTCCCTCCGCCGCGGCCCAGGACGCCTCGGCGGCCGCACGCCTCTGGTCGGTCAGCGAGCAGCTCGTCGACGGGGCGGTCGGGTCGACCACCTGAGGACTCCCAGCCCGACCGGCGTGACGGTCGCCGGGCTCGTCGAACCTGCGTGCGGTAGTCCGCGGACCCAGGCGACACTGGTCGTAAGGTGACTACCGGAACGGCGTGCCGACCGGCGGCGCACGTGCTGACATGGAGGTTGCGATGACGGTGCCTGGGGGAGTGGAGGTGTCACCGCAGGACCGCGACGTCCTGCGCCTGATCGGCAAGTCGTGGGGGTGGGTCCTGTTCTTCGGGATCGTGACGTTGATAGTCGGCATGGTGGTG
>JBKQRT010000265.1:0-2530 GCA_052143895.1 Acidimicrobiales bacterium | reverse complement strand
GGTCGACGCGGTCGACGTACACGATTCGTTCGACATCATCGATCCAGTAGACGACCCGGTACTGCCCGACTCGAGCGCTGTACCAACCGGCAAGGTCTCGCTGGAGCGCATGTCCTTCCGGGTGCGGATTCGCGATAAGGCGGCTGAAGCAGACCTCGACGATAGGGCGAGCAGTTTGCAGATGCCCAGAGGAACTCCCTGGCAGCGGCCGTGGATGAGTTTTTCGGCACCCACAGGTTGTAGTGCTCGGCAAATTTGGGACCCACACGAATCGTACGGTGCCATGGCTGGGTCGTGCTCAACGCAAAAGTGCCTTGCGCCCAATGCAACAGAGCCTCACAGGCAGACCACGGCGTCCTGCAACCGGGTCCTTCGACCCTGTTCCTCGGCCCGGGCGCCAAACAACCATGGCAGAAGGACATGGTGAAACCAAGGCCCGTTCGGGGTCGTGCCGGACGTGCTCGAAACCTTTTCTGTCACCATGGAGGAGAGGGAGGGAAAGATGCCTCAACCAGTCGGCCGAGGACGCAGAACCTCCGGCCGAGTCGCAAGGCACTTGGCCATCAGGGGGTCCGTGGTTCTGGTTGTCGCCGCGGCGATCGAACTCGCCCTGACGGTCACACCGGTGACGACGGTGGCCAGCGCCAAGCCGGCGGTGCCCATGGCCTACGTCACGAACAGCCAGCTCAACTCATTGTCCATCTACGCGGGTGTCCAATTCGCCGGAAGGGTCCCCAACGTGGGATCGGGCCCGACGGGTATCGCGGTCGACTCGCGCGGCTCGACGGCCTATGTCGCCGACTTCGGGTTCTTCGACCAGCCGTCGTACACCGTGACCCCGATCGACCTAGTCAGTGGAAAGGCCCTCAGGCCCATCCGTGTCGGTACCGGACCGCTGGCGATCGCGATCAGACCGGGAGACCAATTCGCCGTCGTGACCTTGCAGGGCACACCCAGCAAGCCGGGCCATCAGATCCGCGAGATCAACCTCGCGACACGCGCCATATCGCGACCCGTCGATGTCGGGACCAACCCCCAGTCCCTCGCGATCGCGCCGGACGGCAAGACTGCGTACGTCGCTGACTTCAGCTCGGCCGAGGTCACCCCGGTCGACCTGACGAGCTGGCCACCGCGTGCGCTCCCACCGATTCCACTCCCGGGAACCTCACCGAACGGCATCGCCATCTCGCCCGATGGTCGGACCGCCTACGTCCTCGATGCCGTCAGCGCCACGGTCATCCCCATCAGCCTTCCAAGCGCTACCATCGGCCAGCCCCTCGATCTCGTCTGTCATATGCAGGGTGATCCCGGCTGCACACCACATGCCATCGTCATTTCCCGCGACGGGCGCACGGCCTATGTGGCCGCGGCCGGTTCCGGCGATGTCATGTTACTGAACCTTCCCTCCCTCACGGTGGCAGGCGTCGTCCAGGTCGGCGCCTATCCGGATGCACTTGGGCTGAGCGGTCGATGGCTCTACGTCGCAAACGGTGCGTCGGACACCATGAGCATCTTCCCCGGTCTTCAATCGCCCTGGACCGTCGGTGGCGTCACCTATCCGTACGGCGTCGCCGTGGTATCGGCAGCAAAGGCCAGTCCCGACACTGTCCCACCGATCAGCAGCCCGCTGGCGGCCTCTGAGGTTCACGGCGCTTCTCAGGTCGACGTCGATTCACGGCCTTCCCCGTTCTATGGGGCAGGGGCTTCATGAGCTGGGCTCACCGACCAGCCTCTCCGTCACATGCAGCAACCTGTTTGTGGCGCAATGGTCCAAAGAGGTAGTCGTGCCGAAGATTGGTCCGGCTCCTCATGGGGCTAGTGAGAACTGGAACAAGCCGCAAGGATCGACGCTGTTCGATGGGCGGGCAATGAGGAGGTTCGGAGTCGTCACGGCGGTCGTCCTGGGGGCTGTCCCCCTCATGGCCACCGCATGCGGTGGGGAGAAGACCGCGGTCCCAACAACGAAGGCTCACCAGGGTACCTCGGGCACGTCGACGACGACTTCTCGTCCCACCACCACCACCTCTTCTCCTCCCTCCACGGCGACGGAGGCGCTCACGGTGAGCGTCATGGCCAGCCCGGACCCCGTTTCAGCGGGTGTGCCGGTGACCTTCACCATCACCATCCGTGGTCCGGGCGTGCTTTCGGGGGAGGGTGTGCGCTTCGGCGACGGGGAAGGGACCGGTGCAAACGCCGGGGAGATATCTTGCGGGCAGACGAGCCGAGTGGACGTGACGCACACCTGGATCCACTCCTACGCCGCGCCCGGGTCCTACCAGTGCTATGAAGAGGTCGCCGCCATCGGCGGCCCACCGGGGTGTCACTCCGAACAGCCCACGGTTACCACGAACGTCATCGTCTCGGCCCCGCTCCAGACGGCGACCCTGAACGGGGCCTTCCTCTCGCCCACGAAGAACATCGCCTGCGAAATCGAACCGGCCGCCTCCGCCCCGGTGCGCTGCGCGACGTTTTCACCACCCGAACTGGCAACGATGGATCCGAGCGGCTCGGTCACCACGTGTTACGGGGG
>JBKQRT010000264.1:0-16874 GCA_052143895.1 Acidimicrobiales bacterium | reverse complement strand
ACGGCCACCCGCCCACTGAGGGTCCACGGAGCGCATCCCCTTCTCGTTGAAGGAGTGGATCATCTCCCGCACCCGGTCCGGACTGGTCTGGACCAGTCGGGCGATGACGGCCACGTCGTTGCCGCCGGCAGAGGACAGCACCACCAGGGCCCGTCTCCACTTCACGATGGACTTGTCGGTCTTACCTCCGCCCCGACGGACGATCCGTTGCAGCTGCCTGCCCTCCTCATCGGAGAGCCGGCGCACCTTCACAGGAGTAGCCATCCCAAATTCTGCGCGACCAGGGCACTCAGGTGGTGGACGCGCCCCTATGAAGGTTGGGGGTCAGAGCACTAGCTGCGCCGGGCCGCGTACTCGGTCACCCGGGCGAGGACCGTGTCGTCGGCCCGGTCCGGCGACCCGCAGTCGAACGGTGGCTCGGGGTCGTACTCGATCATGAGTTGCGCCGCACGAGCTGCGGTGCGGTCGACCAGGAGCTCCACCAGCCGGAGGGCCATGTCGATGCCACTCGACACGCCAGCTGCCGTGACGATCCGTTGCTCGAGATGCTCGACCACTCGCCGGGCGGTGGGGATCGCACCGAGCGCCTCGAGCTCCGCATAACACGCCCAATGGGTGGTGGCGGTCAGCCCGTCGAGCAGCCCGGCGGCGGCGAGCACCAGCGATCCGGTGCACACCGAGGTCGTGTACCTGGTGCGTCCATGCGCCTGCCGGAGCCAGTCGAGCACGCGGTCGTCGTGCTCGATCAGTCGGGTGCCGACGCCGCCGGGAAAGACCACGACGTCCGGCGAGTCCACCTCCTCGAACGTGGCGTCGACAGTGAGCCCGAGCATCCCGTTCTCGCTGCGCACCTCACCGCGTTCGTGGCCCACGAAGACGACGTCCACGGACGGGATGCGTTGGAGCACCTCGTAGGGGCCGACGCCGTCCAACGCCGTGAACCCGGGGAACAAGGGGATGGCGACCCTCAGGGCGGTGGTCATGGAGGTGTCGTGCAGCCTGGCTCAGGACAGCCCGTCGTCGGGCGGCACGGCGTCGGCCGGCACGTCCATGGTGGCGTTGTGCGTGATGAGCCCGTACACCATGGCGGCGATGAACCCTCCGAAGAGGGGCGCCACGATGAACAGCCAGAGCTGGCTGAGCGCCGTACCGCCGACAACGAGCGCCGGCCCGATGCTGCGCGCCGGGTTGACCGAGGTGCCGGTGAGGGCGATGCCCACCAGGTGGACGAACACGAGGGCGACCCCGATGGCCAGTCCGGCCATCGCCTCCCGTGCCACCTTGGCGGTTGCGAACAGGATCACCATCACGAAGATGAAGGTGAGGATGGTCTCGACGGCGAACGCACTGCCGGCATCGAGGTGGATCTTGGACGCGCTGCCGTAGCCGTCGGCCCCGAGGCCCTGCACGCTCTTCGAGTAGATCGGCGACCCGGTGAACACGGCCCACAGCCCGTAGGCGCCGGCGATGCCCCCGGCGACCTGGGCGATCCAGTACCCGACCGCCTCGGTCATCTTCATCCGTCCTGACACCAGGAAGCCGAGGGAGACGGCAGGATTGACGTGGCACCCAGACACGGGCCCGATGGCATAGACGAGCGCCATCAGGACCAGTCCGAAGGCCAGCGCCGTCGTCACTACCCCCGCCGAGTAGCTGGCGCCGAACAGCTTGAACCCGAAGGACAGCGTCGCCGTTCCTACCGCCACGAACACGAGGATTGCGGTACCGATGAACTCGGCCACCAGCTTGCGGTACTCCAACATGAGGCCTCCTGGATGTCATGCATCACCCTGCGGGGAGCGCCTCAATCATCATCGGGATGCGGGTCGGGGCGGTGGATGCCCCGCGCACGCAGGGGATCCGGGACGGCAGATGACAACCGCGGTTGCAAACGACGGACGATGCGGGAGCTCCGTGGCCGGCTCCGCCCGGGGCGACGGCCGGCGACCGACGTGCGCTCAGGGCAGCAATTGCTCGGGCGCCGGGGCGGTCGCCGGTTCGGGATACTCCACCGGGTCGATCAGCTCCGGGCCGTCGATCCTGGCGTTGCCCACGGCGCGTCCCACGGCGAAATGGATGAGCGTCCCTGCCGCCGTCGGCCTGAGCAGCGGCTCGAGCTCGTCCCGGTCGGTGACCTCCGGGTCGAGCCAGTGCTCCCAGGCCTCCGGGTCGAGCACGACGGGCTGACGAGCGTGGATGGGCATGTCGGGGCCGGCTTCGGTGGTGATGATGGTGGCGGTGCGGAGCTCCACCCCGTCGTCACCCCGCCACCACTCGCGGAGCCCGGCGAGCACCACGGGCGCCCCGTCGGCACGCATGAAGGCGAACGGCTGCTTGGGTGTCCCCGGCGACCACTCGTAGAAGGCGTCCACGGGCACGAGGATGCGGCCCCGCCGGAACGCCGACCGGAACATCGGCTTGGTGGCCACCGTCTCCGCCCGGGCGTTGAACGTGCTCTTGATCGCTGCCGGGTCCTTGACCCACGGCGGTACCAGACCCCAACGGTAGGCGCTCAGGATGCGCTCTCCACGAGCGTTCTCCGACACGCCCAGGATCCTGGACATCGGGCCGACGTTCCAGCGAGGGCGGAGGCCGTCGACGAGTTCCGGGTCGATGCCGGCGTCGAGCAGCTGGGCCAGGTGTGGCGTGTCCGAATAGAGCGCGATCCGGCCACACATGCGCCACAGACTACGACGTGCACACGATCGGGTTAGCCGGGGCCGGCGACGGAACGGACGGACAGGCCGGTACTCTCGGCCCGTGCCCGACGCCAACCCGTCCGACCGGGCACTGTCCTTCGGAGGCGCGGCCGACGCGTACGACCGGTTCAGGCCCGGTCCGCCGTCGGAGACGGTGCAGTGGCTCCTCCCCGTACGGTGTGGTTCGGCGCTCGACCTGGGGGCGGGCACTGGGGCCCTCACCAGGCGCCTTGTCGAGCGAGCGACGCGTGTCGTTGCCATCGAGCCCGATCCGAGGATGCTCGCCGTCCTCGCCGCCCGCTCCCCCGAGGTGGCCGCCGTCCGGGGACGGGCCGAGGAGCTTCCCATCGCCGGCTCGGTGTTGGACGCCGTGGTGGTGTCGTCGGCCTGGCATTGGATGGACCCCGACAGCACCCTGTCCGAGATCGCCAGGGTGCTGCGGCCCGGCGGCGTGGTCGGCGTGGTGTGGAACGGGCCCGATCGCACGGTCGACTGGGTCGGTGCGCTGCTGGACGACCGGGATGCTGCACCGGCCGGCGAGGAGCACCGGCACCGGCACCGATTCGAGCTCTCGCCGGCTGCACCCTTCGGTGACCTCGACGCCTGCACGATCACCTGGTCCCTGCCGATGACCCAGGACGAAATGGTGGGTCTGGTCGGGACCTACAGCTCGGTCATCACGCTGCCGACAGAAGCCAGGGCGGAGGTCGTGGCCCGGGCCAGGGAACGTCTTGCTGGGAGCCCGGTCGTCGGAGACAGAGCCGCCGTCCAGCTGCCAATGAGGTGCCGCTGCTGGCGGGCCGTACGCCGCTGACCCGGCAGGAGGTCGTGCCGGTGACCGGCCCGAGGATGCCGACGGAGCGATCATGCTCGCAGAGAGTTCAGTCCAACCGCCGTGTCCGGAGTAAGGCGGCGGAACCTCTCTCGACAGACGCGGCGATTGGACCTTCCCTGCCAGTGTAAGACGCAACAACGGTTGCATGCAATACCGATTGCCTCACGCCTCTCCACGGGCTTCCTTCGCGTAGCGGGACGCCATCTGCCGGGAGAAACCCCATATGCGGCTCAACTCGTTGATCGACACACCATGGTCGAGGGCGGCACGGAACCCTGCCAACCGCGTCTCCCGCCGGCACTGCTCGAGAGAGGCCAGCGCTTCGTTCAGATCCACCCGCTCCTCGGCGATCCGGGCGGCGTTCAGTGCCTCGCCGAAGTCGTGGCCCGAACTGAACGCCTCCAGCGCCTGACGCAGGCTCGCCTCCCGTTGTTCGAGCGAGGTGCGAAGGTTCTCCATCGCTTGGATGAGCTGTTCGGCATTGCGGGCGGCGGCAGCCTCGGTGTCGCTCATCCCTTGAGCCTATTTTGGCCGCCGCCGCTCCGCTGGGAAGGCCGGCGCCCACCAAACAGTCCCCGACGGACCGGTCGGGCGCCGGCCAGATCATGTGCCACGCATGGCGCATATGCCACCTTCGCGCCACAGTCCACCGATCGTTCACCTCCGGTGTCCTGGTACGAGATCCTGAGGGCCCGGACCCGATCCACCATGCGCACAGCTCCCTTGTGGAAGGTCGTCGCGCTGAACAGGTCCTCGATCAGGGTCGGCATCGTCAGGTCGGCCGCAGTGGGTCCGTAGAGCGCACTGCTGGAGGGTATGTCGACCCAGGTGTCCGCCAACGCGGCGGCCTGTGCGTCGGTCAGGCCCGCGGAGGCGGACCAGAATGCCGCATTCGCATCGGCATAGAGATCGCCGTCGACATCCAGCGCGGACGCCGAGGGGAGTTCGCCTGGGGCTGCGCCGGAGGCCGGTCACTCCGTGAGCTCGAAGACGGGGTGACGCGCCGCGATGGCGGCGAGCTCCTCGTCGGTGGAGTCCGGTCCCACCCCGTCGAAGAACATGCCGACCTCGAACTTCCACCGCCGAAGGTAGGAGCGCAGGATGTCGACCCGACCGTCAACGGGGACCTCGACCGCGGTGCGGCTCTGGCGTCGCCGGCCCAGCACCAACACGATCCGCCCGTCTGCGGCCCGCACGTTGCGTACCCATTGGGTCTCGCCACGGGGTGCCACCAGGAACTCGTGGCCGCCGATGGTGAGGAGGTTGACCGGGGTGTGGTGCAGCGTGCCCGACAGGCGACCCCGGTGCTCCAGCACCCGGGAACCCCAGACGCTGATGCCGAGGCGCATCAGGAGGTTGAAGACGGGCACCATCACGTGGCAGGAGAACCAGTCGGGACGCTTGTAGTGCGCTGCCGGTCCGGAGTCTTGTACCGGAGCGGGTTCCCTGCGTTCGGTCGAGTCCATGTGCGCCTCCTCAGGATAGGTTAGAACATTGATCCTTATCAAGAACAGTGTTCTTGTCAAGTGCTTGTGTTCTCGGTCACTCGGCACCAGACTGGCCCCATGTCCTCGTCACCCACCGCCCGGGACCGGGTCCGGGCAGAGATCACCCGGGAGATCCTCATCGTCGCCCGGAAGCACCTGGCCGACGAGGGTGCGGCCGCCCTCTCCCTCCGCGCCATCGCCCGCGACATGGAGATGGCACCCTCGGCCATCTACCGCTACTTCCCCGGACGTGACGCGCTCCTCAGCGCCCTGATCCTGGAGGCCTACGGGTCGCTGGCCGACAGCGCGACGAGAGCATCCACCGATGCGTACGGCGGCGACGGGACCGAGGCCGAACGCTGGCTGGCGGTGCCTCGACTCATGCGGGAGTGGGCGCTCGCCCATCCTCACGAATGGGGGCTCGTCTTCGGGTCGCCGGTGCCGGGCTACCAGGCCCCCGAGGAGACCGTGGCACCGTACGCACGCCTGGCCATGGCGCTGGTGCGGCCGGTGCTGGAGGCCCACGGCGCCGGCGAACTGCACGCGGTCGAGGACGCACTTGTGGACCCGACCGCGTTGGATGCCGCACTCTCGCCGGTGCGTGAGGCGATCATGCCCGGGGTACCCGTCTCGACCGTGTCAGCGTGCGTCCGGGCGTGGGCCACGCTCATCGGCGTCATCAACCTCGAGCTCTTCGGCCACTGGCACAATACCGTCCTGGACCCGGCCCTCCTCTTCGAGGAGACGCTCAGGCAGCAGGTCGTGTCGATCGGCTTGCGATCGTGCGAACCGCAGCGATCGCCTCCCGAGGCGGCTCCCATGCGGTTCCGGGCGGCAGTCGATCCGGGACGATCCTGACCCGTCCGGAACGACCCTGTCACGGGACCCAGCCGTTCATCGTCGACGATCAGGCGCACCCCGTCGTGGCGTCAGGGGAGAGTGGTGCCAGGCCCGGAACATCTGGCGGCGGATCCTTCAGCTCGACGGGCCCGGCGCATCGGATCGTAGCGAAGATCATCTGTCATGAGCTCGGTCAGTTGGTCAGGCCCGTGACCAGGACAAATGGGCCGTGAGCGCCTGCTCCGAGCCTCGGAACGTCCGCCCACGAGCTCCGCGAGGACCGTTCGCCCACCGAACGTCGCGGTGACGGCTGGTCGCTCGGGACCTTCGGCCCTATGATTCCGTCAGCGTCAACCGCAGTATCTGCGTAGGCGAGCCAGCGCACGGTTCCGTGCGACTGGAATCCTCGATGGGACAAGGGATCGGCATGTGGAGTAGACGACTGATCGCAGGTTCGGTGGCACTGATGTCACTGTTGATGATACCGAGTGCCGCGGCGGCCGCTGCATGCGTGTCGGCCGGTTCGATGACCGAGTCCGGCTGCGTGAACCCTCCGGCCGTCCAGTCTTCGTCGTACACCCCGTCTTCGGTGAGCGCGAGCGCCCACGCGCCGGCGGTTGCCGGCACGGCCGCCAACCCCTCGTCTTCCACCAGTCTCCCCTTCACCGGGGCGGACATCGGCGAGCTGGCGGTGGTCGGCACCGGAGCCGTGCTTGCCGCTGCCGTGCTCGTGCGCCGTCGCCGCCGCACGACGTCGTGAACCGCGGTTCCCGCTAGGGAGCCCTCCAGCAGTCGGCGTGGGCGCGACTTCCGGCGGCGATGACCGCCAGGGTATGGACCTTCGGCCCTTCTGACCGCGGCTGGCGAGGCGCAGACTCAACATCGGGAGTGCTCGTTCACTCCGACACCGTCAGGCCAGTTCACGAGCAGGGAGAATCTGCTGACCATGAATTCGGGCGGCGCAAACGGTCCTGCTTCGGAGGCCGCGACTTCAGATCTCCCCTCGGAGTCGGTTGCGGTCCGGGTTCGGAACCTCTCAAAGTCGTACGCAGGCGTACCAGCGGTGAGAGGTGTCGACCTTGACATCGCTCACGGCGAGATCTTTGCCTTGTTGGGTCCGAACGGTGCGGGGAAGACGACGACCGTCGAGATCCTGGAGGGATATCGCGACCGGGACGGTGGCGAGGTATCGGTGCTCGGCGTGGACCCCGGACGCCACCGGGGCCACCTCAAGAGCCGCATCGGAATCGTCCTGCAATCGACGGGCGTGGAGCGCTACCTGACGGCTCTCGAGACAATCACCATGTACGCCGGTTTCTTCCCCAACCCCCGAGAGCCAGAGGAAGTCATCGACTTGGTGGGCTTGACCGCGAAGCGCAACGATCGGGTGATCAAGCTCTCGGGCGGCCAACAGCGACGGCTCGATGTGGCCATCGCGCTCGTGGGTGATCCGGAGTTGCTCTTCCTCGACGAGCCCACGACCGGATTCGACCCATCAGCGCGTCACGAGGCTTGGGACGTCGTGGAGAGCCTGGCTTCCCTTGGGAAGACCGTGGTCCTCACCACCCACTACATGGAAGAGGCGCAACACCTCGCCGATCGAGTTGCGGTTGTCGTCGACGGACGGATCATCGCTGGGGGGCCGCCGGACTCGCTCGCTCAGCGAGATAGAGCGCAGACCCGAATCCGTTTTCGGGTTCCGAACGGTGTGGACCCACCCGCCGGCATCGGTGGGCCACCCACCACGGACGGCGTGGTCAACGTCAGCGTGGACGACGTGGTACCTGCTCTCGAAGAGCTCCTCGGATGGGCGAGGAAACACGGTCTGAACCTGGACAGTCTGGAGGTGACAAAGCCGTCGCTGGAGGACGTCTACCTCTCACTGACGGGTTCCTCAGGCCGCCCCGAACGTACGGCTCCGGCGAGGCGGGAGACACCATGAAGGCTCTCTCGCTCACGTTCTCGCAAGTCCGGTACGTCAACAAGGCGTTCTGGAGGAACCCGTCCTCGGCCTTCTTCACCTTCGCCTTTCCGCTGATGTTCCTGGTGATCTTCACCGCGTTACTCGGGCATTTCACACTTCACTTGGGGACCCGCACCGTCAAGTCGTCGACCTACTACGTCGCAGCGATGGCGACGTTCGGCGTGATCACCGCCTGCTACATGAACATGGCCATCTCCATCACCTTCCAGCGTGACGCGGGCGTGCTCAAGCGGATCAACGGGACTCCGCTACCCAACAGCTCGTTCCTCGGCGCCCGGATCCTGCACGCAATATCGATGTCGCTCTTGCTGGTGACGATCACTGCCATCTTCGGACGGGTCCTGTACGGGGCCACGATTCCGACCGGCATCACGTTGGTGCGCTTTCTCGTGATGCTCGGAGTTGGGGCCGGTGCCTTCTGTGCTCTCGGATTGGCCATCACCTCGATCATCCCGAACGCTGACGCATCCGGTCCGATCGTCAACGGCAGCATCATGCCGCTTCTCTTCCTGTCCGGGATCTTCATCGCCTTCGATTCGAGCACCCCGTCGTGGATCCTGTGGGTCGCCCGGTTGTTCCCGGTGAGACATTTCGCACTCGGCATGCAGGCGGGCTTCTTAGGGACACCATTCAATTGGACCGACGTACTGGTCGTGGCTGCGTGGGGGGCAGCCGGACTGCTCATCGCCGTCCGATATTTCAGTTGGGAGCCCCGCACTGGATAGGGGGCTCGTGCGGCGTTCCGCTCCCGTCGGGCCGGAGGGCTCTGTTGCATTGATGGATCGTCCCGCGCGGGACAATCAGCCTCGGTGAGATCCGCCGGTCAGACCACCAAGGCGAGCTCATCGAAGGCGGCGGCAACGGTCAGCCCTGAAAGTGCATCAACCCCGAGTTCGTAGTGGCGTCGCCGTAGGTTCTGCATGAAGGCATGGCCTCGGACGATGACACTGGCGGTTCGGTCCCGTTTCAGGCCCCGCATCGGGCGAAGCCTCGCCTTGAGGTGCCCGTGATCAGCCTCGACTCGGTTGTTGGCGTATTGAGTGGTGTCGTGCAGTACGGCTGGCAAGAGATCCTCGATCACGCGTACCAATGCGTGCGCCCGGTCGGCGGTGATCTCAGCTGGCTCGCCGTGGGAGCCGATCGCTGCGGTGAAGAAGGTTGTCGCTGCCCTCAAGTTCCGCTTCTTGGACAGAAACACGTCGACGACCTGCCCCTATTGGTCGACCGCACGGAAGACGTACCGCCAGGTTCCGGAAACCTTTACGTAGGTCTCATCCACGAACCAGTGACCACCCGCGCTATGCCGGCACGGTCGGGCCGCATCGACCAATAGGGGGGTGAACCGCTGCACCCAGCGGAACAGCGTCACGTGATCGACTTCGATCCCTCGCTCAGCCAGAAGTTCCTCGAGGTCCCGGTAGGACAATCCGGAGCGCAGGTACCAGCGCACGGCGATCAGGATGACCTGCGGCGGGAATCGGAACCCAGCAAACGAGGAGCTGGGCTGATGGATCGGGCGAATGAGCCGATGGTGCTTCATCTCGGCAGCCTCGTCCAGCCAGCGCCTGGGCACGAATCCCGTCCTTCTTGGGCAGGCTCGCGCTCAATGCAACAGTGCCCTACGGAGTGGCAGCCGCTCCTCCGATCATCCGTCGTAACGAATGATCAACGCATGTCGGATGGACTCGATCTTCTCGGCAAGGGCGTCATGATCAGCCACGTGCCCTCGAACCGTGACCACCCTGGAGTCAGTGCCTTCCCGCCAGTCAACCTCGGTACCCGGACGCCGGTTCACGGTCACGACGTCAATTCCGCAGAGGGCGGAAACCTCATCCAGCCCCTCGATGGCGAGTACCTGACGAGCAGACGTCGGAGGCTGCAGCATCAGCCAGAATCCCACGCCCTGGCAGTTCGCCAAGTGCTCGAACCTGACGGGCGTGCCCGCAGCGATCTGGCACGCAACCGTGAACATGTTGACGGACGACACGCTCTGCAGGACAAACGGTGGCCTGCCTCCCAATCGCCCATTGACCTCGATCAATCTTGGCCCGTCGGGCGTGAGCTTGATCTCCGTGTGGATGACCGAGTCCACGATGCCCAGCGCGTCAACGGCGTCCTCCACCATCTCGAGGACCGGCCGGTGAAGCCGCTGCTCGAGGACTCCGGGGATGAAGTTGCCCGTTTCACGAAAAGGCTCTGCTAGGGGGAAGCGCCCGGTGATGGCCACATGGCTGACGTGGCCAGAGCTGATCACGCTCTCGACCGACAGATAGCTTGCGAACCGCACATCGCGAGCGGGGTCGTCGCGCAGGTACTCCTCGAGGACGCAGTCAACTCCGCCGCCATCGACGTCCAGCAGAGACAGCAGTTCGCCGGGTGACGAAGCGAGCTGAATTCCTCTGCTTCCGCTGCCTTCGGCGGGCTTGAGTACCGCTGGGTAGGTCATTCTCGCGGCAAGTTGGGCGACCTCGGTCCGTGGGAGCCCGGCCGTCACGGTCCAGAAGTTCGGCCCTGGAATGCCCGCTTTCTGGAACGCAGCACGCTGGAGCCGCTTGTCAACGAGGATCTTCGCAACTTCAGGTGTGTGGTATCGCAGACCGAGGCGAGCCGCCAAAGCCGCGGCGGTCTCGATGTTGTCATCTACGAAGGAGACGATGCCCTCCGGGCGGTACTTGGCCAGACAGGTGGCCGTCCGATCCACATCCAACCCGGCGGTATCCACCACCTCTCCCAATCGGCGCAGGAGGCGACAAGTCGCTGCATCTTCGGATACCAGGGCGTCTACCACCCAGATCAGTTCGGCACTATCGCCAACTTGCTCGAAGAGGTCCAGTGGAAAGAACGAGCGAGGGTGATGCAGTACGGCGACCCTGGGCGGCACTAGAGCGCCTTGCGAACCAGGAGGGTCTGGGCAGTTGCCAGCAGTGCACGGTCATTGTTGACCATAAGTGGTGCAGCCGCCGCGTCCCTCATGAGACGGGCCATGCTGAACGGAGAGTGGTTCCGGTATCCCGCAAGCCCACAGATCGCCATCGCCTGCTGCACGATTGCGATCACCAACACCGACGACGAGAGCTTGAGATTGTCCATCCGACCAGAGAAGTGCAGAGCTTCCACCTCCGCTGTGTCCTTGTATCGCTCGTAGTCAGCAGCCCCGCCGGTCACCACTTGGCGAATCTGGTGAAGAAGCACGCTGAGCTCCGCGAGCCGCAGGGCCCCGATCGGCGCGTCCGTCTGGGATGATTCTCTTCGCTTCTTCCGGGCTTCCGCTCGAACGGACGCGTGCGCACGCTTGGCTCCAGCTTCGGCGATTCCCAGCCACACGGAGCTCAGCAACACCGCGCTGACCGGTAGGGAGGTCCGCATGAAGACGGTTGCATAGTCGGCAAGAACCAGCTCAGGGGCCACCTCGGCGGTCAGCTGGCCGGGCCGACTGCAGGTGCCCCGCAGACCCAATGTGTCCCAGTCTCCGCTCGGTGTGAGCCGCAATCCGGGCGGCATACAGATCGCCATGACTTGGTCATGAGCCGAGCTCGCCGGATCGCGACGCGCTGTGGCCAGGATGGCGTCGGCGTATTCTCCATACGAGATCGTCGACGCCTGCTTCTCCAAGTGGAATCCGTCTCCAGCCGGCTCGAGGGCGCAGATGCTCGATCGACGTTCCCCGCCCAGTCCCACTTCGCTGTTTGCGTTCGCCAGGAGAAGTTCCCCGGCGACCAGACGGGGAAGAAGCTGGTCCAACGCAGAATGCGTGGCGTGGCGCACCAGGCAGGCGACTTGAATCTGGTGCATGGCGAGTATGAGGGCACTCGAAGCACAGTGTTCGGCGATCACAGCCACCGCTCCTGCCACTTGGTCCATCGGCGCGCCCGGCCCTCCCCACTCGGGGGGCACCAGCGCGCCCAGTAGGCCCGAACTCCGCAGCTCGGCGACCGTCTCAGCCGGGAAGCGAGCATCCCGATCCACGTCATCCGCCCACTGGCGAGCGACTTGTTCGCCGATCCGCCGTGCTTCGATCATCAGAGTCTGCTCTTGCACAGTCCTGACACGCTAGCCCTCCCGAGCGTCCCCACCTGCAGACGAATCGGGTGGGGTGACACCGGGCCGAGTTGTGGGGCGCCAGGAACGACCAGCAGCCGGATCCCCATGGCCACCGAGGGGGGCGGGGCCAACGACGCCACCCGGATCAGTGGCCCGGCGGTCGATACAGCGTTTGCTTGGCTGCGGCGGCATCGGCTTCGGCGGGCGTCAGAAGCACGGTGGTCCGCACCGTGGCCCCACCGCCGGCGCACACGGTCAAAGCTGCTGCAGCGACGGAAGTGTTGTCGGGGAAGTCAGCGATGACATAGGCGTCGGTGCCACCGAAGGCGAAGTTGAATGACTCGATCTTCCCACCTAGCCCCTCGATCAACTCCGTGGCGGCGGCAACACGGGCCGAACCGCCTTCTGCCTTCAGCCCTTTGATGCCGGGTTGGGTGTAGTTCACCTCAAGTAGGTACTTGGGCATTGCCACCTCCTAACGGCGTGCCAGTGGGCACGACCTCACCGCACCATAGACTCTTCGAGGTTCCCGAGCCTTGGCCGTCGTCCATGGATCTGATGGTCGCCCCCAGGTGTAGCCCACTCACTTCGGGCGACGAGAGCAGTGACACAACGAAGCGCCCGTCCCACAGATCAGCGGGGATCGGGCGCTCCATTTCATTTGTACTCCGGGAGTGGACCGCGAGGGAAATGGCTACCAGAGGAACTACTTCGCTCCTGTCAATGCAACGCTCACACTTCGAGCCGCTTGCCTGTCGATCACCTGGGCCTACGGTCAACCGCCCCGTACATTCCCTCACCGCTCATTCTCAGGATGAGCCACCTCTGCAACGTCTCAGCATAGGCAACCTCCTTCTGGGATCTTCCTCCGTCCCTCACCAATCAGTATACGGGATGAAGGCCGATTCCGGAAGGGCCGAAGGTCCCCAAGCGCGTGCGCCCCACGACTCGGCTGCAGTGGCAGGCCAATCCCACTTGGACGAGAATCTTCACCGTGGTCATAGTCCGCACCTTCAGTCTCCACTTGCCCGAAGTGACGGTTCGGGCATCTAAGGGAGTGCGCGAGTGACCGGCAAACGGGAGGAACGGCTGATCATCTCGTTTGACGCCCGAACGCCGTCAGCGTTCGCACTTTCAGAGGCCGCGAGCGGCCTGTGCGAAATCATCTGGATGGTCGATCTGGCCGTTCCGGAAATGGCCCACTTCGCTCCCCTTCTGCGCAAACTCGGTAGCGTTGTGGATATCGCAGGACTCTCTGTGGATCAGGCAGTTCAAGACCTTGGAAGCAAGGGGCCAACGGGCGTAATCACCCTGAACGACAGTCGAGTAGTGCTGCTCGCCGAGATCGCCTCCAAGCTTGATCTTGACTTCCATTCATCGGCCGTAGCCGAGCGGCTAACGGACAAGAAGCTGCAGCGTGAGGCCATGCACACGGCGGGGCTCCCTGTCCCGGCCACTTGGGCGATCCAGGACAAGCTGGACCAGACTGGCGCCGAGCGCATTGCCCGTGAGGTGAGCTTCCCGGCGATACTCAAGCCGCGCAGAGGAGCTGGCAGCCGAAACGTACGTCAGGTGAGCGACGCAGCTGAGTTGGCGCGTCTCATCGCAACCCAGGACTGCAAGCAGATGGAGCACGAGGGATGGATGCTCGAAGGCTACCTCGCGGGCACCAATCGTTCGGTTTCTCGCTTTGCCGATGTCGTTTCGGCGGAGAGCTTCATCAGCGATGGAGTGGTACACCACTTCGCCGTGACCGGCCGCTTCCCGTTTGCTGACCCATTTCGCGAGACGGGGATGGTGCTCCCGAGTGACATCTCTGCGGCGGACGCGGACGCAGTGAAGGAGGTTGCCACCGCGGCCATCGTCGCGCTCGGCGTTCGTCACGGCTGTCAGCACACCGAAGTGAAGTTCACTCCAGACGGCCCTCGCATCATCGAAGTGAACGGTCGCCTCGGCGGAGCAGTCCCACAGCTCGTGACCCTCGCTGGCGGTGAGGTCTCCCTGTTCAGGATCGCCATGGAGCTTGCCTTGGGCATGCCTGCCACCATTGACCTGCCGCTCTCCTTGCCGAAGATCGCGTACCGGCGCATCACTCCTCCACCTGTGTGGGCGTGCCGCATTGCCTCGATGGCGGGGCTCGACCACCTGAAGGACCTACCCGGCATCGCCGATGTCACGTTCAATCGCCAGTCGGGGGACACGGTGGACTGGCATCTCGGTTTGGGGGAGTTCGTCTACGGCGTCTACGGCTCGGCAAGGAGCTATGACGAAGTCGAGGCAATCTGTGATCTCATTGACCGAACGGTGACGATCACCTACGACGAAGGCATTCCGTAACTTGACTCCGGCATTCCTGGGCAGAAACGACTGAAGCGGTAGGGGGCCGCTTTCTGCGCTCCACCGTGCTCTTTCGTCGACAGCCAGTGGGCGCGGTCGGACTCGATCCGATGACCTACTGGTTGTAAGCCATGAAGGTCTGAACGCTGTGCTCATCGGGACGCGCCCAGGTGGACGACGAGCGGGATCGGCCATCCAATCTGCTCTCATCCGGCTTCTCCGGTTGCCACGAATCGGCCGCTGGACCGACTCCTCACACTCGACGGCAGTCACGCGGAAAGCTGCTGCGGCCCGTGGCCTGAGGCCTCCACCCGCCATTTCAGCAACCCGAAAGCAATGCGCTCATACTCCGATGGGCGAGCTGCGTTCCCCAGAACGATCACCGCCTGACGGGTGTGAGGCAGGAGCGCAAAGAGGGCTGAATACCCACCAGTACCGCCGTTGTGCCAGATGATCGAGGCGTCGGTGCCGGCTGCTGACGAGATGGCCCAGAACATCCCGATCGCCCGGTTTGGCTGACCAATGGAAACGCCATCGATTGCGGACATCGATTCGCACCCCGGCGCCGACCCGTCCAGCAGTGCCGACGCCAAGCGTGCCATGTCCTCGATCGTGCTGACGACACCCCCTGCGGGTGCGTAACCATCGAGGACCCAGGGCTGCTTGGGCAGGCCCCTTCTGGACCGGCCGGGTGGGGCATGGTCTCCATGCGTGGCAACAGCCGAAGCCTGCATGCGAGTGGGGAGCAGAACCCGTTCACTCACCAGGGATGGATAGTCGGAGCCGACCACGATGGCCAGGAGCTGGCCGAGCACCGCAGCCCCGAGATTGGAGTACTGATGGCGTCCTCGACGAGAGAGACGCTGGCGAGCAGCCTGCTTCATCAACAGCGATGCAGAGATCCCGCGATACGGATCCGCTCCGAGCAACACATACCCGAGCGCCCGTACACCGGTCCGGCGAGACCGAACCATGCGAGGAAGCCCAGATGTGTGCGTGCAGAGCTCCCGCACACTGATCGAGCCAAACTCGGTTCCTGCGCTGGTGGAGATGACGTCACTGACGACGGTGTCCAGTGAGATCTCACCTCGCTCCACGCAGTCGGCGAGGAGCATGCCGGTCAGCCCTTTGGTGACGGATCCGATCTCGAACTGAGTGGTGCTGTCAGCTCGGATGAACGCCAATGCCGGGTCGGCCTTCGCATCCGCAGCGAAAACAGCCGCGGCAATGCTCCTCGGCCGCCGGTGGACGAGAGCGCCCAGCTCAGCTGAGAGTCCGGGATCACCCTGAGACTGCAAGCCGCCATGCATGGATGAGGACTCTATCGATCAGTGGAATCGTCCAACAGCAGACGACGCGAATCGACGCCGACTGTCTGACAACCGACCGCCGGTGACCGTGCCGTCCCCGTCGTCGCGATAGGCCCCGACAGCGGGTTGCGGGGATGACGAGACACTCCGCAGTCGAACAGGTGCCCTCTGCGCAGATACTGTTGTGAGGTCGTTCCAACTCGGCGATCCCGTCGCTGAATGACGCGACTTCCTCGGAATCAGTGGAAGCTGATCCATGGGACGCTCTGGCAATGTCGCCTGACACCAGCGCAGGCGATCGGGTTTGGTTAGCTTCCAACCCAAGCTGCCAGCCGCTGACCGATGGCGTAGCCGCCAACGGTACGAACACCATTCGAGGCGAACGAGCACCCGCCAAGGTCGACCGTCACAGTCACGCCTCGACCAATCGGATAGACGAACTTGACGAGGTCGGCCTGTCCATAACGATATGCGGGACACTGGTACTCCCCAGGATTGGAAATGACCTGCCACTTCGACGAGTTGAAGAAGGCCACCAACGCCCTGAGTTCGGGGTTGGCCACAACATGGGATCGTACGAGTGGCGCCGGTCCACCGTATCGACAGATGGTGGCATAGGTCGGACCTGGGGGGACTAGCTCAGTTGCGAGACCGGAGTGAACCGGCTGTTCCGGCGTGGGAAGGAGGTACGGAGTGGGACCATGTTCTGAGCACGTAGCCGGATGAATAGCTATTTCCGCAGCCGTCGTGCTCGCAACCGTCGTCGAGGTGCCCCCGCACGCAGCGACGCCCACTGCTCCAAGAAGAACCAGACCGAAAGAGGTGCCCAAGCGCCGCCAGCGACGACGAAGACCGTGTGTAGGCATCGAGGGAAGCAGTCGGTGGACGCCGCTCATCACCGTGAGCACTCTATGCCTTGCGGCTTGCGGAGCTGCGGCCGGGCTGCCACATGCAAGGCTCATCTCATCTGGGCTGCCTCACGACATCGAGATCCAGCAAACATTTCGGTCGGGCTCCGCAGGTGGGCACGGCCGTCGGGCATCGCCCGCCTTGGTGATCATTCAGTTGACCCAAGTCTCCCGGCCCGTTGACCGTGCGCCTCGGCCACCTTGGCTGACCGGCTAGCACAAGTGAGAACGGCTGGGATGGGTTTTCGACACCCACAGCCGCCAATGAAGGCTGAGCGGCCAGATCGTGATTATGGTGCCCTTCTTCTCGCTATGTTGGACGAGGATCGTCACCCCATGAGGAGGGTGTCGTGCCTGCTGAAGACAAGACCGCAGACGACGTGGTCGAGGATCGGGTAACGGACGAAGAGCCCGGCATGGACGCCGGAAAAAG